>NZ_LLZH01000318.1:0-350120 GCF_001509495.1 Actinoplanes awajinensis subsp. mycoplanecinus | reverse complement strand
CCAGTTCGTGGGCGCCGGGTGGCACACCGCCGCCGACGCGATGCTCGCCAACACCTCCGCCGCGATGGCCCGAGAGCACCAGAACGCCGCTAGGCAGCACCTGACCAGGCTGGCCGCGTGAACGGCCGTCAACTGTCAAGCCTGCCTTGACGCGCTGCTGCGAACAGCAGCTGTTGGGGCCCTCGGACTGGAGTGAGGAATTGATGACGACAGCGTCCGTTCCGGCGACGCCTATCGAAGGGCTGTGGACGATCGACGACGTCTCGGCCTTTCTGCGGGTGCCTACCGCGACGCTCTACCAGTGGCGGCATCACCGTGCGGGTCCACCGGCCTTCAAGGTCGGGCGGCACCTGCGCTACGACCCTGCGGCCGTGCGTACCTGGCTCGCCTCGCGGGAGGTGTGATTCGTGGCCGTCGACGATCTGTGGTACTTGAAGGAGCGGGGCCCCGACGGTGCCCGCCTGCCGTCGAAGAAGCACGGCCGGGGCAAGCGCTGGCGCGCTCGGTGGGTGGACAACCTGGGTGAGGGCCGGGAGCGGCTCTTCGAGCGGAAGGCCGACGCCGACCGGTTCGACGCCAACGTGCGTGCAGATCTGAGCCGGGGCCAGTACATCGATGATCGGGCTGGTCAGGTAACGGTCGCTGCGCTTGCGGAGCGTTGGCGGAATGACCAGCTTCATATCGACAGCACGGCGATCCGGGTCGAGCACGCGATTCGTCTGCACATCGTGCCGGGCCTCGGCCACATGCAGGTCGGACAGGTGCGTCCGAGCAAGGTGCAGGCGTGGGTGAAGGACCGCAACCTGGTGCTCGCGCCGACCACGCTCCGGGTGGTGTACGGCTACCTGGGCGCGATGTTCGCCTCGGCCGTGCGCGACCGGATAATCGCGAGCTCGCCGTGTGTCGACATCCGGCTACCCGCAATCGATCGCGGTAAGCGAGTGATCCCGGGACCCGAGCAGGTGCACCGCCTGGCCGAGCTCATGCCGGACCGGCTGTCGGCGGCCGTCTACGTCGCGGCCGGCTGCGGCCTGCGGCTGGGGGAGGTGCTCGGCCTGGAGGTGGGGGATATCGACTTCACCACGGCGGAGCTGTCGGTCCGGCAGCAACTCAAGTCGCACAAGGGGCGTCCGCCGTACCTCGGGCAGCCCAAGACCAAGACGAGCGTCCGGACGGTCGAGCTGCCTGACGTGGTGGCAGTAGCACTGCGGGAGCACCTGCAGACGCTGGGGGAGCCCGTGGAGGTCGACGACGACACCGACCCGCGTCGGCCGACCCGTCGGCCCGCCGCGCTCTTGTTCCGAGGAGCCGACGGCGGCCCGGTGATCGCGTCGACCTTCTCGCGCACCTGGACGCCGGTGCGGGCCAAGGTAGGGCTGCCGATGCGGTGGGGGTTCCACGGGCTGCGGCACTACTACGCGACGTTGCTGATCCACGCCGGGGCGAGCGTCAAGACGGTGCAGCTGGCGCTCGGGCACTCGACGCCGACGATCACGCTCAACGAGTACGTGCACGAGTGGCCGGACGCTTTGGACCGTACCCGGTCACTGGTTGACGGGGCGCTCGGCACACGCGAAACGGCGGCCACGTCGGCTGGGAGCCGAGCATGACCGCCGTTCCTCAGGTTGTGCCCGAGTTGTGCCCAAGATCAGATCAGCGAGTGTTTCCGCTGGTCAAGCCCTTGGCCAACGTCACACGTTGTAGTACATCTCGAACTCGTGCGGGGTCGGGCGCAGGCGCACCGGGTCGATCTCGTTGGTGCGCTTGTAGTCGATCCAGGTGGAGATCAGGTCGTCGGTGAAGACGCCACCGGCGGTGAGGTACTCGCTGTCGGCCTCGAGCGAGTTCAGCACGCCGTCGAGCGACGCCGGCACCTGCTTGACGCTGCCCCACTCCTCCGGCGGCAGGTCGTACAGGTCCTTGTCGATCGGTGCCGGGGGCTCGATCTTGTTCTTGATGCCGTCCAGGCCGGCCATCATCTGCGCCGAGAACGCCAGGTACGGGTTCGACGACGGGTCCGGCACGCGGAACTCGATGCGCTTGGCCTTCGGGTTGCTGCCGGTCACCGGGATACGGGTGCAGGCGGACCGGTTGCGCTGCGAGTAGACCAGGTTGACCGGCGCCTCGTAGCCGGGCACCAGGCGCCGGTACGAGTTGACGGTCGGGTTGGTGAACGCGAGCAGCGACGGCGCGTGGTGCAGCAGGCCACCGATGTACCAGCGGGCCATGTCGGACAGCCCGGCGTACCCGGTCTCGTCGTAGAACAGCGGCTCGCCACCCAGCCACAGGCTCTGGTGGGTGTGCATGCCGGAGCCGTTGTCACCGAAGAGCGGCTTCGGCATGAACGTCACGGTCTTGCCGGCGGCCCGGGCGGTGTTCTTGATGATGTACTTGAACAGCTGCATCTGGTCGCCGGCGTGCAGCAGGGTCGAGAACTTGTAGTTGATCTCGGCCTGGCCCGCGGTGCCGACCTCGTGGTGCGAGCGCTCGACGGTGAAGCCGGTGTCGATCAGCTGGCGGACCATGGTGTCGCGCAGGTCGGAGTAGTGGTCGACCGGCGAGACCGGGAAGTAGCCACCCTTGAAGGTGGTCTTGTAGCCCAGGTTGCCGCCCGCTTCCTCACGGCCGGAGTTCCACGCGCCCTCGATCGAGTCGATGTAGTAGAACGCCTGGTGAGCGGAGGTCTCGTGGCGGATCGAGTCGAAGATGTAGAACTCTGCCTCGGCGCCGAAGTACGCGGTGTCGGCGATGCCGCTGGCGGCGAGGTACGCCTCGGCCTTCTTGGCCACGTTCCGCGGGTCACGCGAGTACGCCTCGCGGGTGAACGGGTCGTGGATGAAGAAGTTCAGCGCGAGGGTCTTCTGGATCCGGAACGGGTCGATGAACGCCGTCGCCACGTCTGGGAGCAGCATCATGTCGGACTCGTGGATGGCCTGGAAGCCGCGGATCGAGGACCCGTCGAAGGCGAGGCCGTCGGTCACCACACTGTCGTCGAACGACTCCACCGGGATGTTGAAGTGCTGCATCACGCCGGGGAGGTCACAGAACCGTACGTCGACGAACTTGACGTCCTCGTCTTTGAGGTATCGCAGGAGTTCCTCGGGATTGGCGAACACACGTCCTCCTGGCACAAGTTTTTCCGATACCGGGCGGCATGGGCCGCCACCTGGCAAGGCTGGTCGCGACGTTATGGGTACGGAGTTGCCCCGGCGTATCCCTATTGTTTCCGCCGTGTTACGTAACTCTGATGATCAGGCACGGCGCGAGCGCGAGGCGACCCCAGGAACCTATCGCGTACGCTCGGCGGTCGTGGCAGCTTCCGCGAACGACACCCCTGCGGCCCCGGCCCACCTGGAACCGGCCGGCGGCGGTCAGCGGCTGATCGCGCTGCTCATCGACTGGATCCTCTGCCTGCTGGTGGCCAGTCTGTACGCCAGCCCGTACCAGGTGCAATGGCCTCCGGTCGCCCTGTTGATCGTGGTGAACACCGTCTTCATCGGGCTCTTCGCCGAGACCCCCGGCATGCGCCTGGCCCGGATCCGCTGCGTCGGCCACCCGGACGGCGGCCGGATCGGGCTGCTCCGCGGTCTGTACCGCGCGCTCCTGCTGGCCCTGCTGATCCCGGCCCTGATCGCCGACGACCGCGGGCGGGGATTACACGATCGGGTGGCCGGCTCGATCGTGACCGGCAAGCCGCGCGGCTGACCCGGCCTACCGCCCGACGCTCTTCGCGTCCCGCGGATGCCACGAGGGCGACCCCAGCACCCGCTCCTCGACGAACCGGATCACCGGCCGCCCCAGCACATCGTCCCGCCGTACTCCCGAATGGACCTTGCCCGCCTCGGTGCCGGCGAGCGCCTCCAGGTCGTCGAGAAGCACCGCGAACTCCGCCGGGCTGGTGTAGAACACCACACCCTCGGGCTGATCCGCGGACCCCCAGGGCAGGGTGAACCGCTCGGTCCGCCCGGCCAGCGCCGCGTTCGGTGTCACCGTGTAGCGGGAGTGCAGCAGCGCCAGCAGGCGCACCAGGTCCGGCTCGCGGAGCTCGCCGTCCGACTCGGGCGGAAGGTTGGCCTCCGACCACGGCGGGCCGAGGCCGCTGAGGTCGTCGAGGAAGGCGATCTCCGGGCCGAAGTTCAGTGCCACGGCGTAACTGCCCCGGTGCAGGTGCGCGTCCTCGGCCGGTCCCTCCGCGCCCGCGAAGGTGACCCGGACGTAGTAGTTCGCCGGCGTGCCCACCTTCATCGTCGCTCCTCTTCTCCGGTGCGGGTCATCGGCCGCCGCCGAGGATGCGGCGGATCTCCGGCTCGTAGGGTGGCTCGTCGCTGCGGCCGGTCATCACGCCGCCGCCCGGGGTCGGCACCTCGAACGCCCGCTCGTCGGTGACGATAGCGTCCGCCTCGTCGTCGTGCCGGGCCGGAACCGCGTCACTGCTGGTGCGGCGCTTGCCGAGCTCGGGCGCGACGGTTCCCGGCCGGTGCTGCGGCGGTGCCTCACGCGACCGGGTCGCGGCCTGGCTGCGCAGCCAGCGGGGCACGTCCTCGAGCCCCGCGGCGAACGACCCGGCCGGCGGTGTCCCCGGCGCCTCGAGCGTGCCCGAGCCGGCGCCGGCCCGCGCCTGTTCCGTACCGAAATAGTCGGCCCACGGACTCGGGCGCCGGTCGTCCTGCGGTTCGCCGCGCCGCCGGGCGGGCTGTGGCGGCAGTGCCGGCCCGGAGGGCCGATTCACCATCGGCGAGGTGGTGCCGTCCGGACGGTAGGCGGCATCGCTGCCGCGTTTCGCGTCCGGGCGCAGGTCTTCGGTGCTTCCGGGCCGCCGCCGCTCCCGGTTTCCGGCCGGATTTTTCAGTACGGGCGGAGCCGAGCTGCCCGGTCCCCGCCCGAACGTCTTCTCGCCGTCGACCGGGGCGCCGGGCACCCGCGTCGCCGCGTCACCGCGTCGCCGGTCGCCGAGCCGTCCGGCCGGCGGCGACGTGGTCCCGGCCGGGTTGAGGGTGCCGCGGCGCAGCGTGCGACCCGGCGGCTGACCCAGCCCGGGCGGTGGGGCGGTGCCCCGGCCGAACGAGTTCCGGCCCAGCTGGCCGGGGTTGGGCGGGAGTGCCGGTGTGGTGGTGCCGGGGCGCACCCCGGTGGCGCCGGGGCCCAGCCCGGGCGGGGCCAGGCCGGGCTTCAGACCACCGGGCAGCCGGCCGGGCACACCCGGGGGCAGCACCGGGATGCCCGGGGGCAGCCCGGCAGCGCCCACCGGCGGCGCACCCGGCTGATTCGGGAGGGCGGTCCCGGGCGGCGGCGTGCCGGGCTGCCCCGGTGTGTTCGGCGAGGGCGGGGCGGGGTTCGAGACGTTGATCGGTGGCGGCAGCGGGAGGGGCAGACCGGGTGCCACGACCGGCGGCGGAGGCGCCGAGCCCAGGCCGGGCGGTGTCAGGAACGACGGGCTGCCCGGGTTGTTCAGCACCGCGTTCATCGGCTGGACCGGCGGCCCCGTCCCGGTGGAGAGCGTGGCCAGGTAGTCGAAGTACTGGTTGCCGTAGTCGTACGCCAGATCTTGGGCCTTTGTCCGGTATTCCCGGGCGACCTGGTCGACGTCGGCGTGGATCTCCTCCTTGCCGGCCGCGTCCCAGCCCTGGCCGTTGGTGACCCAGGCCCCGAGGTGCTCGAAGAAGCCGAGGTCGCCGGTCTCGGTGAGTTTCTGCCGGTACTCCGCCTCCAGCAGGTCCATCTTCTGCCGGGCCTCCCGGGTGATGGTCACCAGGTGCCGCAGGGCGGTGCGGTTGGTCTGCGCGGCGGCGATCCACATGTCGAGGTAACCGAGCGTCTCGCCGGGCCCGCGCTTGAGGAACTCGGCGGCGGCCTTCGGCGACGTCCACTCGTCCTGCAGCGCGGTGCTGCGCCCGGCCACGAACGACTTCACGTCCTCGAGGAACGTCACCGCGTTGTCCCACTGGTCGGCGAGGGCGGCGATGTCCTCCGGATGCATGTTCTTGATCTTGCGTTGGACGGCCTCGAACGTCAGCTCGTTGCCCTCGCCGGCCTTCGGGGTGAACGCCGCGTCGGCCGGCTCGTACGTCTTGTAGTGCGTGTACCCGCTGTACGGGCTGTACCCGTAGTTCGGGTCGGCGCTGAAACCGAAGTAGTTCGCCATGGCTAATCGGTCACCTCGTCGTAGTACGGGTCGTACCTGACCGCGATCGGCTCGACGACGCCGGGCTGGCCCTCGGTCTGCGTGCCGATCGTCAGCCGGTCGGTCTCCTCGAGATGGGTGCCGTGTCCCTTGTCGTCGCGGACGCTCTTCTCCGAGGTCTCGGTGACCACCTGATCGCCCGGGTCCAGATCTGTGATCTTCCGGTTGGTGACGGCGCCCTTGGCGTTCAAGGTGTCCTCCACCTGATGCCGGACCTCACCCCCTGAGGTGTACGAGGTGGTCTCGACACTGCCGCCGGTCGGCTTGCCCTTGGCGTCGAACGACCGCGTGGTGGTGGTCTGCGTGTCGGTCCGGCTGTCGAAGCTGACCACGGTGTGCGTGGAGCCGCTCGCGACGACGTGGCCCTTGGCGTTGTAGACGGTGGTGCTGACGACCGTGCCGTTGCCCGGGACGGTCACCGTGACCATCTCGCGCCGCTCGCCGTTCGGCCCGGTGGCGGTCTGCAGCGTCTGGTTCGGGCCGAGCTGCTTGGCCTCCCCGTCGTCGGTCCACAGCTCGCTCCCGGCGCTCAGCGGCTTGCCCTTCTGCTCGGACAGCTGCTCCGCGTACGTCTTCCCGATGCTCGAGGGCAGCCCGTCCGGCCGGGGGACGCTCTTGTCGCCGAACGCGAAGAGCACGTCGTTGAGGGACGCGGCCGACATGGCGTCGTTCGCCTCGTACGAGTCGGCGACGGTCTGCGCCGCCATCCCGACGTTGTGCAGGGTCTTGCCCAGCTGACCGAGATAGACCAGGAACTCCGACCCGTTCGCGGTGAGCATCGACTTCGCCGCGGTGGCCTCACCCAGCACGTCACCGGTCCACGCGTCGTTCGGCATGGAGATCAGCCGGCTCAGGTGCGCGCCACGGGCTCCGAGGTCGAGCTGCTGATCGGCCATGTGCTTCGCGTACGCCCGCAGGCCCTGCAGGTCGACCTTCAGCGGCGGCCCGCCGCCGAGCCAGTCGGCCTGCGTGTTCGTGGCGGTCTGCTCCGCGTACGGATCGATGTCGCTCATTGCGCCTCCCCGGTTTCCGCCGCGTGGCCGCCTTCGGAGGTTAGTACACCGGGTGGCCGGATCCGGTTCGGCGCAAGGCCGATGTGGAGGTTCGAACCGAACCCGGCAACCTGGTGTACGACCTGACATAGCCCACACGGCGCAACGGGCGGGGTAGCCCGAACTATTGCTCTTGGTTACCTTCGGAACACAGTGCGCCACCTTCGAGGATCGGGGTGAACCACGTTGTCAGGAACTCCGGGTATGGGCCAGGTCCATGCCACTCAGGAACAGCTCAACGCGATGGCGCAGCGGTGCGAGGACACCGGGCAGAACGTGTCCCGGGGGATGGCCCAGCTGCTCGATCGCATCCAGTCGCTCGGCGGCGGCGGATTCCAGGGCACCGCGAACAACGCGCTCCAGGACGTCTCCGTGCAGCTGAACGACGGCCTCACCAAGATCATCAGGGCGCTGGACGAGCTCGCCGGGAAGATGAGCAACGCGTCCAAACAGTACGGCGCGCACGACGAGGACGCGGCGCAGGAGATCCGTTCCGCGGCCGCCGCCACCGGCGACAGTTCCGTCATCAGCATCCTGCGCGGCTGACCGCAGATTCTTCGGAGAGGCGAATCATGAGCATCACCTACAACTTCGGCCAGATCAACGACGTCGCGGCCGCCATCGGCACCTACGAGGGCCAGATGGACCAGCAGCTCAACGACCTCTACACCGCCTTCACCCAGCTGTTCGCGCAGGACTGGACCGGTTCGGCCGGCACCGCCTGCGACGAGGCCCGGCAGAAGTGGAACCAGGGCGCCACCGAGATCAAGGCCGCGCTGTCCAGCGTCGGCGTCAAGCTCGGCACGTCCGCCGAGCGGATGCAGCAGATCGACCAGCAGATCGCTGCCGGGATGTGAGTCGCACCGGCCGCCGGTGACCACCGGCGGCCGCTGGACGAGAGGTGAGAGCTGATGGCGGACGTACCCGGGCGCCCCGACTGGAGCGCTCTGCACCACATGGTTTCCGACCTGCGCAAAGCCACCTCCGAACTGCCCGAGATACAGCGGCGGATGTTGTCGGTGACCGGTACGGCCTCGTCACCGGACGGACTGATCACGGCAGTGGTCGGGCCGCGGGGCCACCTGATGGAGCTCGGGATCGACCCGCGGGCGCTCCGCCGGCCGGACTCGAAGGCGCTGTCGGCGACGATCCTGCAGACCGTGCGCGCCGCGATCGAGGACGCCGGCCGGCAGAGCACGGAGGTGCTCGACGACGTGCTCCCCGGTGACCTGCGGGCGCTGGCCGGCACCGACGTACGGACCTTCGTCGGCAGCCACGACGCCGATGTGCGGGGCCGGGCGGAGGACGGCCGTGGGTGAGTTCGTACAGATCAGGACGTCACCCGCGGACATCGTCACCATCGCGAACAGCATCCGGAGCCGGGGCGAGGCCCTCGAACGGGCCGTCGCGGCGCACCTCCCGGCGATCGAGGAGCGCGAACGGCGGGAGAAGACGTTCCCGCCCGACGAGTTCACCGGGGACTTCCACGAGCAGTACACCGCACCGGCCACCGGCGTCCGAGGCACTCCCTCGACGGTGAACCAGGCCGTACGGGAGGCCGCGCTCTTCTGCGCCGAGCAGCTGACCCACATCGGCGAGTACGTGGCCGGCGCGATGGCGACCTACGACGTCACCGATCAGCAGGGTGGCGCCGACATCGCCGCGGCGGGCCACCACGATCCGCAGTGAGGCGGCGTCGTGTCCAGCGGTGACGATCACGAGATCCTGACCACCTTCCTCGACTGGTTCACGTCGATCGAGGAACACATCCCGGGCGCCCGCGACAAGGTCGGCGAGATCCTGCTCGGTGCGCTCCCGTTGGCCCGGGCCAACGACCTCTACGACCTCGCCGCCCAGTGGGGTGACCTCGCCGGGACGCTGAACGACGCGTACGAGGACATCGCCCAGGCGGCCAACGGCATCCTGGAGAACTGGACCGGCGACGAGTCGTCGGCGCAGTTCGCCCAGCAGTGGTTCGACTACCTGGACGGCCTCCGGCAGACCGCCGTCAGCGCCGAGCAGTTGCAGGCGAGCGTGCAGAAGGTCGGCCTTGAGGTCGAGCTGATGAAGTTCATGGCCTTCGTCAACCTGGCGATGCTGGCCGCCTCGTTGTTCATGCTGATCGTTGCGATGATCCCGTCCGGCGGTGGCTCGCTCGCCCTCGCACCCGGGATGTACACGACGTGCCGCAAGGGACTGATGGAGGCGGCTGCCGCGACCGTACGAAAAATTGCCTCTATCTCGCTGCGCACGTCGCTGAAGTCGATGAAGAACCTGTTCCACGGACTGCCCGGCGCCCTCGGACGCGGGGTGCCCCGGGCGATCACGGCAGGACGCAACGTCTTTCCGCGGGTCGCCGGAGCCCTCCGCGGCAAGCTGTCCTCGGCCGCCCTGCGACAGGCAGCCAAGACGGCGATCGCCAAGGGGCTCACCAACGTCACCCCGCGCGCGCTGATCAGCCGGGGGATCTCCAAGGCGGTGGCACAGAAGCTCGCGGCGAAGGAGCTGCGCCGGTTCGCCTCCGACCGGATCACCGGCACCCTGAACCGGCAGACCCGGCGGGAGCTGCAACGGGAGCTCGCCCGGGACGTCCGCCGGCAGCTCATGGAGAAGTGGACCAAGCAGAAGATCGCCCAGAAGGCCGCGTCGACCACGGCCGAGAAGGAAACGCTCGCCGAGCTGAAGAAGATGGCCGCCCGGCAGGTCGCGGAGAAGGGCCTCGGCCCGGAGTTCGCGAAGTACGTCGGCACCCGGGCCGGCTTCGGCGCGATGTTCATGGGCGGTTTCGACGTGCTCGGCCAGGGTCTGCAGGGACTGTCCGGCAACCGCACCGAGATGGACTGGGCACACGCCCGGAACAGCGCGGTGCAGGGCGCGGCGTTCGGCGCCGGCATGTTCGGCGGCCCGCTCGGCCACGCGTTCGGCGGCGCCCTGGCCGGCGGCGCGGTCGCTCTCGGCACGGAGATGGGCGGCGCCGACGGCATCAACTGGACGGCGGTCGGGCACGGCGCGATGCAGGGCGCCGAGGCCGGCGTCATCCTCGGCGGCCAGACCCACCTGGAGAGCTCACACCTGGGCGGCCGCCACCTGCGGATCGGCGAGGACATCCAGGTGCTGCCCGGCGCGAGGGAGGGCGACTTCACCGTCGTCTCGGCCCGCGCGGCCCACAACGAGAAGCTCACCCTGACCAGCGACGGCGAGTTCGCCTGGCAGACCGACTACAACGGCGGACGCTCCGGCCAGAGCGAGGGCTTCCAGCCCCCGCCGGCCACCGGACCCTCCCCGCACCCGGCCACCACCAGCCCGGGCCACGTGACGGGCATGGCCGCAGCCTCGATCGCGGCGACCAGCGCCCCCACCCCACGAACCGAAGCACCGGCCCCGCGAACCGAAGCACCGGCCCCGCGAACCGAACCACCGGCTCCCCGAACCGAAGCACCGGCTCCCCGAACCGAAGCACCGGCGCCCCGCCCCGAAACGCCGGCCCGTCCGGATGCCGGTGGTCGGCCCCCGGAGACCATCGCGGCCCGCTCCACCGGCACAGATCCGACCCAGGCTGCTGCGAATCCGAATGCAGCCGTTCCCGATCCGAGCCGGGCTGTGCCAGATCCGGCCCGCGTCGCTCCGGATCTGAGCCACCCCACTCCAGACCCGGCCCGAGCCGCCGTCGGCGCCGGCGAACCGCCGCACGGCGAGCACATCCCGGCTCGGCCGGACAGCGTCGGCACCGATCGCCCCACGGCGGACGGCAACCCGCCGTCTGACAGCGGGCCACCGACCTCGGCCCGACCCGAGCACACCGCGGTTGCGGTGGACCGGGGCAGCGACACCGAGCCACGAGACCCCCGCGGCGGCGATTCCGGCGTACGGGATGGGGGTGGTCATGGCCGTGATCTGGCGCCGGACAGCGGCCTCGCCGGGCGCGGCCCTACGCCGGACGGCGATCCTGCCGGGCGCGGACCGGTGGCGAGTCATGATCTTGGGAGCCGTGATCCTGCTTCGGGGGGTGATGTCGCCAGGCCCGCTGATCGGGCCGCAGGGCAGTGGGCTGTTTCGGACAGCGGGCTGCCTGGCCGGGCCGGTGGTGAGCTGCCGGAGGCGTTGCGGATTCAGGAGATCCTGCGTGGGGAGGACGGGCCGGCGCGGCCTGCCGAGGTCTCCCCTCGGCGCGAGGTCGCGCGGCTGGAGCCGCCGGAGGTGGAACGGCTCGGCCCGGACCTTGCCGACGGGCGGTTGCGGGCGCGGGGTGGGCCGGAGCAGCACGGGCGGTGGGCGGCCGAGCATCTGAGCGACCGCACGGAGGCGGGCGGGTCGCGACCGAAGCCGGGTGAGGAGATCGCGCGGACCGTCGACGACGTCGCTGACCAGGCAGCGGACCATATGACGCCGCGGCCTGACGAGGCGACGAGCCCGGAACGGGCGGCGCACGAACAGGGCCGGCAGGATCGGGAAGTGAGGCCGGAAGAGGCCGTTGACCAGTCGCGGGCCGATGCCGGTCGAGATGGGGACCAGGTCGAGCGTCCGGAGAACGATCATCCGGCCGGACACGATCCGGATGGCCCGGAGCCGAGGCGGCCGGGGGAGCCGCGGACGCCGTTGCGTGACTTCTTCTCTGAAGCCATGGAAGCGAGCCCGGAATGGAACGAGGGCGTCAGGCGAGAGTTCGCCCGGGAGCTGTCCGGGCGTGATTTCGCCGGATTGGACGTCCGCGTGGACCACGTCCGGGCAGGAAGCCGCTCGCTGGACGTCGCGATGTCGGTGGTCGACCCCGCCACCGGTGAGAAGGTCGGCGTCATCGACCGCCGGATCGGCGTGGACCGGAGCACCGGAGGTATCGAGGTCCAGCACCTGAGGTTCGACGTGAAACCGGAGTACCAGAACCTCGGGTTCGGTCGGGCGTTCAACGATCACATGGAGGGCTGGTATGTCGAATCCGGCGTCGATCGGATCGTTCTTCAGGCGGGCAAATCGGTTGGCGGCTACGCCTGGGCCCGGGCCGGCTACGACTGGCACAACAACTCCGACTATCAGGCGAAAGACGTCCTCAGCCGGCTAGAGGCGGCGGTGGGGAATCTCCAGAAGGACCTTGATCTGCTGGTCTCCACATCTCGCCGAGGCGCGTGGGAGACCGTCGGCAACATCATCGCCAAGCACGGCTACCCGGATGCCGCGTCGGCGTTCGAGGGCATGTCCCGTCAGAAGGACGAAGCGTCATCTGTCTTGGACCGGGGACGATCCTTGCCTTACCGGAGTCCGCGCTTTCCGACGCCTCACGAGATCAGCCAGGTCGGGCGGACCGACCAGGGAGGCACCTCGGCGACGTGGATCGGCAAGCGGGCCATGCTGGGGTCGGGCTGGCACGGCGCGAAGGTTCCGGAGATGCGTCCGGAGGCACCGTTGAGGGCGGAGCCGGCGGCATCTGTCGCCAGGACGGATCAGCACTCGCGCTCCGATGCCCTGATCCGGGACGGCCTGGATTCAGTGGTGGAATCCAAGCCGGATGCCGGGTTGGCTACGCCACATGATTCTCCTCGTCGCGCGGAAGATCTACATGGTCCGGAACGCGGCGATGGAGAGCCTGCCGATCATTCCGAGACGGAGCCGTATGCGGCTGCACGGCGGGAGGCGGATTCCACCGGCCAGGAGTACGACCCGTTCCGGGACACCGGGGAGAGCTACACCGACGCTGACCGGGAGCAGATGCGGGACCGGATTGACCGGGCGCTGAATCCGGGCCGCTATGAGCAGGACGAACTTGTTGGGAGTCCGAGGGACGGCGATCCGTTGGTGGACTCGGCGCCTGCGGATACGCCTCCGGAGGGCACCCGCCAGGTGCCGGATCACTCGACGAGCACGCTGTCGGGTCAGGAGATCGCTGACCATCTTCGGCCGCGACTTGGCAATGATCTTGCTGATGGCATCGGCCGAGTCATGGAGCGGGATGCGGCGGGTTCCGATCTCGCTCCACGGCTGAATACTCCCGGGGAGCTTGACCGGACATCGGCAGCACTGGCGGAACTCGCGGCGGGAGACGCGCTCGAACCGAGCAGAGGCTGGTTGGAGAAGTTCAACCAGCTCAATCCGGGTGCGGGGCGGCTGTTCGAGCCGGTGGCCGACCACGTGAACCGGCTGGGGAGCGGCGCGGATCGTGCTCGGGAGTTCGCCGACATGATTCGGGCGGACGATCCCGCCCGAGATGTCGGACCTCACCCAGATGCCGGGCAACGCGCGCTGGTAGCGGACTATGCCGCTCGCATGGAGCATGACCTGGCACCGGTGGCCGAGGCCGAGGCGTCGACCGTCGGGGGAGAGGCGGCTCGGCAGGCCGGTGGCGACGTGAGGCTGTCCATCCGGTCGCGAGACGCCAGCTCGCTGCATACGGAGGTTGATCGACTCGTCAAGGGCAGCTGGACCGAACCGGGCCGGCCTGAGGCGAGAGTGGGCGACGTGCTCGATCCGGTGACGGTACGTCTGACCGTGTCGGACATGACTGTCCTGGACGCCGTCTACGAGAACGTGCGGGCGCGGTTCGGGGTCGGTGACGGCGGTCGCATCCTGCATGTCGACAACACCTATGCCCATCCGCGGCCGGGTCTTCGCTCACCTGCCGAGCGAGGGATCTCAGTGATCATCAGGGCAGAGGTCGAGGGGCGTTCACACACGTACGAGTTGGAGCTGAGGACCGAACGGGCGGGGCTCGCGGCGGACCTGAAGGACGTGATGTCCCGATCGCTCGGGGATGACCTGTCGTCCGAGCAGGCGCGCGCGATTGATCAGATGGTGCGGGAGGCGGCGGCTCTCGACCAGCTGGAGTCCAGGTCGGAGACGATCGCTGACGCTGAGTCCCGGGCTGCGCGGGACGCTGCCAAGCGGGACGCTGAACAGGAAATCCGCCAACAAGGAAAGGACAAGCGGTTTCAGGAATCTCTTGTGAAGAACGACTTGGTAGAGAATGCGATGTTCGAAGGCCTGAACGGGCTTGACCGAGGCAAAGCCGCGGAGGCCTTGAGTCATCTGCCAAATAAGATGACATCCGAACTTCGGAAGCGAGTCTTCGGATGGGCCTCCGATCAGGCTGATGGTGACGTGCGCGTCTTCGCCAATCGTGTCGAGTTTGCACGGGCTCGGTGGAATGAGATGGCGGGCGACCGGGAGAAGGCTCTCTACGAGTCGGCTCGTAGAGAGGATCCCGGGATCGACCCGAGAGGCTTCAAGACCGAGGGCCAAAAGCTTGCGACCAAGGCGATGGATTCTGATGAAGGCATAGCGCGCCTGAAGTCCGACCTTGAATATGATCTTCAGTATCTCGCTGGCAAGCCTCATTCGATCGGTCTGCCGGAGCAGGTGCATCCCGATCTAGTTGCATCCAGGCTTGTCGGGATCGAGCACCCGCCATGGGAGATGCCCGAAGCGGAGGCCTATCACGTCCGCAAGCACTTCAAGGAACTTCCCGACGAGGACATGTTTGCCGGCGAACCGATCGATATCTATACAAAGAGCCTATTGAAGACCCTTCTCATCGGTGAAATCACAGTCGAGCCACCTACCGTCGAGGGGGAAAGCACGGCAGTCATCTACCGAAGGGCGATCCTGGGATCCCAGTACACGATGCGAGCCAGGGTGTACCTCGGTGATGACGGATCAGCCGTGGTCGCAACATACGGAAGAGCGGAGCCCGGAAGATGACAAGTCGTCAGTTCACAGTGGAAGATCTGCAGGGCTTCGCGTTGAAGGCCCTCGAAACGGGTGTACCGGGCGACCCGCGGGTCCGTAGAAAGATTGCGGACTTTTTCCTTCTGCTGGTTGATCTGCATGCCCGGTATCCCGATGCCGGTCCTCGGGACGTAATGGGAGGTGCAGGGTTCTTCTCTACCGCGATCGCTCAGTTGCAGCGGCTGCGGTTCGACGCGACGTCGGCGGCCGACTGGCAGGTCGACGAGATCGAGGAAGCCTCTGACGAGCAACTGGAGCTTGCCCTGCGGATTCGCTCAGGGTTGCAGTATCTGCATGACGACTTTGCGGACACTGCGGCGGCGGGACTGGTCGACGAGAGGGTTCTTGCTGAAGCGGACGCCGCGACGAAGGACCTGCTCGACAAATACGGTCCGGCCGAACCGGACGATGTGCCGGCGTTTGTGCCGGTTTCACACTGGTGGTGGGACAGTTCGTTCCGGGCGGCCATGCCGGACTGGGTGACGGTGTATCGCTACGGCGAGGCCCCGGATGACCTGAGCGCCGCCTTCTACATCGCCGACCGGGCATACTCGCGACCCTGGCTGGCGCTGGCGGCGCGACAGGAGGCGTCGAGCTTCTTCTCCGATCGGAATCTGATCCGAGAGGTCCTGCGCGTCGAGGGGTCCGCTGGCTATGTCGGTGGCGCCCTGCCGACCTGGGACCAGTTCCGTCAGCGACATGTAGTGGACGGTGTCCCGCTGCCGGTACGGAGCGTGCCGCAGGACTACGTGCCACCGCCGGGCTGGGACGCGATGATGGCCGAGATCCAGCGGGAACGGGATGCGGCCTTCGCCGACCTGCAAGGTGCCGCCGCGGAGGCTTTCCCGAATGCTCCGACGCAGGTGAACTCGGTGGAGGGGCCGATGCGGTTTTCGCGTGGGGCGGTGCAGAAGCACGAGGAGTTGTGGGGCTTCCGCATCAACTTCATGGTTTTTCCCGGCTTCCCGGATAGTGTGCCGCCGGCTGAGGAGATCGCAGCGGTCTCGCCGAAGTTGTCGCAGCGGGGTTGGGTTGTTGCGTCGCACAGAGACAGTCCTGGAGAGCTGCACATGGAAGCCGCCCGTGGAGAATTTCGCCTGTCGGTCTTCGCTGAACCGGGAGCAGTCACTTTCATCGTGCTCTCGCCCAGATATCGCGCACCCCTGGACATGGGGCCCACCTGGATCATCGAGCCCCGCGTTGTGGGCAGTTAGGTAGGCGACGATGACTGATCGGGTTGACGCCGAGCCGGTCTACTTCGGTCGGCTGCGTCCCGGAGACTCGCTCTCCGATCCATCCTGGGTCCTTCGGCGCACGACCTCGGAGGTCGGGTCGGTCGACGAGATTCTTGGCCGTGACGGAGAGTGGCAACCGTCGGACATGCTGGCCCGCACTGAGCGCGGCGAGTTGCCGGGCACGCTGGAACTGCTGGGCCCGTTGTTGCCATCCGCACTGGCGAGCGTGGCGCAGCGGCGGTTCCGGGCGGTGCGGCGGGCGTTGGATCGCCAGCAGTCGGGTGACTGCCTGCTTCGGGTGGCGGTGCCGGGAACCGGATCCGCGTATCAGCGGCTCGACGACGAGGCACGAGCGGAGACCGTGGCCTTTCTTGCCGGGGCACCGTTGGTGGTTTCCACGGCAGACGGCGATTTTCGTACGGATGGAATGTGGGTCTGGCCGGAGTCGATCGCGCAGCGGGTGCTATCCACCGGAGATCCGCCCGAGGACGAGTTCTTCTTCCATATCCGTGAGCGCGCGTTCTGCTTTCCGGAGGAGGTGTTGCCCGGTGTGATCGATCGGGCCCGCGGGCTGCTCGAGGTGGCTGCTGCCGGTGTGGGATCCGGGCGGGTTCAGGAGGTCAGCGTGCCTGGGCGGGAGCCGCCGCCGACTCGGGCGGAGCGGTTGCGGGCTCTGGGTGCCTGGCACGCCGAGTGGCAGGCGAAACATGCTGGCAGCACGCCGTTCCGTCCGGAGCGCTATCCCGGTGACTCCGACTACAACCAGCACTACGTCGACGTGGAGGCGTCGCCGGAGGCGGACTGGGAGTACACCGTGCGGGCTCGCGAAATCATGGGTCTCGACCCGGAGACCGGTCAGCCGCTCGACCTGTAAAGCGACCAGTATCGATAGGGTGATGGGTGTGAAGGACGGTGGTCGGGAGTGGGCGGACCGCCGGGCCCGGCGGTTTGGTGGGCTCTGCTCGGAACGCTTCGGAGGTCGGCGTGACCGGGAGTGATGGCTGGGTGCCGGCCAATGAGGTGGAAGAGGCCATGGTGCTGGCCGCGGTGGCCGATGAACGGGCTACCTATTTTCAGCTGATCGCGGTCGCTGACCTGTATCTGCCGCAGCTCACCGGGGATCCGTCGGCCGAGCAGCGGTTTGTCACCGTGCATGCGTTCGGGCACGTGTTCCTGCCGGTGTTCACATCGGTGGAGGCGCTGGGGCGGCGGTTCGGGCATGCGGTCGACGGGTACACCGTCACCAGTTTTGCCGAGCTGCGGCGCAAGTGGCCGGATCCGGACTGGCGGCTCGCGGTCAACCCCGGTACGCCGATCGACGCCTACCTGCCGGTGGAGAGCCTTGCCGACGCCGCGGTCGGTGACCTCGCCGTCCCGGTCCTGGGTGAACTGGTCACCGCGGCCGGTGAGGCGGTGGCCGCGGAGGACGAGTTGCGCGCCCGGCAGGCGGCCGGCCACTATCCGGACCCGGACGCGGCGCTGGCGACCGCCGCGCGGGCCGGTGACGTGTACGGCCTCATGGAACGGCTGCTCGACGCGACGGTGCTGGTGCCGACCACCCGGCCGGTCGAGTTCGAGGAGATCGCGGAGCCGGGCTTCCCGTGGAGACGAGCATCGGCAACAAAGATCCAGGTGTTCACCTCCCTCGAGTCGCTGCTGGCCAGCCACCCGGCTCCCCCTCCGTACGCTGAAATGAATTTCTCCTTCGTGGTGGCCTGCTGGCCGGAGGGTTTCGTGATGGCGATCGACCCGGACGGGGAGCACCCGCTGGAGTTCGGGCCGGAGCAGGTGCCTTGGCTGTTCGGATTCGGTCAGGCGGAGGAGCCGGAATGAACCGGCGGGTGGCGATCGTGCTGGCCGTGGGTCTGCTCGGGGTGGCCGCCCCGGCACCGGCGCTCGCGGCCGACTGCGCGACCCCGACCGACGTCGCGACCACGGCGTGGCCCCGGGCGATGCTCGACATCGACGCGGTCAGCGCGTTCACCAGGGGCGGCGGCGTCACCGTCGCGGTCCTTGCCACCGGCGTCCGGGGCGATCATCGGCAGCTCGCCGGCCGGGTGCTGACCGGGGTCGACGCGGTCGGCGGGGGAGCGGCCGCGAACACCGACTGCACCGGCGTCGGCACCCAGGTGGCCGGCGTGATCGCGGCCGATCCGTCGGACGACAGCCCGGTCAGCGGGCTCGCCGCCCGGGCAACGATCC
Organism: Actinoplanes awajinensis subsp. mycoplanecinus; assembly: GCF_001509495.1. Classification (NCBI taxonomy): domain Bacteria; kingdom Bacillati; phylum Actinomycetota; class Actinomycetes; order Micromonosporales; family Micromonosporaceae; genus Actinoplanes; species Actinoplanes awajinensis. The sequence goes on along the minus strand of NZ_LLZH01000318.1, from coordinate 331,737 downwards.
TGCCGGTGCGCGTGGTGCCGGACGCCGGTTCGGCGGAGAACACCGCCGCACCCGCGGCGCTGGCCAGCGGGATCGACCTGGCCCGGCAGAACGGCGCCGACGTGATCGTCGTGGCGGTTCCGGCCTATCAGGACAGTCGCGAGCTGCGAGCCGCCGTCGCGGCGGCGGTCGGCGGAGACGTGCCGGTGATCGCGTCGGTCGGTGATCTGGGCAGCGCTCAGGACGGCAACCCGACGCCGTTCCCGGCCGCCTACCCGGACGTGATCGGGGTCGGCGCGATCGACCAGAACGGTCAGATCTCCCCGGCGTCACAGCGCGGGGAGTACGTCGACCTGGTCGCCCCCGGTGTCGCGGTGCCCACCCTGCAGGGCGGGACCGGTTCGGCCCGGGGACTCGTCGAGGCGAGCGGCACGGCGCTGGCCGCGGGTCAGGTGGGTGCGGCGGCGGCGCTGGTCCGGAACCGGTCCGGGCGGATGCCGGTCGCCGCCCTGACCCGGCTGCTGACCGCGTCGGCCAGCCCGGCGGACACCGGGGACGCGTTCGGCGCCGGAGTGGTCAATCCGTTGGCGGCGGTCACCGGGAAGCTCACCGACCAGCGCGGACGGGCCCTGCCGGCGGTGTCCGCGCCGTCCGCGGACCGGGGTGACGCGGAGAACCGGCGGCGGGCCATGGCGTTCGCCGGCGCGGCTCTGGCCGCCGTCGCGGTGCTGGCGGTGCTGATGGTGACCGCGGCGATCCGGCGGAGCCGGCGGCAGCACTGGCGGCCCGGCACGGCGCCGCCGCTGCCCGAGCACGACGAGCCGGTCGAGCCGGGTCCGCCGGTGATGCTGCTGGAGAGAAAACCGTGATCAGGCCGGGCGCACAGCGGCTGCCGGGTCCAGGGTGACGCCGCGCGGGATCGCGCTGACCAGCGCGGTCGGTACCTCGGTCGCCGAGGCGGGGGCGTAGCCGAGCCGGCCGAGCGCGTCAGCGTTCGGCACCGCGTGCCGGAGTCCGAGATCGGTCACCACCTGGTAGCCGCCCGAGCCGGGCACCCGGACCAGCGCGAACCGGCCGGCCGGTACCAGGATCGCGTCGGCCAGCGCGCGCCCGCCGTCGGCACCGGCGGTCGGCACCGCGGCGGCGAGCCCGGCTGCCGCCCCACCCACGGTGATCGACGGCGGGGTGGTGGCCACCCGGGTGATCGCGCAGGCGGTGGTGCCGGCTGCCACTGCGGCCAGCTCCGGCGGGGTTTCCGGCTGGGTGTTGCCGGCCGCCGGTTTCAGTGGTGGAGAGTTGGCGACCACGGAGTTCGGGATGTCCTTCGGCTCGGCCGGGAAACTCGCGTTCAGCACGGTCTGTTGCAGTGGGGTGATGGGCAGCAGGCCATTCTGCAGCACCAGGTAGAACTGCTTGCCGTCGACGCCGGCCTTGGCCGACAGCACGTCACCGTTGGCGAAGCCTTCGACCTCGTCGGAGGGCTCGCCCCGGTTCTGCACCTGCAGGGGCGCGATGTCCGCGCCGGCCGGCACGGCGTTCAGCCAGGCGATGCCGACCGGGATCGGGTCGACCGCGCCGAACAGGGCCGGAAGGGTGGTCCGGGCGTCCCGGATCCGATGCTTGCGGCCGTGCCACACGAGCTGGCTGTCCCCGTCGGTCACCAGCAGGCCGCGTTCGCCCAGGTCGGTGCCGCCCGGGCCGGCCGAGCCGACGAGCAGCGCGGACGCCGGGTCGTCGCCCGGCACCACACACATCGTCCAGGGCAGGCCGATCTGCTGACCGGCCGCGGGCAGCGACGCCGGCGCGTTCGGGATGCCGATGGTGACCCCGCGGGGCACACCGGCGAGGGCTTTCGCGGCGATCCGGTAGACGGTCGGGTTGGGCCGCCCGGCGGCGAGCTTGGCCGAGGTGAAGTTCAGCGCCGGATTGAGCCGGCCCTGCAGGTAGACGAAGCTCGCGCCGGACTCCCGCTCGATCACCACCGAGCCGTCGCTCTTCCACTGGTCGGTGCCGACCTTGGTGAGGATGCCGTAGATGCCGAACCCCGCGCCGATCAGCACCGCCACCATCAGGCCGCCGAACAGCGCGCCGATCCCGCGGCGCAGCGGGGACTGCGCCGGGTCGGTCTCGCGCATCACGAACGCCGAGATGACCCGCTGATTGAGGAACTGGTACGACTGCAACTGATCACGCCGGGACGCCATCGCACCTCACCCGCCGATCGAGGAGAACAGCCCGCGGATGTCGTCGAACACGCCCATCACCGCGCAGGTCAGCGGGATCAACGCCATGATCGCGAGCACGTCGAGCAGGTCGGCGGCCCGGCCCAGGTACGGCGACGGCGGGCGCTGGCTGTAGACCACCGCGGCGGCCAGCGCGATCGCACCGGCCAGCAGCGCGGCGGCCAGCAGCAGCAGACCCGGGATCACGTCGCCGAGGACCGCGCCGATGCCCAGCTCGGCCAGCCCGGCGACGCCCGCCACCAGCAGCGGGCCGCGCTGCTGCGGGGTGGCCAGCAGCCGGGCGCGCAGCAGCAGCGCGGTCGTGCCGGCCACGATCAGCAGCACAGTGGACGTGTCCGGGCCGGTCAGGCCCAGATAGAGGATCGCCACGACACTGCTGAACGCGGCGGCCAGCAGCAGGCCGGTGAGCACCTCGTCGGCCCGGACCACGGCGGTGAAGACGTCCGCCCGGCGCGGCATCGGCTTGTCCTTGAGGATGTCCTCGGCCCGGTTGGGCAGCTCCGGGAACGGCAGCCGGCCGATCCAGCTGGCCAGCACCGGATATCCCGGCAGCAGGCCGATCGCGGCGGTCAGCGCGACCGCGGCGGCGCCCTCGCCCGATGTCCCGGCGAGGGTGAGCAGCGCGGCCAGCAGGCCGGTCAGCGCGATCGCGATGCCGGCCACGAACAGCCGGGGCAGCCCGGCCACCCCGGCGTGGCCCAGCACGCTGAGCACCAGCAGCACCGCCGAACCGAGCAGCAGAGCGGGCGCGCCGACGCCGAACAGGGCCGGGTCGGTGGCGCCGGCCAGCCAGGCGCCGCCGAAGAACGCGTAGGGCAGGCCGCTCGCGGCGACCACGGCACCGGCGCCCGCGTCGGTGAACGCGCGCGACAGCAGGATGCCGGTCACCGCCAGACCCAGCGCGACGGCCAGCGCGACGATCGCCGCGACGCTCCGGGCCGGGCCGCTGATCGCCAGACCGAGCAGGCCGACCAGCAGGGCCACGGTGAAGACCGCCAGGCCACAGCGGCGCGTCGCGGCAGCACCCCAGGACCGTCCGGCGCGTCGCGCGCCGCTCGCGATCACTTCGACCACATCGTCGTACGCCAGCTCCGGCCAGTCCTCCCGGGCCGGCTTGAGGTGCAGCAACTCGCCGTCCCGCACACCCTGGGCGGCCAGATTGCGCTGCGGTTCGAGCGCGGCGCCGGTGGCTCGCCGCAGCACCCAGCCGCCGTTGCGCTCGGCCGGTTCGCCCAACGCGCCCTCGGCGTGCCGGAGCAGATGTGGCAGCAGTTCGCCGACGAGCATGTTGTCCGGCAGGGCGATGTCCATCCGGCGGGTCGGCGCGGCGATTGTCACGCGGGCGAGGCTGGGGCCACCCGGTGCAGTCACGCGGTCACCTCCTGTATGGAACCGGCGTCACCAAACTAGCAGGGGGCACACCCGAATTCGCCCCCCGTGAATGCACCCGGATGGGGTTGCCGCGCCGGGTGAAGCCCTGCTTCTCTTGCGGTAGGACCCGATTCGGACGGCGATGGGGAGGCCCGGCGTGACCGTGACCATCGTGAAGCGCCCGCCACGCCGCCCCGCGCCCCTGATGCCCTCCGGCGAGGTGCTGCTCGACCCGCCGCCGGAGATCCCGCCACCGGCCGGCAAGGGCTGGACCAGGATGCTCATGGTGCTGCCGATGGGCGCCGGAGCGGCGGCGATGGGCCTGATGATGGGGGTGCAGCGCGGCGGCCCGCTGACCTACGTGGCCGGCGCGATGTACGGCGTCTCCGTCCTCGGCATGATCGCGATGATGGCGACGAACACCTCGGGCCCGGGCAAGCGCGAGATGATCGAGTCCCGCCGGCAGTACCTCCGCCACCTCTCCCAGCTGCGGGCCCAGCTGCGCAGCACGATCCGCCAGCAGCGCGAGGCGCTGTATTACCGCAATCCGGACCCGGCGACACTGTGGACGTTCGCCGACAGCGGCCGGCTCTGGGAGCGGCGCCGCAACGACGCCGACTTCACCGTGGTCCGGATCGCGGTCGGTGTCCAGGAGGTGGCGACCCGGCTGATCCCGCCGCAGACCAAACCGGTGGACGAGCTGGAGCCGCTCTGCGCGATGGCGCTGCGCAAGTTCGTCAACACCTACTCGGTGGTGCCGGACCTGCCGGTCTCGGTGGCGCTGCGGGACTTCTCGCACATCTACCTGCGCGGCGCCGACGCCGCGGTGCAGGACTTCTGCCGGGCACTGGCCGCGCAGATCGTCACGTTCCACGCCCCCGACGACCTGCGCCTCGGCGTCTGCGTGCCGGATCATCAGCGGGCCCGGTGGGAGTGGGCGAAATGGCTGCCGCACGCCCAGCACCCGGACAAGACCGACGCGGTCGGCCCGGTCCGGCTGGTCGCGCCGAGCGTGCCGGCGCTCGAGGCGATGCTCGACGACGTGCTGGTCAACCGGCCACGGTTCGACCCGTCCGGCCCGGCGCCCGGCGGCCCGCACGTCGTGGTCATCATCGACGGCGGGTCGACGGCCGGTTCTGATCACCTGATGACCGAGGGCGGCGTCGCCGGGGTGACCATCCTCGACCTGTCCGTCCCGCCGCCCCGGCTGCTCGACGACAGCTCGGTGGTGCTGGAGATCGCCGCGGACGGCACGGTCACCGGCACCACGATGGACGGTTCCACCGAGGTCGGCCGGGCCGACGCGCTCGGGGCGGCGGCGATCGAGGTGCTCTCCCGCGAGCTGGCGCCGCTGCGGCTGTCCGCCGCGACGTTCGGCGACCAGCCCGCCATCTCCCAGGACATGGGGCTGGCCGAGCTGCTGGAGCAGGACGACCCTTATCAGGTGGACCTGGAGACGCTCTGGGCCGGCCGGCCCAACCGGGACCGGCTGCGGGTGCCGATCGGCATCGGCGTCGACGGCCGTCCGGTCGAGCTGGACCTCAAGGAGTCCGCGCAGGACGGGATGGGCCCGCACGGCCTGCTGATCGGCGCGACCGGCTCCGGCAAGTCCGAGCTGCTGCGCACGCTGGTGGTCGGGCTGGCGCTCACCCACAACCCGGAGATCCTCAACTTCGTGCTCGTCGACTACAAGGGCGGCGCGACCTTCGCCTCGCTCGACCGGCTGCCGCACACCGCCGCGATGATCACCAACCTGCAGGACGAGCAGCCGCTGGTCGACCGGATGCTCGGCGCCATCCAGGGTGAGCTGACCCGGCGGCAGGAGCTGCTGCGCAAGGCCGGCAACTACGCGTCGGCGCGCGACTACGAACGGGCCCGGGCGGCCGGGGTGCCCCTCGCGCCGCTGCCCAGCCTCGTGGTGATCGTCGACGAGTTCTCCGAGCTGCTCGCCGACCGGCCGGACTTCATCGACATGTTCGTCCAGATCGGCCGGGTGGGCCGGTCGCTCGGCATCCACCTGCTGCTCGCCTCGCAGAAGCTCGAGGAGGGGCGGCTGCGCGGGCTGGAGTCGCATCTGTCGTACCGGATCGGCCTTCGCACGTTCTCGTCGATGGAGAGCCGGGCGGTGCTCGGTGTGCCGGACGCCTACGAGCTGCCGCACCACCCGGGGCACGGCTACCTGCGAGCCGGCACCGACGGGCTGGTGCGGTTGAAGGCGGCGTACGTGTCCGGCGCGGTCCGCCGGGAGGGCATCGTGGCGGCCGGCGGCACCCGGGCGGGCAGCCCGATCCGGGACTTCAGCACGTACTGGTCCGCGCCGCTGAGGGACGAGCGGCCGGAACCGGAGGGCGAAGGCCAGGAGGTCGAGGAGAAGGTTCAGGGCGACACCCTGATGGACGTGCTGGCCCGGCAGATGGAGGGCCGCGGCGCCCCGGCGCACGAGGTGTGGCTGCCCCCGCTCGACAAGGCGCCCACCCTGGGCCAGATGCTGCCGCCGGTGATCTCGATGCCGGACCGCGGGCTGATGGTCGACGCGGCCGAGCGGTTCGGCTCGGTGCACGCCCTGGTCGGTGTCGTCGACAAGCCGTTCGACCAGCGCCGTGATCCGATGTGGCTGGACCTCTCCGGCGCGTCCGGCAACCTGCTGGTGGTCGGCGGCTCGCAATCCGGCAAGTCCAACCTGCTGCGCACCCTGATCACCAGCCTCGCACTCACCCACACCCCGCGTGAGGTGCAGTTCTACGGCCTCGACTTCGGTGGCGGCCCGATCAGTGCGCTCACCGACCTGCCGCACGTCGGCGGGATGGCGACCCGCCGCGACACCGACCGGGTCCGGCGCACGATCGCCGAGGTGCACGGGCTGATGCGCGGCCGGGAGGACCTGTTCGCCCAGCAGAACGTGGAGGGCATGGCGGCCTACCGGCGGGCCCGCGCGCAGGGCCGGTTCGCCGAGGACCCGTTCGGCGACGTGTTCCTGGTGATCGACGGCTGGTCGACGCTGCGGGCCGAGTTCGAGGACCTCGAGCCGACGGTCAACGAGCTGGCCAACCGGGGTCTCGGGTTCGGCGTGCACGTGGTCGCCGCGACCAACCGGTGGATGGACGTCCGCCCGCAGGTCCGCGACGTGTTCGGCACCCGGATCGAGCTGCGCCTCGGCGAGCCCGCCGACTCGCTGATCAACCGCCGGGAGGCGGTGAACGTGCCGGAGCAGTCACCGGGCCACGGCCTCACCCCGGAAGGGCACCACTTCCTCACCGCGCTGCCCCGGATCGACCGCGAGCAGCGCGCCGACGACCTGTCCACCGCGGTCGCCGAGCTGGTCAAGCACGCCACCGAGCACTGGACCGGCCCGCCCGCCCCCAAGGTCCGCCTGCTGCCGCTCGAGCTGCCGTTCGAGGCGCTGCCGCCGGCGCGCGGCCCGGTCGTCCCGATCGGGATCGCCGAGGCCGACCTGCAGCCGGTCTGGCTGGACTTCGACGCGGAGCCGCACGTGCTGCTCTTCGGCGACATCGAGAGCGGCAAGAGCTCGTTCCTGCGCAGCCTGGCCACGTCGATCGTGGCCGGCAATAGCCCGTCCGAGGCCCGGGTCCTCCTCGTCGACCTGCGGCGCAGCCTGCTCGGCTGTGTCCCGGCCGAGAACACCATCGGTTATGGCACGTCGCATCAGGTGACCGCGGATCTGATCAGCCAGATCACCGTGGTGATGCGCGAGCGGCTGCCCGGCCCCGACGTCACCCCGGAGATGCTCAACAACCGCAGCTGGTGGAAGGGCCCGCAGCTGTATGTCCTGGTCGACGACTACGACCTGGTCGCCGCGGCCGCGCAGAACCCGCTGCTGCCCCTGCTGGAATTCCTGCCGCAGGCCCGCGACATCGGCCTGCACCTGGTGCTCACCCGCCGGATCGGCGGCGCGGCCCGGGCCATGTTCGACCCGGTCATCGGCCGGATCCGGGAGCTCGCCTCGCCCGGCCTGATGATGTCCGGCCCCCGCGAGGAAGGTCCACTGTTCGGCACGATCAAACCGCAGACGCTGCCACCGGGCCGAGCCTGGATGGTCACCCGAAAACACGGCGCGCGGCTGGTCCAGCTCGCCTGGACACCACCGGTCCGCTGACAAACCCCCATTTTGTACGGATACCGAGCGCCCGTCCGTAGGCTACGAGCCGCGTCCCGTGGTGGTCTCGCGCGAGGTCGCGGCCCACTGCGGACCGCGGCGCGGATGCGGGTCCCGGCGGACCGCGCGGGGCAGACGTCCGCGGTGGGTCAGCGGCGGGGCAGGCCGATGAACTGCTGCTCGGTGGGGGTCTGGCCGAGGAACAGGTACCGGTCGGTGCCCTCGCCGATCAGCGCGAGCATGTCGTCCGCCATGAACTGCAGGAACTGTCCACTGTGCGGGCGCAGCTTCAGCGTCGACGTTGCCAGCGCGGCCTCGTCGCCCCCGAGTCGTTGCAGCAGTGTCAGCTGGGCGTCCTGCAGCGCGGCCAGGCCGGGCCGGTCCAGTTGGCGCAGAATGGTCAGCTGGGTCCGCCACGGTCCCAGCGGCGGTGCGGTGGCCGGGCCGGTCAGGCCCAGGTCGTAGACCGCGAGGGTGGGCATCTGCGCGGTGCCGGTGAGCGCCGCGCCCTGATCGCTGCTGTGTACGGTGAGCCGGTTGTACTGGCCGGTCGCGCGTTCACCGAAGCCGGCCCAGGCCCGCGGCTCGGTGGTCACCACGATCACCCGGGCACCCAGTGCGAACGCCCGGAAGATCAGCAACTGTGCCGCCCACACTCCGCCGACCAGGGCGATGCGCACCGGCTCGGGTGCGAAGAGGTGCAGCGGCACCGGGGCGTTCTGCCGGTCCCGGCCGAGGATCAGCCCGGCGCCGGCCGACGGGGTCACGGTCACCCGGCGCAGCGTCTTCCGGGAGATCGCGTGCCAGCCGATGTGCAGTGGCGAGGTCTTCCCGGACGGCCCGGTGCGCGTGTCGTCGTCCTCCTCGGGCGGCTCGTCCGGCGGTGAGTCGTCCTGCGGGCCGTATGCGGGCTGCGCCGCGGCGAGCGCCCGGCTCTGCGCGCCGGCCGGCGGGGCGTCGGTCAGCTGCGGCGCGCCCAGCCGGCGCCCGGTCACGTCAACGGTGTCCTGCCGCGCCCCCAGCTGCGCCGGAACCTGCACCGCCCGCCCCGGCGCGACCTGCCCTTGCAACGCGGCCTGCCCCGGCAGGATCTGTCCTTGCGGCGCGGCCTGTCCCGGCGCGAACTGTCCCTGCGCCGCGGCCTGCCCCGGCGGGAACTGTCCGGGCGTCGCGGCTGGTCCCGGCGGCGGGGGCTGTGCCGGGCGGAATTGACCCGGCGCGGCGAGCTGTCCCGGTGGGAACTGCGCCTGCCGGGGTGGGAACGGCCCCAGCGGGGGAGCCTGCGGGTGCGGCGGATCCGGCTGGGGTGGGCCGGGCTGGAGCGGGCCGGGTTGTTGCGGGGTCTGCGGCTGGTCGTCTGCGGCGTCCTGGGGCGGGTTCGGCCGCCAGGGGTCCTCCCGGTCCGGATGGCTCATCCTGCTCCGCCTCCCGTCGGTGCCGTGGCGAAGACGGCCGGTCCGTGCTCGCCGTCCAGCGGCTGCAACTCGGCGCCGACCCGGCGCACGCCCTCCACCAGCACCCGGTCCAGCGCGTCCAGGTCGGCGTCGGGCCGGGTGGCCAGCCTCACGAACGCGCGCACCGCCACGTCGTCACCGTCGGCGGCGGCGTTCAGCACCAGCGCCACACTGGTCTGCGCGGCCGGCGCGGTGGCCGCCCAGGCGAACAGCGACCCGATCTCACCGGCCGACGTCGGCCAGGTCTTCACCCAGTACGTCCGGTGCACCAGCCGGGCCGACCGCCAGTGCGTCCACTCCTCGTCGACCTGGGAGCCCTCGGCCAGCGAACCCGCCTCGACGTCGCAGGACCGGGCCAGCACGGCCAGCAGCTCACCGGCGTCCAGCACCCGGCAGTCGATGCCGACCCGGCGCAGGCTGGTCGCCACCTTGCGCCCCAGGCCGGCGACCAGCGCGGCCGCGGCCTCCAGGTCGGCGGTGTGGTCGTAGAGCGCTTCGGCCAGGACCCGGGCGTCCACCCGGACGCTGATCGTGGACTCGCGGTGCGCCGGGACCGGCGCCGGGCTGAGCGTCTCGACCAGCTGACGGTACGACGACCCGGCCGGTGACGACGCGTGCACGTCCGGGCTCGGAGCCGGCACGGTGTGCGTGACCAGCTCCAGCACCACACCCGGCTGCTCGGTCGCGGCCAGCACGCTGACCAGCGCGTCCAGTGGGATCGGCGCGGCGTCGTGGTGCATCGGGGCAGCCGGGGACAGCGCGACGACGCTGAACCAGCCGGCTTCGTCCTTGGCGACTCCCGCTCGTACCCCATCGTGGGCCTCGATGTCGCGGACCGTGAGGCCGGGAGCGATCGTGCGCAGCGCGGCCAGAACCGGACCGGAACCGGTCGCCAACCTGGCGGCGCGGCGACGGGCATGGTGGCGGGCGATCTGGCGGTGCTCCAGCCACCAGCGGCCTCGCTGCCGGGCGAAGAAGACCACGATCAGGGTGAGCCCGAGACCACCGGCGATCAGCGCGGGCAGCGGACCCTGCAGCGCGGCCGCGACGGTGGCCAGCACGGACAGCTCGGCGACCACGATCTGGGTGAGGCTCAGCGGACCGACCTGGCCGCGGCGCGGGATCGCGCGGACCCCGGCGTCGGCGGCCGCGTCGGCCTGGCTCGCGGCGATCTGCCGGGGCGTGGCGGCGGACGCCTGCGGCACGCCGGACGGGGGCACCGGGACGCTGCCGCGGGCCTGGGCACCGACCCGGCGCAGCGGAGTGGCGGCGGCGGTGGCGTGCGCCTGCGGGGGAGTGACGACGTGCTGGGGGATGCCGGGCGGTGACGGCGCGGCGGCACCGTACGCCTGCCCCGGTTGACCTTCGCCAGGATTCACCGCTCGCCTCCCCACGCGCCCGGTAGCGATCCCACTCTATGTCCTGGAGCGGCCGGCTCAGCGGGTCGCGGCCAACAGATCCTCGAGGACCAGCGCGGTCAGATCGTCCCGGCTGGGCATCCGGCCCAGGGCCCGCAGCCGCCCGGCCTGCGCCTTGCGCATCCCCTCGAGCAGCTTGCGGGCCTCCCGCGCGTTGCCGAAGTTGCGGTCCCGCTCGATCTGCGAGAAGTGCTCGTGCAGCGCCTCGGCGAGACCGGGGGCGAACACGTAGTCGTCGTTCTCGGCGATCCGGCTGGCGATCAGCACCAGCTCGTCCGGACCGTAGTTCTCGAATTCCATGGTCTTGGCGAACCGGGAGGCCAGACCGGAGTTGGCGTCCAGGAAGTCGAGCATCTCCCGGGTGTACCCGGCGACGATCACCGCGACCTGGTCCCGGTGGTCCTCCATCAGCTTGACCAGGGTGTCGATCGCCTCCTGGCCGAAGTCGGCGCTGGCCCCGCCGGCCCGGGACAGCGTGTACGCCTCGTCGATGAACAGCACGCCACCCATCGCCTCTTCGAACACCGAGGTGGTCTTCTCCGCGGTGTGCCCGATGTACTGGCCGACCAGGTCACGCCGGGACACCTCGCGGAACCGCCCGTCCGGCAGCACCCCGAGCGCCTTGAGCAGGCGGCCGTAGACCCGGGCGACAGTGGTCTTACCGGTGCCCGGAGCCCCCGTGAAGATCAGGTGGTGGCTGGCCGCGCCGACCGAGAGCCCGGCGCTGCGCCGCCACTCGTTCACCTGGATCTCGTCGATCAGCGCCCGGACCTCGTCCTTCACCCCGATCAGGCCGATCATCGCGTCGAGCTCGGCGAGCAGCCGCTCCAACTCGGCGGCGTCCTGACCGGAACCGGCCAGGGGTGCCGGGTTGCTCTCCTTGAGCGTCACGGTGGCCTGTGCCCCCGCGCCGAGGCTGACCTTCGGCTCGGCGGTGTCCTCGACCCGGCACTGCTCGACGACGACCCTGGTGCAGCCGGGGCCGATCACGATGCCGGAGCCGGTCGTCTGGTGGACGAAGGTCTCCCGGATGTGCGGCGAGCTGCCACTGGCGATCACGATTCCGGCGTCGCGGGTGCCGGAGACGTCGCAGTGTTCGATGGTGGGCCGGCTGGACTGATAGATGTAGATCCCGCGGCCGTCACACCCGGCGATCGTGGTCTTGCGGATCACCGGGTTGGCGCCGAGCCCGACGACCACCCCGTCGTGCACCTCGCGGATCTCGCAGGTTTCCACCGTGCCGCTGGAGCCGGAGTAGACCAGGCCGGTGTGGCCACGCCGGACCTGGACCCCGGTGGCATCGACCGTGGAGTTGTCGGTGGCCTGCAGACCGTCGCCCCGCTCGGCGGAGAGCCGGCACTTGTGGGCGGTCAGCCGGGCGTTCGTCGCGGTGATCGCGTGATGATGCTCGCCGGAGGTCAGGTCCAGCCCTTCGGCGGTGACCTCACCGCCGAGGACGGCCAGCGCCGGCCCGTCCAGGCCGGTGGCGTCCACGACCACGGTGCCCGGCTCGCCGGTGCCCCGCAGCGTGAGACGACGTCCGTGCAGCTCGATGCGTTCCCGGTAGGTCCCCGGGGCGATGGTGACGACCGCGCCGTCCGGCGCGACCTCCAACGCGTCGCGGATGGTGGGGTAGGTGCCGGGGACCGCCAGGATGCTGGACACGGAGCTACTCCTTACGCCCGTTCACGCTCCCGGTGGCGGGGGCCACCGGGAAGGAGCGGCGGCGTCAGCGCGGGCGTTGCTGCCGCATGCCCTTGCCGCCGGGCCGCATGTTCTTCGGGATCGCGCCCTTCGGCATCTGCGGCCGGGCCATCAGCGCGCCGAGCCGCTTGTCCAGCGCGTTCACGTCCTTGCCGGTGAGGTTGCGGGGCAGCCGCAGCATGGTGGTGCGCAGCTTGCGGACCGGGAGCTGCCCCTCCTCGGAGCCGATCACGTAGTCGTAGAGCGGCGCGTTGCCGATCACCTTCGACAGGCGCTTCTTCTCCTGGCCGAGCAGGGCGCGGACCCGCTGCGGGTTGCCCTCGGCCAGCAGGATCACGCCGGGCCGGCCGATCACGACGTGCACCATGTCGAACTGGGTGGTCGAGCTGGCCGCCGGGCGGACCCGCCAGTCACCACGCATGTTCTCCATCAGCGAGGCGGCGGCGCCGGGCTGGCCCTCCGCCACGTTCATCATCGCCGCGTTCGAGCGCAGGTTCAGCACGATCAGCACGGCCAGCAGCGTGACCAGCACACCGACCGGGATCCACAGCAGTCCCCAACCCAGAAGCACCGCCATCACGGTCAGCGCGACCGGGATCAACACCGCTGCGGCGACCAGTGGGACGAACCACTTGTCCTGCTTCGCGGTGAACGTGAACACCTGGCCGATCTGCTTCAGGCGCTCGACGAACGACACCTTCTCCTGGGGTTTTGCCATAGCCGGAAAGTGTAGTGGGACTCAGGTACCTTACGGCGGCCCGGGCACCCGGACACGTCGTAGTAAGGCAGTGCCGGCCCCGGATATCGGGCGGCGTACCCATGCCCGGGGTCCGCCTTCGCGCGAAGAGTCGATGTCAGCAGGAAGACGACACGACTCGCAAGGAGCGCGGAGATGATCCCCGAGATCAATTTGAGCCTGGCCAACCTGCACGCCGACGAGCTGCGGCGGGAGGCCGACGCCTACCGGCGCGCCCGGGAAGCCGCCGGTGGACGGCCGCACCGGTCCTGGCGGCTGTTCGCCCGGCGGCCCCGTCCGGTGTGCCGACCGGCATGATCGGTCTGAATGTTCTGCCGGACCCGCGTGGCATGCTCGACCTCATGACGACGGTGGGCGGCCACAGCGAGATCCTGGTCGGCCGGGAGGCCGACCTGGCGTCGCTGCGCGAGACGCTGCGCCGGGTGCGCGCCGCCGAGCCGGCCGTGCTGCTGCTCGGCGGTGAGGCGGGCGTGGGCAAGACCCGTCTGGTCGAGGAGTTCACCCGGGGCCTGGCCGGCGAGCCGGTCCGGGTGCTCACCGGCCAGTGCCTGGAGCTGGGCGAGGAGGGCCTGCCGTTCGCGCCGTTCGCGGCGGCCCTGCGCGAGCTGGTCCGTGGCGAGGGGCGCACGGTGTTCGAGGGGCGGGAGTCCGATTTCGCCCGGCTGCTGCCCGAGCTCGGCCCGGCGTCGGAGTTCGGCGAGGCGCACCGTGGCCTGCTGTTCGAGCTGGTCGGGGCGCTCTTCGCGCGGCTCAGCGCCGAGCGGCCGCTGCTGCTGGTCCTGGAGGATCTGCACTGGGCCGACCGGTCCACCCGCGATCTGATCGGCTTCCTGGCCCGGTCGGCCCGCGCGCCACGGATGCTGCTGCTGGCCACCTACCGCACCGACGAGCTGCATCGCGGGCATCCACTGCGGCCGTTTCTGGCCGAGCTGGAGCGGGTCCGCGGCGTGCAGCGCCTGGAGATCGACCGGCTTGACCGGGAGGGCACCGCCGAGCTGCTCGGCCACCTGCTCGGCGGCGAGCCCGCGCCGCGCACCGTGGACGCGATCAGCAGGCGTGCCCAGGGCATCCCGTTCTTCATCGAGCAGCTCGCCGCCACCGCCGACCCGGCCTGCTCCGACATCCCGGAAACCCTGCGCGACCTGCTGCTCTCCCGGGTCGACCTGCTGCCGGAGCCGGCCCAGCGGATGCTGCGGACGGCCGCGGTCGGCGGTGCCGAGCTCGGCCACGAGCTGATCGCCCGGGTCGCCGGGGTCGACGAGGTGACCCTGGAGTCCGCGTTGCGCGTCGTGGTCGCCGCCCAGCTGGTCACGTTCGACCCGGACGGTGGCTACGAGTTCCGGCACGCGCTGGTCCGTGAGGCCGTGCACGACGACCTGCTGCCCGGCGAGCACACCCGCCTGCACGCGCGCTACGCCGAGGCGATCGAGGCCGACCCGCAGCTGGTGCCGCCGGGCCGGGCGCCCGCCGAGATCGCCCACCACTGGCACGCGGCCCGCAACCATCCGCGGGCCCTGGTCACTGCGAAACACGCGGCCGACGAGGCGTGCCGCCGTTTTGCGTACGCGGAGCAGGCCAGCCTGCTCGCCCGTGTGCTGGAGCTGTGGGAGCAGGTGCCGGAGGCGGCCGAGCTGCTCGGCGCCTGCCACCTCGACCTGCTGGAGGAGGCCGCGCTCGTCGCGATCGAGTCCGGCGAGCTGCACCGGGCGCTGAGCCTGACCCGGGCCGCGCTCGGCGACCTGGACGCCGACGCCGAGCCGCTGCGCGCCGCCCGGCTGCTGGTGCGGCGGGCCAAACTGTTGCGCAACGCCGGCAAGAGCGACGGTTTCGCCGAGTCCAAGGAGGCGTACCGTCTGCTCGCCGCGGCCCCGCCCGCGGCCGACCGGGCCGAGCTGCTCGGCGACGTGGCATACATGTTCGCCAGCATGGACGGTGACGAGGTCGACCGGATCTCCGAGCACGTCCGCGCGTCGGCCGGCCAACTCGGCGACGCCGCTCCGCAGGTCTGGGCCGAGATCACCAAGGGCCAGGTGTGCGCCGGCCGGCTGCCCGCGGCCGACGGCCTGCCGGTGCTGACCACCGCGGTCGAGCAGGCCCGCTCCCGCGGCGACGACCCGGCCCTGACCCGCGGCCTGATCAACGTCTCCGACGTGCTGTTCGAGCTGGGCCGCTACGAGGAGTCCGCGGCCGCCGCGGCCGAGGGCGTTCCGTATGCCAGCCGGTACGGCCTGGCCCGCACCACCGGCGTCTACCTGTTGTCCAACCAGGCCGAGGCGCTGCTGGCGCTGGGCCGCTGGGACGAGGCGGACGCCCGGCTGGCCGAGGCCGCCCGGCAGGACCCGCCCGGTCTGATGGCGCTGCCGTGGCTGCGCTTGCGGGCCCGGTTGCGGCTGGCCCGCGGCCATCCCGGGGCGGAGCCGCTGCTCACCCGGGCGGTCGGTCTGTCCGGCAAGCCGTATGTGCCCGGCGAGAAGAAGCTCTGGATGCACGAGCTGCGCATCCGGGCCGCCCTGGCCGCCGACGACATGGCCGGCGCTCTCGCGGCGGCCGACGCCGCCCTGCACGACGCGGCCCTGCTGGAGCGGCCGCGCTATGCCTGGCAGGTCCTGGCCGTGGCTGCACACACCGTGGCCCGGTCCCGGGATCCCGCCCGGCGCCCGGCCACCTCGGCGCCCGGTTCGGTGTCCGCCGGTGAGGTCGAGCAGGTGGCCGGCCGGGTCCGGTGGGCCGCCGACCGGTTGCCACGGCGCTACCCGGCCGAGCTGGCCGGCGCCGCCCAGGTCAAGGCCGAGCTGGCCAGCGGCACCGAGCCACCCGTCATCGCCGAGCGGCCCGGCGGTGTCGAGCCGGCCGGCAGCGCGGAGCTGTGGTGCGCCGCGGTGGCCGCGTGGCGGGTCGACGGGCAGCCGTTCGAGCTGGCTTCCGCGCTGCTCCGCTGCGCCGAGGCGAACGCCGCCGACCGTGCCGCGGCGGCCGCGTCCCTCGCCGAGGTCACCACGATCGCCACCGGGCTGGGCGCCGTGCCACTGCTCGACGAGGTCCGGACGCTGGCCCGCCGGCTCGGGGTCCGCCCGGCCGGCGCCGGCCAGCCGGCCGATGACGTGCTCACCGCCCGGGAGCGCGAGGTCCTCCGGCTGGTCGCCGAGGGGCAGAGCAACGGCCAGATCGCCCAGCGGTTGTTCATCTCCCCGAAGACCGCCAGCGTCCACGTCTCCCGCATCATCGCGAAACTCGAGGTGACGAACCGCGTCGAGGCCGCCGCCGTGGCCCACCGCCTCGGCCTCCTCACCACCTGACGCCAGCGGCCACGGGACATCGCCGGGCAACCCGCCGTTGCGTGGGGAGTTGGGGTGCGGAGCGAACCGAAAGTCCCCACGCGATCCGGGGGTCGACGTTGTGTGGGGAGTTGGGGTGCGGAGCGCGCCGTAACTTCACACGCTTGTGGGTTGCTGGTTGGTGGCAGCTTCCGGGGGTGGGTGGGAAGGCTAATCCTGGCTGGTGGCGGCCCGATATTGGGATCCGACCAACAGCTTAGGGAGCCGTCATGTACGACAAGTTCCGTTCGTCCCTCGGGGGCCGGTGATGGACAACGCCAGTGACGTGGCCTACCAGGTGGTCGACGCGTTGTTCGGGCCGGACTCCGGCATCCCCTGGTGGGCCTGGGTGGCGCCGATCATCGCGATCTTCGCGGTGTTCCTCTACCCGGTGATGTTCCCCGAGGTGGCCGCTGCCGAGGCGGAGACCGATCGCCGGCTCGCCGAGTTCCGCCGGGAGCGCGCCGGCAAAGGCAAGGACAAGGGCAAGGACACCGGGAAGAAGGGCAAGAAAGCCAAGAAGTGAACGCCCGACGGAACGGGCGAAGGCCCGCAACTGCGCCAGGCAACGGATGACCTGGAGCGGTTGCGGGCCTTCGTGGTCCGTATGAGAAGCAGAGAAGCAGTGAGGAGCGGGTCAGCCGCGAGCCTCGAGCGCCTGCTTGAACAGCCGCCCGGCCCGGTACGACGAGCGCACCAGCGGCCCGCTCATCACCCCGGCGAAGCCGATCGCCTCGGCCTCCTCGCGGAGCTCGACGAACTCCTCCGGCTTGACCCACCGCTCGACCGGGTGGTGCCGCGGGGTCGGGCGGAGGTACTGCGTGATGGTGATCAGCTCGCAGCCGGCCGCGTGCAGGTCGCGCAGCGCCGTGGAGATCTCCGAGCGCTCCTCGCCCATGCCGAGGATCAGGTTGCTCTTGGTGACCAGCTCGGCCTTGCGGGCCTGGGTGATCACGTCGAGGGAGCGCTCGTAGCGGAAGCCCGGACGGATCCGCTTGAAGATCCGCGGGACGGTCTCGACGTTGTGCGCGAGCACCTCGGGCTTGGCGCCGAAGACCTCGGCGAGCTGGGTGGGCTCGGCGTTGAAGTCCGGGATCAGCAGCTCGACCCCGCAGTCGGGGAGCAGCTTGTGGATCTGGCGGACGGTCTCCGCGTAGAGCCAGGCGCCGCCGTCGGGCAGGTCGTCGCGGGCGACACCGGTGACGGTGGCGTACTTGAGGCCCATGGTGGCGACGGACTCACCGACCCGGCGCGGCTCGTCGGCGTCGAACTCGGCCGGCTTGCCGGTGTCGATCTGGCAGAAGTCGCAGCGCCGGGTGCACTGGTCGCCGCCGATCAGGAAGGTGGCCTCGCGGTCTTCCCAGCACTCGTAGATGTTGGGACAGCCGGCTTCCTGACAGACGGTGTGCAAGCCCTCTTTCTGGACCAGCCCGCGCATCTGGGTGTACTCAGGACCCATCTTCGCCTTGACTTTGATCCACGGCGGCTTCCGCTCGATGGGAGTTTCGGCGTTGCGCGCCTCGATGCGCAGCATGCGGCGGCCCTCGGGAGCAATAGTCACAACCCGAAGATACGCCCGCCACCCCCGGTCGCGGTGTAGGGGCGACGAGGCTCACGGTGACGTTAGCTGTGACCGCAGTCACCCTGATCCGGAAAATCGTTGGCACCTGCCGGATGAGAAAAATTAACATCCTGGGCACGGTGATGACGGGACCGAGTAACGCTCCGATCCGCCGGCCGAGAGAGCCACCGCGAGCTGTGAAGGTGGCCCAGCGCCGGAGCGTGAAGACACCCCGGAACCGAGTTCGACAAGAGGCGCCCCGGCACCGACGGGGCGCGAAGGTGTGGTGGTACCGCGAGGTTTCCCGCTCGCCCACACCTCCCTGGGGCCGCGTTGCCGACACCCGAGGAGGCACCCCGCCGTGCAACGCATCCTCTCCACCGACCTGGCCGCCCACCCGTACGAGAAAGTCCTCGTCGAAGGCTGGGTCCATCGCGTCCGCCGATTGAAGTCGGTGGCCTTCCTGATCCTCCGGGACGCCGCCGGGCTCGCCCAGGTGGTGCTCACCGACCCGGCGCGGGCCGAGGCGCTCACCGAGGAGAGCGTCGTGGCGGTCACCGCCACCGTCACTCCGAACCCACAGGCACCGGGCGGCGTCGAGCTGACCGGCCCGGAGATCCGTGTACACGCGGCTGTGGACGTACCCCTGCCTTTTGAACTGCATCGACCCGCGCTGACCGCGGGCCTGCCCGCCCAGCTGGACCACGCTGCTCTGGCTCTGCGCCATCCGGCCCGGAGAACGGCCTTGCGGATCGCCGCGGCCGCGACCGCCGGCTTCCGCTCCGCGCTGGAAGCACAGCGGTTCGTCGAGATACAGACCCCGAAGATCGTCGAGTCGGCGACCGAGTCCGGCGCGAACGTCTTCCGGCTGGACTATTTCGGCCGGCCCGCCTATCTGGCGCAGTCGCCGCAGTTCTACAAGCAGATGATGGTCGGCGTCTTCGAGCGGGTCTACGAGGTCGGGCCGGTGTTCCGGGCCGAGAACAGCGACACCGCGCGGCACCTGACGCAGTACACGTCGCTGGACGCGGAGATGGGTTTCATCACCGACCACCGGGACGTGATGGCGGCGCTGACCCGGACGCTCGCCGGGATGGTCGGCGAGATCGTGGCACGGACCGGCCACGAGACGCCGGAGGTGCCGGCCGAGATCCCGGCGGTGCACTTCGCCGAGGCGCTGACGATCGCCGGGGCGCCGGCCGACGAGCCGGACCTGGCCCCGGCGCACGAGCGGGCGCTGGGCGAGTGGGCACGGCGCGAGCACGGCTCCGAGTTCGTCTTCGTGACCGGCTACCCGATGCGCAAACGGCCGTTCTACACCCACCCGGACCCGGCCGACCCGACCTGGTCGAACGGCTTCGACCTGCTCTTCCGCGGCTTGGAGATCGTCACCGGCGGTCAGCGGCTGCACCGGTACGCCGACTACGAGGCCGCGCTGGCCAAGACCGGCGAGCCGCTTGCGGCCTATCGGGGCTATCTGGACGCTTTCCGGTACGGCATGCCGCCGCACGGTGGCTGGGCGATCGGCCTGGAGCGCCTGGTGGCCCGGCTGACCGGGGCCGCGAACGTCCGCGAGGTCACGGCGTTCCCGCGCGACCCGCACCGGGTCACGCCCTAGTAACTCACCGTGGTTTGACACCCGGCGCGGTCGACTGTGCGGGTGCTCATCGACCTCGATGCAACCCCGGCCCCGGCGCCCGAGTCGGCTCGCCCGGTCCCGTGGCGGACGTTCCGTGTCGCGATCGCGGCTGCCGTGCTGCTCCTGCTCGGCGCCGCGGCCGCGCCGGCCAAGGCGAGAGTGTTCCCGAGGGTGGCCGACACCGGCGGCCGATCGAGTCTGGCCGCCCTGCTCACGCCGTCGACGCTCTACACCGTGCACGCGGGCAAGACCGAGCAGGACGGTGTCGAGGTGGTGGCCCGGGCGCTGACGCCGGGCGCGCCGTCGTGGCGGGCGCCGGCGTCCAATCTGTCGGTGACCGAGACCTTCACGCTGACCCGGATCGGTTCGGTGCTGGTGATCAGCGGCCAGGTCAGCATGGCGGTCCTGGACGCCACCACCGGGAAAGAGCGCTGGCCGACCACGGAGTGGAGCGGGCTGAAGGTCGCCGGGAACCGGGTGCTGCTCGGCGAATCCGACGGCTCCGACACGGTGCGCCTGGCCGACGTGGAGACCGGCCGGATCCTGTGGACCCGGAAGGGCCAGGTGACCGCCGCGACGCTGGACGCGAGCGGCCGGAACCTGGTCATGATCGACGATAGCGGGAACGTGCGGGTGCGTTCCGCCGCGACCGGGCGGGTGCTGGCGACCGGGTCGTTCAACCAGTCACCGGAGCAGGAAGGCGTCCAGGCGGTCCGGGTCATCGGTGACCGCGTCTACGTCCTCGTCCCGAACTCGGTGACCGCCTACACCCTGCCCGGGCTGACCCCGGCCTGGCCGGTCCCGGCCCTGGTCGGGATGCCGACCGAGGCCACCGCCTGCGGCGAGTTGCTCTGCGTCCTGGGCGGCTGGGGGATCACCGCGCTGGACCCGGCCACCGGGGCGAAGCGCTGGAGCGTGCCGGGCGTGACCGACTACACCGACGGGGTGGCCCGGGCACCGGACGGCCGGATCATGACGCTCGACCCGCGCACCGGGCAGGTCATCGCCAAGCTCGGCCGGGGCCAGGTCACCGGCGGGCTGATGCTGCGGGCGGGCGCCGCCCGGACCGAGGTGGCCGACCTGCGGGCCGGCCGGACCTACGGGGTGCTGCCCGGGGTACTGCCCTACGCCTGCACCGCCGCCGGGGACTTCGTGGCCTGTCCCGACAACGGCGGCACAGCCGTCTGGCAGGTGTCTAGAACAGGGTCGTGAGGTGCCGCTCGACCACCGGCAGCACCTCGGCCACGGTCAGCGGCCGGCCCAGCTCCGCGCTGAGCGAGGTGACACCGGCGTCGCGGATCCCGCACGGCACGAACCGGTCGAAGTTGGCCAGCTCGCAGTCGACGTTCAGGGCGAAGCCGTGCAGGGTCACGCCGCGCGCCACCCGGATCCCGATCTGGGCGATCTTGCGGTCCAGCCCGCCGTCGGTGGCCCGGACCCAGGCGCCGCTGCGGCCCTCGACCCGCTCGGTGGCCACACCGAACTCGGCGCAGACGTCGATCAGCATCTGCTCGGTGCGCCGGACATACGCCACCACGTCGACCGGGGCGGGCAGCCGGACGATCGGATAGCCGACCAGCTGGCCCGGACCGTGCCAGGTGATCTTGCCGCCGCGGTCGACGGTGACCACCGGGGTGCCGTCGAACGGCAGGTCGGCCGGCTCGGTGCGCTTGCCGGCGGTGAAGACGCTCGGGTGTTCCAGCAACAGGATGGTGTCCGGCTGGGTGCCGTCGGCCACCGCCTGGTGCAGTCGCTTCTGCTCGTCCCACGCGTCGCGGTAGTCGACCAGCCCCGGGCGCAGAACGGTGATTACGGAGGAAGTCACGCCGGCAAGCCTACTCACCTGTCGACGGGATCCACCCCGCGCCGGATGCGCCACACCAGCACCCCGTCCACCTGCTCCGGCTCACCGAGCAGGTCCCGGGCGGTGGTCTCCACGGCGCTGCGGTCCAGCGTCTGGTGGTCCGAGCCGGTGATCTCCGGGGGCAGGAACACCGCGTCCAGCCCCCAGTAGGCGAAGTCCGACCGGGCCTGGGCGCGATCCGCGTTGCTCAGCTGGGTGACGTAGCCGTACCAGGCGGCGCGCAGGAACAGCCAGTCGGTGGCCAGTGGTGGCGCGCCGATCCGGCCGATCTGCTTGCGGCCCAGCTCGCCGGTGGTCTGCGGGCCGAGGAAGTAGCCGTCCGGGATCCGGAACTGCCGGCCGCCACGGGCCATCGTGTACGCCTGCCAGCGCTGGCCGTCCGCGGACACGTTCATCGCCATCGGCAGCGCGCTCAGCGTCCCGCCCTCGGGGACGTAGTTCTTCCAGGTGCCGTTCGCGATGAAGGCCGGCTCGGCAGCCCGGTGCTGGGTGACCAGCGGCAGCGGGATCAGCGGCAGCAGGCTGACCACGACCGCGGCGGACAGCCCGGCGTGCAGCCCGCCGAGCGGGATCCGCCGGCTGATCAGCTGGTCGACGATCAGCGCCAGCAGGATGCCGATCACCCCGACCGCGACGAGCGCGAACCGGACCGGCAGCGCCGCGTCGAAGAGCGGGAAGTAGGCGAGCACCGCGTAGGGCATCGGGATGTCGTACTCGTGCTTGTTGATCAGCAGCCGCGGGCCCCAGGACAGCACGACGAAGACCAGGCCGACCACGCCGACGGCGCGCAGCGTGGCCCGGCGGCCGGGGTCGGCCCGCCGCCAGAGCAGCACGAACGACACCACGATCAGCAGGAGCATCGGGATGCCGAAGAACGAGGTCTCCTCGGTGCGGTTCGGGGCCAGATCGCTGTGCAGCCCGAACAACGCGCCCACCGAGCGGGTCGGGTAGGACAGGTAGGACGCCAGGTCCTCGACGAAGAACCGCTGGTTGAAGCCGGTCCCGGAGAACGTCTGCGGCCCCGCGAAGTGCATGTAGAGCGGATAGCCGAGCAGCACCCCGGCGACCACCGCTGCCACACCCAGCGCCCGTGCCACGGTGGGCAGCGCGGCCCGCGCCTCGTCCCGTACGGCCTTGCCGAGCGACCAGACGCCGAGGAACACGCCACTGGCCAGGGCGGTGTAGAACAACCCCTCCGCGGCGATCGAGAAGCCCATCGCGAGCAGCAGGCCGAGCACGATGCCGTTGCGCAGCCAGCGGCCCGGCTCACGCAGTTTCAGCACCTGCCAGAGCACCACCGGGGCGACCCAGCCGGCCGTCCAGTTCAGGTGGCCGTTCGCGTGCGAGATGAACCCGGGGGCGAAGCCGCAGAACAGCCCGGCCACCGCGGCCGCGCCGGCGTTGCGGACCAGCCAGCGGCGCAGGAACAGGTACCACGCGAAGGCGAAGCCGGCCAGGTTCAGGGTCAGCACGGTCACGAAGCTGACCTGCGGCCCGGCCAGGTGGGTCAGCGGCGTCATCAACACCGTGTAGACCGTGATCGAGGTGTTCGCGGCCAGGTTGACGCCGAGCGGAGCGTTCAGCAGGTCGGTGAAGAACGGATCCGCGCCGTGGGTGACGGTGTAGTACCCGTACCCCATCAGCCACTCGAAGAACGCCTGGTCCCCGACGTTGTCGGAGAGCACGTGGGTGTACGGATCCGACCACAGGCCGTTGGTCACGTAGCCCGCGAGGGCTAGGGCGACCAACGCCATGATCAGGTGGGCTCGCCACACGCGCGGTGGAGTGCCGGGCGCGCTGGCGGGCTCGGAGGGGGGATCGGCGGACGCGGCGGGGGCAGGGGCGGCGACGGACATCACGCGCAGGTTAGCAGCGCCCGCTGTAGATCAGCGGGTGAACGTCGGTTGCGCGCGCAGTGCCGCTTCCAGCGCGGACTCGATGTCCGGGTACGTCCAGGAAAAACCGGCATTGCGCAGTACGCCGGGAACCGCCCGCTGGCTGCGCTGTGCCTCACCGGCCAGCTCGCCGAGCACCAGATCGATGACCGGGCCGGGCACGGCGAGCAGTGCCGGGCGGTGCACCTGGCGAGCGAGCGCCTTGGTGAACTCCTGGTTGGTGCACTGCACGTCGGAGACCAGGTTGACCGGGCCGGCCACGTCCTCGCGCTCCAGCAGGAACTCGACGGCGCCCAGCCAGTCGGCCAGCGCGATCCAGGACATCCACTGCCGTCCGCCGCCGATTCGCGCCCCGCCACCCAGCTTGAACAGCGGCAGCAGCGGCTTGAGCAGCGAGCCCTGCCGGTCCAGCACCGGCGCGGTGCGCAGCAGCACGACCCGGGTGCCGGCGTCCTCGGCGGGACGGGCGGCGGCCTCCCAGATCCGGCACAGGTCGGCCAGGAACGTGGTGCCGGCCGACGCCTCCTCGATGACCTCGTGGTTGCCGGTGTCGCCGTACCAGCCGACCGCGGAGCCCTGCAGCAGGGTGCGCGGGCGTTCCCCGTCGGGCAGCTTGGCGATCGCCCGGGCCAGGGTGTCGGTGGTGTCCACCCGGCTGGCGCGCAGCACGTTCTTGTAGCGCGCGGTCCAGCGGTGCGCGCCGATGTTCGCGCCGGCCAGGTTGATCACCGCGTCCGCGCCGGACAGCACCGGCGCGTCGAGGCGGCCCTGGGCGGGATCCCAGGTGGCCTCGTCGGGCCGGGTAGCCGGGTGCCGGACCAGCCGGTGGACCTCGTGGCCGCTCTGACGCAACCGCTCGGTGAGTCGGACTCCGAGGAAGCCCGAGGCACCGGCCATGACGATCCGCATGTTCCGACCCTTTCCCGAAGATCGCCGATCCCAAAACACTGAGTTGCCTTAAAGACACTGAGTTGCCGTAAAGACAAAGCCGGGGGTGAGCGTCACCCCCGGCTTTTGTTGTCAGTTACCTCAGAGGCCCAGATCCGGCTCGAAGTGGCCGGCCTCCAGACGCTCCTTGATGGTGCCCAGGAAGCGGGCGGCGTCCGCACCGTCCACGATCCGGTGGTCGTAGCTCAGCGCCAGGTAGACCATCGAGCGCGGCGCGATGATCTCGCCGAGCTCGGGGTCGTTGACGATCACCGGGCGCTTGACGACCGCGCCGAGACCGAGGATGCCGACCTGCGGCTGGTTGATGATCGGCGTGTCGAAGAGCGCGCCACGGCTGCCGGTGTTGGTCAGCGTGAACGTGCCCCCACCGAGCTCGTCCGGCCCGATCTTGTTGTTCCGGGTGCGCTCGGCGACGTCCGCGATCCGCTTGGACAGGCCGGCCAGGTTCAGGTCGCCGGCGTCCTTGATGACCGGGACGACGAGACCCTTCGGCGCGTCCACCGCGACACCCAGGTGCTCGGCGCCGTGGTAGGTGACCGTGCCCGCCTCGACGTCGATCGAGGAGTTGACCACCGGGTGCTGCTGCAGCGCCTCGACCGTGGCCAGGGCGAAGAACGGCAGGAAGGTGAGCTTCACGCCGTGCTTGGCCTGGAACGCGGCCTTGGCCTTGTTGCGCAGGTTGGCGACCTTGGTGACGTCCACCTCGACGACCGTGGTGAGCTGCGCCGAGACCTGAAGCGACTCGACCATGCGGCGGGCGATGGTGGCCCGGATCCGGGTCAGCTTCTCGGTGCGGCCACGCAGCGGGCTCGGCTCCGGCTTGGCGGCGGCCTTGGTGTCGGTCGCGGCGGCGGCCGGTGCAGCAGCGGCCGGAGCCGGAGCGGCAGCCTGCGCCTTGGCGGCGGCGGCCTTCTCGGCGGCGTCGAGCACGTCCTGCTTGCGGATCCGGCCTCCGACGCCGGTCCCGGTCAGCGAGGACAGGTCCACGCCCTTCTCCGTCGCCAGCTTGCGGACCAGCGGGGTCACGTAACCGGCGTCGCCGGCGCCGTTCGACTGGACCGTCTCGGCGGCCGGAGCGGCCGGCTGCGCGGGCGCGGCCGGCTTGGGCTCGGGAGCCCGGGCCACCTGCGGCGCCGGAGCCGTCTCGATCTTCGGCTGGGCCTGCTGCGGCGCCGGCGCGGGGGCCGGCTTCGCCTCGGCGGCCGGAGCCGGCTTCGCCTCGGGCTCGGGCGCGGCGGCGGCCGGGGCCGACGACGCGGAGCCGATGACGGCCAGCACGGCGCCGACGTCAGCGGTCTCGTCCTCGGCGACCTTGATCTCCAGGACGGTGCCGGCGACCGGCGACGGGATCTCGGTGTCGACCTTGTCGGTGGAGACCTCGAGCAGCGGCTCGTCCACCTCGATGGTGTCACCGACGGCCTTGAGCCAGCGGGTGACGGTGCCCTCGGTGACGCTCTCGCCGAGCGCCGGCATCGTCACCGCGGTGCCCTCGGCGGATCCGCCGGAGGCCTGCGGCGCGGGCGCCTCCGCCTCGACCGGCTTCTCGGTCGACGGGGTGGTCGGCGCCGGGGGTTCCGGCTCCGCTTCCGGCTCCTGCGCCGACTCCTGGGCGGGGGCGGGCGCGGACGCGCCGGCGTCCTCGCCGTCCCCGGAGATGACGGCCAGCTCGCTGCCGACATCCGCGGTCTCGTCCTCGCCGACCACGATGCGGGTGAGCACACCCGCGGCGGGCGACGGGATCTCGGTGTCGACCTTGTCGGTGGAGACCTCGAGCAGCGGCTCGTCGGCTTCGACGCGCTCGCCCTCCTGCTTGAGCCAGCGCGTGACGGTGCCCTCGGTGACGCTCTCACCCAGCCGCGGCATGGTTACCGATACCGGCATTTTTCCCCAAACTCCTTAACGCAATGAGGCGTGTTCACGACGTGGAGACCATATGCACGACCTCGGTCGTGGATCAGCCTCAGGAAACGCGATCGAATCAGCTGTGCGCGTGCAGGGGCTTGCCCGCGAGCGCGAGGAAAGCCTCGCCCAGTGCCTCGTTCTGCGTCGGGTGGGCGTGCACGAGCTGAGCGACCTCCTCCGGGAAGGCCTCCCAGTTGTAGATCAGCTGAGCTTCGCCGACCTGCTCACCCATCCGGGCGCCGACCATGTGCACGCCGACCACCGGGCCGTCCTCGACCCGGACCAGCTTGACGAAGCCCGCGGTCTTGAGGATCTGGCTCTTGCCGTTGCCGCCGAGGTTGTAGTTGTACGTGGTCACCTTGTCGGCGCCGTACTTCTCCTTGGCCTTGGCCTCGGTCAGACCCACCGAGGCGACCTCGGGGTCGGAGTAGGTGACGCGCGGGATGCCCACCTCGTCGATGACCGCCGGGTTCTTGCCGGCGATCTCCTCGGCCACGAAGATGCCCTGCTGGAAGCCGCGGTGCGCGAGCTGCAGGCCGGGCACGATGTCGCCGACGGCGTAGATGTTGCCGACGCCGGTGTGCAGGCGCTCGTTGGTGATCACGAAGCCGCGGTCCAGGGTGACGCCCTGCTCCTCGTACCCGAGGTTCGCGGTCGTCGGGCCACGGCCCACCGCGACCAGCAGGATCTCGGCCTCGAGGGTCTCGCCGCCGGCGATGGTGACCTTGACGCCGTTCTCGGTCTTCTCGACCTTCTCGAACGGCTTGCCGACCTTGAGGTTGATCTTCCGCTTCCGGAACGCGCGCTCGACCTGCTTCGAGATGTCCTCGTCCTCCGCGGCGACCAGCCGGGGGAGGGCCTCGATGATGGTCACGTCGGCGCCGAACGACTTCCAGACGCTGGCGAACTCGACGCCGATCACGCCGCCGCCCAGCACGATCGCGGAGCTCGGCACCCGGTCCAGCTTCAGGGCGTGCTCACTGGCCAGCACCCGCGTGCCGTCGACCTCGAGGCCGGGCAGCGAACGCGAGTACGACCCGGTCGCCAGGATCACGTTGCGGCCGGTGTAGCGCTTGCCGTCCACCTCGACGGTGTCCTTGCCGACCAGCTTGCCGGCCCCGGCCACCAGGGTGATGTTCTTGTTGTGTCCCAGCAGACCCTGCAGGCCCTTGTAGAGGCGGCCGATCACGCCGTCCTTGTACGAGTTCACCCCGGCCATGTCGATACCGACCAGGTCGGCCTTGATGCCGAACTGCTCGCTCTCCCGGGTCTGGTCCGCGATCTCCGCGGCGTGCAGTAGCGCCTTGGTCGGAACGCAGCCGCGGTGCAGGCAGGTACCACCGACCTCGGCCTTGTCGATCAGCGCTACGGAGAGGTCCAGTTCCGCGGCACGCAGCGCGGCCGCGTACCCGCCACTGCCCGCGCCGAGGATGACGATGTCGAAGGTTCCGCCGTTCGGCTGGCTCACGTTGACTCCAGTAGTCGAGTCGTCGCCATGTGGGTCACACAATGGAAACGGTCACAGTCCCGTCTCGGACATCTTGTCACTTGTAGGCCCGCTCAATGCAGCCAGGTGCCCCACAACACGTCGGCTGTCGTACCCTTGCGGGATTCAGCGTGAGGAGGAGCAGTGGCGTGGTTTCGGCGTCGCCCGCGATCCAGTGGGCCCGGCGGACGACCGGTTAATCAGGCCGATCTCGATCACCTTACGCAATTCGTCCGCACTCGGCGCGGTGTCGAGGCGTTCGTCGAGCCGCGGACCACGGTGACCGAGACCACCGTGTTGCTCGTGGCACACGACGGTGAGTGGACCCGGCGGCGCATCTCGTCGCCCGAGGTCGCCCGGCGTTTCGCGCTGCAGCTCTCGCTGCCGATCTACGACGTCCACCTGCTCGGCTACCCGCAGCGGATGCGCGACTACAACGCCCGGCAGAAGCAGCGCCCGGCCTGATCGGGCCGGGCGCCGCCGGTGCGTCCTAGAGGGTCTCGACCACGCGCAGCAGGGTACGGATCGGCACGCCGGTACCGCCCTTGGTCCAGTACCCGGTCGCCTCGCCGGAGTGGTACCCCGGCCCGGCGATGTCGATGTGCGCCCACTCCACACCCGGTGTGACGAACTCGCGCAGGAACACGCCGCCCTGCAGCATGTGCCCGGCCCGGTCCAGGCTCGAGTTGGTCTGGCAGATGTCGGCGATCTCCGACTCCATGCCCTTGCGCACGTCGTCCGGCAGCGGCATCGGCCAGCCGGGCTCGCCGACCGCGTCGCCGGCCGTCTTGACCAGCGTGGTGGCCGCCTCCGACCCCATCAGGCCGGCGATCCGCTTGCCCAGCGCGATCACCTGCCCGCCGGTCAGGGTGGACGCCTCGAACAGGTAGTCGGCGCCGTCCGCGCAGGCCCGGGCCATCGCGTCACCGAGCACCATGCGGCCCTCGGCGTCGGTGTTGAACACCTCGACCCGCTTGCCGTTGAACATGGTGATCACGTCACCCGGGCGGTACGCCGACCCGGACGGCATGTTCTCCGCGATCGCGAGGTAGCCGGAGACCGCGACGCCCGGCTTGAGCGCGGCGATGGCCAGCATGGTGGCGCCGATCGCGGCCGCACCGGCCATGTCCGACTTCATCTCCCACATGCCGGCGGCCGGCTTGATGCTGATGCCGCCGGTGTCGAACGTGATGCCCTTGCCGACCAGCGCGACCCGCTTCGGCTCGGTCACGCCCTCCGGCACGTAGGTCAGCTTGACCAGCCGCGGCGGTGCCTCGGAACCCTGGCCGACCGCCACGATGCCGCCGTACCCGCCGGCCTTGAGCTGGTCGAAGTCGAGCACCTCGACGGCCAGCCCGGCCTCGGTGGCGGCGGCCGCGACCAGGTCGGCGAAGCCCGCCGGGCGCAGCTCGTTCGGCGGCATGTTGACCCAGTCCCGGGCCTGCCGGACCGCGCGGCTGACGACACCGGCGCGGGTCAGCTCGGCCGCGGCGGCCGTGTCGGCGGCGTCCGGCACGTACACCTGCAGCGCGGTCACCGGCTCGCGGCGGCCCTTGGCCGGCTTGGTCTTGTAACCGGCGAACCGGTACGACCCGAGCAGCGCACCCTCCAGCACGGCGCGCAGCACGTTCGGGGCGTCCGCGTCGTCGGGCAGCGGCAGGGCCAGCGCGACGGTGCCGCTGCCGGCCAGCGCGCGGACCGCGGCGCCGGTGCCCCGGCGCAGGGTCTCGAGGTCGGGGGCGGAGCCGGACGGCTCGTCGCCGAGGCCCACCGCGACCACCAGCGGCGCGGCGATCGTGCCGAGGGTGGCCAGCTTGGTCACCTCACCCGGCGCGCCGGTCGCGCCGAGCAGCGCCAGCGTCGACGTCAGCTTGCCGTCGAACGCCGCGGCGATGCTCTCCGCGCCGGACGCCGGAAGCAGGGCGCCGTCCTGGTCGGGCTGGCTGTGCAGGCCGATGACGATGGCATCGACCGCCAATTCGGCCGGGTCGGTGTCGACCAGGCTGAGGCTGGGCTGGGTCACTCGGGTCACTCCGGGACGTCGGGGCCGGAGCCCGCTGGTGGCGTGCTCCCGGCTGGTGGGAATCAGTGGTATTCCCCGCGACTCTAACGAGGCGCAAGGTCACCGGTAAGTTGAGTCTCATGTCTGCCGAGTTCTTCCGCTCCCCGCTGCATGACCGTCACGTCGCGCTGGGCGCGAAACTCGCCCCGTTCGGCGGCTGGGAGATGCCGCTGGAGTACGCCGACGGCGGCGTCCTGCGCGAGCACGCCGCGGTCCGCGAGGCGGCCGGCGTGTTCGACGTGTCACACCTGGGCAAGGCCCGGGTCAGCGGCGCCGGCGCGGCCGATTTCGTGAACTCCTGCCTGACCAACGACCTGGGCCGGATCGAGCCGGGCAAGGCGCAGTACACGCTCTGCTGCGACGAGACCGGCGGCGTGGTGGACGACCTGATCGCGTACCTCTACGGCCCGGACGACGTCTTCCTGATCCCGAACGCCGCGAACACCGCCGAGGTCGCGCGCCGCCTGGCCGCCGCCGCGCCGGCCGGGGTCACCGTCACCGACCAGCACCGCGAGTTCGCGATCCTGGCCGTGCAGGGCCCGCACTCCGCCGAGGTGCTGGGCAAGCTCGGCCTGCCCGCCGACCACGGCTACATGTCGTTCACCGAGGCCACCCTCGGCGACGTGAAACTGATCGTGTGCCGGACCGGGTACACCGGTGAGCACGGTTACGAACTGGTCATCCCGTGGGACGCGGCGACCGCGGTCTGGGACGCGCTGATCACCGCCGGGGTCCGCCCGTGCGGCCTCGGCGCCCGCGACACGCTCCGCACCGAGATGGGCTACCCGCTGCACGGCCAGGAACTCTCCCTGGAGATCAGCCCGGTGCAGGCCCGCTCCGGCTGGGCCGTCGGCTGGTCAAAACCGGTCTTCTGGGGCCGGGACGCGCTGCTCGCCGAGAAGGCCGCCGGTCCGCGCCGCCAGCTGCGCGGCCTGGAACTCACCGGCCGCGGCATCCCGCGCGGCCACATGCCGGTCTTCGCCGGCGGCGTCCAGGTCGGTGAGACCACCAGCGGCACGTTCTCCCCGACGAAGAAGATCGGCATCGCGCTCGCCCTGATCGACACCGCGACACCGCTCGCCGACGACACCCTCGTGGAGATCGACATCCGCGGCCGCCGGACCGAGGCCCGCCTGGTCAAACCCCCGTTCGTCCAGACGTCCGTCCGCTGACGGCAGGCTTCCCCATAAAAACCCCATAGGGTACGAATACCGGGCGCACGTCCGTAGGCTACGAGCCACGTCCCGCCCGTGAGGCCGCCGCGACACCGCAGCCACCCCGGACCGCGACGCGTCTCCCGACCCCGGCTGGTTCTGAGGGGTGTCTCCGGAGGCCCGTGACACCCCTCAGAACCAGCCGGGACCGCTCCACGCGCTGCGGCCGGAAGTGGTGACGGTCTCGCGTGCGCGCCGCGGGCCGGGAGGCGCGCGGCGGTCCGGACGGGCAGCGGTCTTGCGTCGCCTCACGGGCGGGACTCGGCTTGTAGCCTGCGGACGTGCACCCGGTATTCGTACCGAATAGGGGTTTTGCGGACGTCGCTACCGCAAGGTGAGCGTGATCAGGGTGAGAGTCGTCGCCAGCTCGACGCAGGCGCCCAGGACGTCGCCGGTGATGCCGCCGAGGCGTCGGGTGGCGTGGCGGAGCAGCAGAAACACCGCGGCGAGGGCGATGGCGACCGCGAGGGGACCCTGCCAGGGGCGGTCCGGGAACGCGGGGATCGCGGCGGCGCCGACGGCGGTCGCGGCGAGCAGGACGACCGGGAGCGGGACGGTGGCGGCGACCATCGCGCCCAGGCCGGACGGACGGGCCGGGGGGACGCCGCGGCGGCAGGCCAGCGAGAGGGCCAGGCGGCCGGTCGTCCAGGCGATCACTATCGGCCACCAGCCGAGGGTGGCGACGGCGGCTGCCTGGATCAGCACGGTGGTGGCGAGGGCCACCACCCCGAACGGCCCGATGTCCGGCTTTTTCATGATTTCGAGGGCGGATGGGCCGGAGCGGTAGGAGCCGAGCGCGTCGACCGTGTCCGCCAGGCCGTCCAGGTGCAGGCCCCGGGTCAGCAGGGCGCCCGCGGCGACCGTCACGCCGGCCGCGACCAGGGCGGGCCCGCCGAGCGCCCGCAGGCCCTCGTGGAGGCCCGCCAGGGTCAGGCCGAGCAGCAGGCCGATCAGTGGTGCGACGCTCATCGCGACGGCCGCGGCCGGCCGGTCCACCCGGCCGCCGCGCACCGGCAGGACGGTCAGGGTGGTGACCGCCAGCCGCACGCCGTCGGTGAACCTGCTGCCCGGTGCGTCGGTCACGATCGGCCGGCCGCGCCGCCTTCGGTCCCGTTGTCCACGGTCCGGAAGCTCACGGTCCGGTCGTCCGCTTCCACGTCCGGGTCAGCGCTCGCGCCGGCGGGGTTGCCGAACCCGGTGAGGCCGGTGACCACGGTGGCCTCGTCGTCGATGCCGCTGTCGTCGTTGTCCCCGAAGCCGGCGCCCTCGTCGTCGTCCGTGTCATCGCTGTCGTCGTCGGACAGGCCGGCGTCGCCGTGCTCGGACAGCAGGGCCGGGTGCACCGGCAGCGCCGCGGCCAGGCCCAGCGCGGTGCGCAGCAGCGGCAGCGCCGCCAGCGCGTTCGCGCCCTCGCCCAGGTCCAGGCCGAGCTCCAGCACCGGGGTCAGGCCGAGCACGTCCGCGCCCTGCTTGACCAGCGCCAGCGTGCCCGCCTCGGGCAGCAGGCACCAGTGCCGGGTCTGCCCGGCCAGGTCCCGGGCGACGAGCCCGGCGGAGATCCCGAGCGGGCCGTCGAGCAGCACCGGCACGCGCCGGGCCGCCGCGCCCAGCAGCAGGCCGGTGGCGACCGCCAGGTCCAGGCCGCCGATCTCGCGGAGGATGTCGGTGGCGCCGCGCGGCTCCTGGCGGATCCGGTGCAGGGCGTCCCGGATCGCGGCGCAGCGGATCATCCAGGAGTGGTCGTCGAACCGGCCGCCGGGCAGCAGCACCCGGGGCAGCGTGGCGGCGGCCTCGGCGCCGGTGGTGGCGGCGAGCACGGCGGTCGCCGCGGCTTCGACACCGACGCCGATCCCGGCCAGCAGCAGCGCGTCCCGGCCGGCGTCGGCCGCCTCGTCGGCGAGCTGCCAGCCCTGCCGCAGCGCGGCCTCGACCGCGCCGGCGTCGGCGACCGGGCCGTCCTCCATCGCGCCGGAGTCGCCGACCCGCAGCACGGCGATGTCCGCGCCGGCCTGACCGGCCAGCCGGCCCAGCAGTCCGGTGCCGAGCTCGGTCTCGGCGACCCGCCGTTCGGCGTCGTCCGGGTCGGCGCCGGCCGCGGCCCCGCCGGCGTGCTTGCCGGAGATGACCACGACCCGGACCGACGACCACGGGCGCGGGCTGGTGGTGTCCTGGGTGGCGGCGGCGAACTCGATCGCCTCGCCGAGCATGCCCAGCCCGGCGCCGGGCAGGTCGATCATGCCGAGGCGTTCCCGGGCCTCCGGGCCGGCGTCGCTGCTCGGCAGCGGCAGGTCCATGCCCGGCTCGATCTTGGTGAGCCCGGAGTTGACCAGCGGGAGGTACATGGTGGTGCCGCTGAACGCGTCCGGTTTCTCGGTAGGCAGCACCAGGGCTTCGGTGGGCGCCTCGACGAACGACGGGTCCGCCGGGGGAGTGACGAAGGTCGGCGGCGGGGGCGGTGCCGGGGTGGCGGTGGCTTGCGGCGCGGGCCGCGGGGCAGCCGTGACGACCGGCTCGGCCGTCTTCTCCTTCAACCAGACCGGCTGACCGGCGACCACCAGCACCACGCGGTCACACGCGTCGGCCAGCGCCTGGTTGGTCGTGCCCAGCGCGTCGGTGAACGCGCGCCCGACCGGCGTCATCGGCACCAGCGCGAGGCCCACCTCCGGGCTGACCAGCACGATCCGTGCCGGGCAGCCGCGCACCGCCTCGGCCAGCGCGGTCACGTCGGCCTCGTCGTCGTTCGGCTGGCGGGCCGGGTCGAGCACCGAGGCCACCCAGCCGCCCAGGTCGTCGACGAGCAGCGTCTCGTCCGGCTTCGCCTCGGCCAGCAGCTCGGTGAGCCGGGCCGGGTCACCGGCGGTCTCCTCGGTCGACCAGGACTGCGGCCGGCGCCGCTGATGCTCCTCGATCCGGGCCAGCCACTCCGGATCGTCCTCACCGCCGATCGCGGTGGCGACGTACCGCACCGTCGGCGCGTCTGCCACCAGCGATTCGGCGAACGCGGATTTGCCGGAGCGGATCCCGCCGAGCACCAGGACCGTGTTCCACCGATCTTCGGACATGCCCCGTACCTTAAAGCCGGGACGCACACGCGCACGCCGTAGGGTGGAAGGCCACCGACGTACGACGTGAGGGGGCGGCTCAATGCCGTGGAGTTGGCGGTACGAAGACGTCGACGGCAAATCGGTCGACTTGCCGACCGAGACGTTCAGCAGCCAGGCCGATGCGGAGTCCTGGATCGGCCAGGAGTGGCGTCAGTTGCAGTCGAACGGAGTCAGTACGGTCATCCTGGTCGAGGACGATCGGGTCGACTATCAGATGAGCCTGCAGTCGGCGGAGTGACGTGACCTACGAACCGGTCTACACGCGCACCCCTCGGAACGCGTTCATCCCGAGCCCGGTCTTCGTCGCCATCGTCGCGGTCTTCGCGGTGAGCGGCGTCCTCACCTGGTCCCGGTACGGCAACGTCGGGTTCGACGTGTTCCTGTTCGTGATCTCCGGCTGGCTGATCTCGCTCTGCCTGCACGAGTACGCGCACGCGGTCGCGGCGTACTTCTCCGGTGACCTGACCGTGGCCGAGCGCGGCTACCTGCGGCTCAACCCGTTGAAGTACACGCACCCGCTGCTCTCCATCGTGCTGCCGGTGGTCGTGGTGATCCTGGGCGGCATCGGCCTGCCCGGCGGCGCCGTCTGGGTCGACCACCGGTACATCAACAGCAAGATCAAGGATTCGCTGATCAGTGCGGCAGGGCCACTCACCAACGTGATCCTCGCGGTGGTGGCGGCCGTGCCGTTCCTGCTCGGCCTGGGACCGGATCTCCTCGACACCGGCAGCCGGCTGGTGGTCTACACCGATCATCCGGAGTTCTGGCAGGCGCTCTCGGTGGTGGTCTTCCTGCAGATCACCGCGAGCGTGCTGAACCTGCTGCCCATCCCGGGCCTGGACGGTGGAAGCATCATCCGGCCCTGGATGAGCCCGGCGTACCGGCGGGCCTGGGACATGTGCGCCCCGTTCGGGTTCCTGCTGCTCTTCGTCGCGCTCTGGCAGACCGACCTCGGCATCTACTTCTCCGACCTGGTGATCTGGATCGGTGAACGCCTGGGCCTCGATCGAAACCTGATCGCCAGCGGCTTCGAGCTGATGCGCTTCTGGAGCTGAGCTGACCGGCCTCGCTGCGCTCGGCGGGGTTGCGCCCCTAGAGGTCGTTGACGAGGGCACCGAAACGAACGACGGCTTCGCCTAGTCCGTTTCGGCACCCTCGTCAACGACGGGCGCAACCCACTACGGCCGCTTCGAAGGGCTGGTCGTGAGCGCCGGATCCCGGGTGACGACCGGGTCGACGATCTCGTCGATCGCCTTGAGCAGCCCGTCGTCCAGCTTCACCCCGGACGCCTTGACGTTGTCCCGGACCTGCTCCGGCCGGGACGCGCCGATGATCGCCGCGGACACGTTCGGGTTGTGCAGCACCCAGGCCACCGCGAGCTGGGCCATGGTCAGCCCGGCCTCGTCGGCCAGCGGCTGCAGCCGGGCGACCGCGTTCAGCACGTCGTCCTCGAGCCACCGGGCGATGAAGGTCGCACCGGACTTCTCGTCGGTGGCCCGCGACCCGGCCGGCGGCTGCGCACCCGCCTTGTACTTGCCGGACAGCACCCCCTGCGCCAGCGGCGACCAGACGATCTGCCCCAGGC
The DNA here is from genome assembly GCF_001509495.1 of Actinoplanes awajinensis subsp. mycoplanecinus. NCBI lineage: Bacteria > Bacillati > Actinomycetota > Actinomycetes > Micromonosporales > Micromonosporaceae > Actinoplanes > Actinoplanes awajinensis. Next base: position 296,123 of record NZ_LLZH01000318.1, on the reverse strand, counting down.
CCAGCTCCTGCGACGTCGGCACCACCTCGGCCTCGATCACCCGCCACAGCATCGAGTACTGCGGCTGGTTCGACACCAGCCGGATCTTCAGCTCGTCGGCGAGCGGCTTCGCGGCCCGGATCTCCGCGGCGCTCCACTCGGACACCCCGATGTAGTGCGCCTTGCCCCTGTGCACCACGTCGGCGAACGCCTCCATGGTCTCCTCGAGCGGCGTGTGGTGATCGAACCGGTGCGCCTGGTAGAGGTCCACGTAGTCGGTGCCGAGCCGCCGCAGCGAGCCGTCGATCGAGCTCATGATGTGCTTGCGGGACAGGCCGCTGTCGTTCTGGCCCGGCCCGGTCCGCCAGTACACCTTCGTGAAGATCTCCAGGCCGTCGCGCCGCTCGTCCTTCAGCGCCCGGCCCAGCACCTCTTCGGCGCGGGTGCCGGCGTAGACGTCGGCGGTGTCGAACGTGGTGATCCCGGACTCCAGCGCCGCGCGCACACAGGCGAGCGCGGCGTCCTCCTCCACCTGGGACCCGTGGGTGATCCAGTTGCCGTAGGCGATCTCACTGACCAGCAGGCCGGAACGGCCGAGATGACGAAACTCCATCCCCCGACCCTATCCACCTCCTCAGAGGACCGGCCGGACCTCCGGGCGCAGCAGCTCCACCTGCTCGATCGCGTCCGCCCGCTCCACGTACCGGGTCTCCACCAGCGGCTCGCCCTGCCGGTCCAGCGCACCCCAGCGCCCCGCCTCGTCGGCGATCAGGAACGCCGACGGGTGCAGCACCACGGCCTTGTGCACCGGCGGGACCACCGGCTGACCGGTCCGGTCCACCACTCCGGCGCCGGCTTCCGCCTCGACCACGGCCAGGCCCTCGTCGCTGAACCCGTCGATCGGCCCGCCGGCGCTGAGCACCGTGGCGAACTGCCGGTACTTCGGCTGCACCACGATCCGCCCGTGCCGGTCGACGGCGCCCCAGCCGCCGGCCCGCCGGAACAGCGCCAGCCCGCGCCGGAACGGCCGTACGTCCTCGAAGCCCCCCGGCACCACCAGCCGGTTGGCCCGGTCGATCGCCGACCAGCCACCCTCGGCGTCCCGGGTCACCCAGGCCAGCCCTTCGGCGAACCGGTCGGCCGCGAGGTACCCGGAGTCGGCGCCGATCAGCACCGTCCCGGACGGGTCGATCAGTTCCCAGGCCGGCGACTCGGGACGGCGCACCCAGGCCACCCCTTCGGCGAACGGCTGCGCCTGGGCGTACCTCGGCTCGACCGCCGCCGCGTACCCCCAGAGGCCGGTGCCGTCGTCGGTCAGCGGCGTCGGCGCGGCCGGCAGCCCGAGCACCTCGTCGCGGCTGCGCGGGTACGGCCCCCAACCCTCACCGGACCGCCGGGAGATCACGTCGAGGGCCAGCTCGATCCGTTCCACCAGCTCCGGGTCACGGTTCTGGCACAGGTCCAGGGCCCGCTCGAAGTGGTTCACCGCCTCCAGGAACCGCCCCTGCTCGAACGCCGACCGCCCGGCCATCTCGCGGATCTCCGCGCGGGTCCGGGCCGGCAGCTCCGGCGAGTCGGCCTGCGCGTAGAGCCGGTCCGCCTCGTCGAATTCGGTCCGCCACTGCAGCACGTGCGCCAGCCGGGTCTGCGCGACCGACACCGTCCGCGCCTCACCGCTCGCCTCGGCGTGCCGCAGCGCCTCACGCCCGTCGGCGAGCGCGTCGTCCAGCTCACCGAGCACCCGCGAGACGACCGCGCGCAGGCTGAGCAGCCCGGCCCGGACGTTGTCCCGCTCGGCGAACTCCAGCCGGTCGCTGAGCCGGTCGGCGAGGTCACCGAGCCGCTCCGGGTCCGCCACCTGCTCCCGCAAGGTCTGCGGATCGAACATCCAGGGGTAGGCGGCCAGGATCTCCTCCGGGTCCGCCCGCCGCCGATCCGCGGGGGCGTGCTGGTCCCGGCGCTGCCGGATCGGCGCGGCGTCCGCCTCGCCTTCCAAGATCTTTCCGGTACGGACGTCCGCTTTTCCGGCACGGGTGTCTGCGTGCCCGGCCACCGCTTCGGCTTTTCCGGTACGGATGTCAGCGTGCCCCGGCGCCGCTTCGATTTTTTCGGTACGGACGTCAGTGCGCTCGGGCGCCGGTTCGGTGGCCGTCTGCGCCGCCTCTGCGGTCGCGGGGTGCCCCGGGGTCACGATCGGCGCTGCCGCCGCCGCCACCGCGATCTCAGCCGCCTCGTGACCGGTGCCCGCCGTCGGGGCGTCGTCGTCGATCGCCGCGGACGCGCTGTCCGTTCCGCCGGCCACCGTGGCGTCCACGATGGTCGGGACGGCGGCGGACGTCTCGGCCGCAGTGTCGTCGGTGAGTGTTCTGACCGGCACGGTCTCGCTGTGGTGGTGCGCAGCGGTCGACCCCGGAGCGGACGTGTCATCCGCGTCCCCGGACGCCGGTCCCGCACCAGCACTCACCGCGCCGGCCGAGACGCCGCCGTCCCGAACGCCCTCACCCGCCGGACCAGCCTGCGCCAGTCCGTCCCCGACGGCCTCCGCGGTGTCCGTCCCAGCGGTCGCGCCGGCCTCGGCCGTTGCGGCGGCCCGGGCCACGATCAGCGGCATCGCCACGGTCGGCGACGCGAACTCGTCCCCCGCAGTCGGCTTCCAGCCCTCGGTGCCGGGAGCAGCGGTCGCTTCGTCCGCCGCACTCTCCGCGACAGCGGGTGCCGCGTGTCCGGCGGTGTCCGTTGTCCGGCCCGCCGCGCTCCCGCCGTGCTCCGCAGCACTGACAGCCTCATGATCGATATCGGCCTCGAGATCATCCCCAGCGACCAGGCTGCGATCGATGGAGACAGTCACCACGTGCTCGCCGTCGACGTCCGCCGCCTGCACCGCGCCGGTGCCCGAGTCGTCTCGCCCGGAAACTGTGGCGCTGGCTGGCTCCGCCCACCCGGCGACCGCGGTGCTGGCCGGGTTCTCCCATCCGGCGACCGCAGCCACCGGCAACGTCTCATCCGCCACGAACCCGACCGGCAGCGCCGCACCCGAGACCGGAGCGATGCGGCCGAGGTCCGCCCGCGCGCCGGCCGGCTCGTCGGCAGCCGGGCTTGCGCCCAGTTCCGAGTCGCCCCCGACCGCTCCGGAGAATGCGGCCGCCCGCTCGTGCCGCCCCGCCCGCTCGCCGAACGTGTCCTGCTCGTGGCGTCCGGTCTGTTCGCCGAGCGTGTCCTGCTCGTGGCGTCCGGTCTGTTCGCCGAGCGTGTCCTGCTCGTGCCGTCCGGCTTGTTCGCCGAGCGTGTCCTGCTCGTGCCGGCCGAGCCGCGGCTCTGCTGCTCCGTCCCGCGCGTCTTCTGCGACGCCGGTGTCCAGAGCCTGCTGATCAATGCCGGTCAGAAGCTCTTGATCATCGTCCATCCGCGCGTGGCTGTGGCTCTCGCCGGTGGTCCAGCCAGCCGGAGCCTCGGCGGCGACGGCCGCCGTTTCGATGTCCGCCACAACCGTGGTTGCACCGGTCACCGGGCCGACGGCCGCGGGCGCGTCGAAGCTCGTGACCCCGGTCGCTGTCTCAGCGGTGCTCGCGGACCCCAGCGGGGTCTCGGCGGTGCTCGCCGAGCCCGGCGCGGGCTCAGTGGTGCTGCCGTCGGCAGTCCCGCTGCCGGCCTGGGCTTCGCTGGTTTCTGCCTCGGTCGCCTCGGCGTCGGTGTCGTCCTCGTCGACGGGCTGTGCGAACCAGCCGGCCGGTGGCACCGGGATCTCCTCCGGAACGACCGTCTCGGGGACAGCCAGCGGTGAGGTGTCCGGTACCGGCGTTTCCGCGCCGAGCCCGCTCATCGACAGCAGCCAACCCAGCCCGCGCGGCCCCTCGCCGGATTCCGGCTCGGCAACCGGTAACGCAGAACCGGGCGCGCCGGTGACCGGCGCACTCGCCTCCGCGAACGGCACACCGGTGACCGGCTCGACCGCTTCCGCAAACGGCAGCCCGGTGACCGGCGCGTCGGCCGGGCTGAACGACGGCCCGCTGACCGGCGCGTTCGCCGGGGTGAACGACGGCCCGCTGACCGGTGCACCGGTGACCGGGGCAGTCGCCTCTGCCGGCGGCACGACCGAACCGGCGCGGCGCGGATCGATCGCCTGAGTGCGGTCCTCCGGCGGCAGGTTGCCGTGCGGTCCCTGGTTGCCCAGGTCGACCCGCCGGTGAGTGCGCTCGTCCGGAACCGCCGGACCCGCCACCTGCTCGCGCGGGGCGGTCTCGGCCGGGCCGGCGCGGCGCGGGTCGAAGCTCGGCGTATACGCCTGTTCGTGCAAACCGGACGCGCCGAGGTCCGCGCGCCGCGGGTCGAGCGGCCGGGTCGGCTCGTCGCCGGGTGCGGGCGCTGCCGGGTCGACCGGCCGGGCCGGCGCGGGCCGCGTCGGCTGACCGGTGCGGCGCAGGTCCAGCGGCCGGGTGCGCTCCTCGGAGTCGTGCTCGTAACCCTGAGCCGCACCGACGTCGCCACTCTGCTCCGCACGGCGCGGATCCGCCGCCCGGAACCCACCGTCCGGCCCCGGCCCACCGAATCCCGAACCCTGACCGGTGAAGCTCGTGCTCGGAGCGGACCCCTGGCCGGCGAAGCCCGCACCTGGAGCGGACCCCTGGCCGGCGAAACCCGAGGCCGGCACAGCGCCCGGGCCCGCGGTACCGGAGCCCGGCGCAGCCACGCCGGAGACCGGTGCGGAGGAGACGCCGGAGACCGGAGCCGAGGCGATGCCGGATACGGGCGCATTGCCGGGAATCTGACCAGCGAGACCCGAGACCGGGGCGTTGCCCGGCATCGAACCGGCACCACCCGAGACGGGGGCGTTGCCCGGAACCGAGCCGGCAAAGCCGGACACCGGGGAGTTGCCCGGGACATAACCGGCGAAGCCGGACACCGGAGCGTTGCCCGGGACCTGACCGGCGACGCCCGAGACGGGTGCCGAGGTCATACCCGAGACCGGTGCCGAGGCGATGCCGGAGACGGGGGCGGCGGTGCCGAGGCGATGCCGGAGACGGGGGCGGCGGCGATGCCGGAGACCGGTGCCGAGGCGATGCCGGAGACGGGGGCGGCGGCGATGCCGGAGACCGGCTGGTTGGCCGCCCACGAGGAGTCGCGGCCGTAGCTTCCCGGCGCGACCGGCCCGGAGACCGGCGCGACCGGAGCCTGCCCAGGCTGGCCGTATCCCTGCCCAGGCTGGCCGTATCCCTGCCCCGGATTGACGGGAACCTGACCCGGCTGACCCGGCTGACCAGGACGGCCGGGCATGACCGGCGGCTGCCCCGGGGTGGCCGGGTAGGACGCGGCCGGCGGCATGGCCGGCTGCTGCGGCGTCATCCGCGTCGGCTGGGCCGCCGGACGGGACGGTGCCGGGCTGTTCCGGTCCTGCGGAACGGGGCGCAGATCGAACGGCGCCTCCGGCGTCCGCCCGCCGTCGCGGGTGGGCCGGGCCGGGAACGCCTCCGGCGGAACGGGCCGGGCACTGCCATAGGTCGGCGCGGCCGGCGACATCGGTCGCGGGTCGGCGCGGGGATCGACCCGCGGGTCGGTGCCGGGACGCGGAACGGCCTGCTCCGGAGTCGGCCAGGGCGCACCGGGTGCACCAGGCGCGACCGGGCCGCCGGGCTGCTCGCCCGCCGGTCGCCGGACCTGGAAACCGGAATCCTGCTCACGGCCCTGCCCGGGCGCAAACCCGGCAGGTCCCCCGAAACGGGACTGCGAACTACCTTGCTGACGTTCCGGGCTCGGAGCGGGCGAGACCGGGCCGCGAGGGCCGTTCGGCGCCTGCGCGCCACCGCGGACCGGCGGAATCGGCCCACCCTGCTGGCCCGGCCCGAAGTCCGGACGTCCGGCCGGCGACACCGGCCGTGGCCCGTGCCCGGGGGCGTCACCGCGCTCCCACTGCTGCGGGCCGCGTGGCTCCTGCTGCTGCCCGCCCCAGTTCTCCGGCCCGCGCTGCGGCGATCCGGGCTGCTGAGACCCCTGCTGAGCGCCGCGCTGCGGCAGGCCGGACTGCTGCCCCGGCTGCTGCTGCGCGCCACGTTGCGGCAACCCGGACTGCTGCCCGGGCTGCTGCTGACCGAACTGTCCAGGCTGCTGCTGACCGGGTTGCCCAGGCTGTGGGTAACCGGGTTGCTGCTGACCGGGCTGACCGGGCTGACCGGGCTGTCCGGGCTGCGGGTAACCGGCCTGACCAGGCTGCGGGTAACCGGGTTGCTGCTGCCCGGGCTGTCCGGGCTGCGAAAAACCGGGCTGCGAAAAGCCGGGCTGGCCGGGCTGGGGAAAACCGGGCTGCTGCGGACCGGGACCACGACGCGGCCCGTCCTGCTGCTGCCCAGGCCCGCGCGCCGCCCCCGGCGCCGGATAACCGGGCTGCTGGCCGGGCGAGACCGGCGCCGCCGACCCCGGCACCCGGGCATGTCCGGGCGTCACCGGCACGGACGGGGCACCCCGCCCGTAAACCGGAGCGGCCCCACGCCGCGGATCCGGCGCACCCTCGTAGGGGATCGGCCGGTTCCACGACGGATCGTTCTGGGTCTCCCGGCGGCTGCCGCCGTACCTCGGAGGCTCTTCGCCCGGAGCGGCCGGAGGGCGGCCGAAACCTGGCGCCGGACCGCTCACCGGGACCGAGCTGACCGGTGCGGATCCACCGCGGGACGCCTCGTAGACCGGGGTGTGCACGGCCTTGCGGCGGCCCGGGTCGCCGGGGTAGCGCTGGCCGGGTACCGGTTCCCACTCCCAGGTGATCTCGTAGACCCAGGCGGGCTCGTCATCCCAGCCGTCCGCACCCGGACGGGAGCTCCAACCGTTCATCGGGTATCCCGACCCGGCGATTGGCAACGCTCCGTCACGGCGAACTCCAACGTGTCAAAAATCGAGCCGTGGCCGGCCGGGGACCCGGGTACAGTCTCCCGGCTCCACTGCGGGGGTGTGGAAAGGAGATTAGCGGCGTGGTCGGGAAGGACGCCAGCGTGCTCACGATCTCAACGGTCGGTCCGTTACGAGGCTCGGTCACTACTTTCGGTGCACTGGTCGGGTCGGGTTTCCGTCGCTACACGACCTATCGTCAGGCCACCATAGCCGGAACGTTCACCAACGTAGTCTTCGGCTACCTGCGCTGCTATGTGCTGCTCGCGGTGGCTGCGAGCACCGTCGGCGGCCGTCCCGGCGGGTACGCCCCGGACCAGCTCGTCACCTATGTCTGGTTGGGTCAGGGGCTACTGAGTGTGGTGATGCTGTGGGGCTGGGCGGAGCTCGCCGAACGCATCCGTACCGGTGACGTCGCGGCCGATCTGTTACGTCCGGTGGCCCCGTTGACCGCTTACCTGGCCGCTGACCTGGGTCGCGCGGCCCACGGGATGCTCACCCGGTTCATCCCGCCGGTGGTGGTCGGTGCGCTGTGCTTCCCGATGCGGATGCCGACCCGCTGGCAGACGGTGCCGCTGTTCCTGGTGTCGGTGCTGATCGCGGTGGTGGTCAGTTTCGGCTGCCGGTACCTGGTCAACGCGACCGCGTACTGGCTGCAGGACGCCCGCGGGCCGATCCTGCTCTGGACGCTCGGCGCCGGGGTGCTGGGTGGGCTCTACTTCCCGCTGCGCCTGCTGCCGGAGTCGGTGGCGGTCACGTTGTGGCTGGCCACGCCGCTGCCGAGCATCCTGCAGACGCCGCTGGACGTGGCCGCCGAGCGGGACGGCCCGGCGCTGCAGCTGGGCCTGGTCGCGCTGCAGCTGTTCTGGGCCGTGGTGCTGCTGGTGCTGGCCGCCGTGGTGCAGAAAAGGGCCGAGCGCCGCCTGGTGGTCCAGGGTGGGTGAACTGCGGGCCTATGCCGCGCTGGCCGGCGCCCAGGCGCGTTCGGTCTTCTCCTACCGGACCTCGTTCCTGATCGAACTGTTCAGCAACGTCGGTGCGACGGTCTTCGACGTGCTCTCAGTACTGGTGCTCTTCCGGGCCACCGATCGGGTGGGCGGTTTCACCCTGCCCGAGGCGCTGCTGATGACGAGCATCACGTCGGCCGGGTTCGCGCTCGCCGACTTCACGGTCGGCAACGTCGACCGGCTGAAGGTCTACGTCCGGGCCGGGACGCTCGACGCGGTGCTGGTCCGGCCGCTCGGCGCGCTGCCCCAGCTGCTGCTCATGGACCTGCCGATCCGCAAGCTGCTGCGCGTGGTGTTCGGCTTCGGCGTGCTGGCCGTGGCGCTGCGGATGAACCACATCGACTGGACACCGGCCCGGGTGTTGTTGATCACGATCGCGCCGATCGCCGCCGCGGTGTTCCTCAGCTCGATCTTCGTGCTGAGCGCCAGCCTGGCGTTCTGGTGGGTGGACTCCGGCGAGCTCGGCAGCGCCTTCACGTACGGCGGCCGGGACTTCGCGTCGTACCCGATCACGGTCTACGGCCCGCTCTTCCGCGGCCTGTTCGCATACGCCCTGGGTTTCGCGTTCGTCTCCTACCAGCCGGCGTTGGCGCTGCTCGGCCGCCCGGACCCGCTCGGTCTGCCGGCCTGGGCCGGCTTCGCCGCCCCGTTCGTCGCCTGCGCCGCCGCGGTGGTCGCGGCGGTCGTCTGGCGCACCGGGATCCGCCACTACCGGAGCACAGGATCATGATTCGTACGAATGAACTGCGCAAGGACTTCACCGTACGGGTCAAGAGCGGCCGGTTCCGGCGCGAGAAACGTGTGGTCGAAGCGGTCGCCGGGGTGACCCTGAGCATCGAGCCGGGGGAGATGGTCGGCTACATCGGCCCGAACGGCGCCGGCAAGTCCACCACCCTGAAGATGCTGACCGGCGTGCTCACCCCGTCCGGCGGTGACGTCGAGGTGTGCGGCCTGCGCCCGGTCCCGCAGCGTACGAAGCTGGCCCTGAACATCGGTGTGGTCTTCGGCCAGCGCTCCCAGCTCTGGTGGGACCTGCCGCTGCACGAGTCGTTCGCCCTGCTCCGGCACATCTACCGGGTGCCCGCCGCGGAGCACGCCGCCCGGCTGCGCCGTTGCCGGGACCTGCTCGACCTGGACGACTTCCTGGACATCCCGGTGCGGCAGCTCTCCCTGGGCCAGCGGATGCGCGGCGAGCTGACCGCGGCCCTGCTGCACGGTCCCCGGGTGCTGTTCCTGGACGAGCCGACGATCGGCCTGGACGTGGTCAGCAAGCAGGCGGTCCGCTCGTTCCTGGCCGAGTTGGGCGCGACCGGTGACGTGACCCTGGTGCTGACCACGCACGACCTGGCCGACATCGAGCGGCTCTGCGAACGCCTCGTGGTGATCGACCACGGCCGGGTGGTGCACGACGGGACGATCGACGCGCTGCACACCCGGTACGGCTCCCGCCGCAGCCTGGTCGCCGACCTGGCGGATCCGTTGCCGGACGGCTTCGTGCTGCCGGGCGCGACCCTGGTCGGTGTCGAGGCGGACCGGCACCGGGTGACGTTCGCGCTGGACGGGGTGACCGCCGGGGTCGCGGTGGCCGGGCTGGTCGCGGCGGTGTCGATCCGGGACCTGTCGGTGGTCGAGCCGGACATCGAGGACGTGGTGGCCCGGCTCTACGCGTCTACCGATGCTCCATGACCAGGACCGCCCAGGACGGCTCGAGGGCCTCGTAACGGTGCGGGACGTCGCCGGGGAACGTCACGTAGTCGCCCGGACCGACCTCGATCGGCTCGTCGACCGGCCCGGTCCGGATCCGGCCGGCGCCCACCACGATGTGTTCCACGCTGCCCGGGATGTGCGCCGCGGCCTCCCGGGCCTCGCCCGGTTCCAGCTCCATCAGGTAGAGGTCCCGGCGTACGTGCGGTGACCCGGTGGCGAGCAGAGTGGCCACGAAGTCGGCCCGGTCGGCGCGCAGCCGGGTGGCGCCCTCACCGGAGCGGATCACCCGGACCCGGGTCGGCTCCGGCTCGACCAGCCGGCTGAACGGCACGCCGAGCGCCACGCCGAGCGCCCACAGGGTCTCGATGCTGGGGTTCCCGTTGCCCGCCTCGAGCTGCGACAACGTGGATTTGGCCAGGCCCGCGCGGCGGGCCAGCTCGGCCAGGGAGATCCCGGCGCGGTCCCGTTCGCGGCGCAGGGCGGCGGCGATGGCGGCGAGCGGCGGCGCCGGCTGATCCATGGGTGTTCGCTCCATCGGTCGGGTCGTTCGGTTTGACGAACGCTGCGGGTTCGTTCAGCATAACGAACCATGAGCCCGGTAAATCGAACGCAAGCCCGTCCGCGCGACGTCGCCGCGCTGGCCGCCGCGACGCTCGCGGTGGGCGCTTCGTTCGGCGCCATCACCATCGCGTACGGCCTGCCGGCCTGGCTGCCCACGCTGATGTCGGTGGTGGTCTTCGCCGGGGGAGCGCAGTTCCTGGCGGTCGGCCTGTTCGCGGCCGGCAACCCGATCGCCGCGGTCCTCGCCGGTCTGCTGCTCAACGCCCGGCACCTGCCGTTCGGCCTGGCGGTCGCGGACACCCTCGGCCCGCGCTGGCGGGACCGGCTGATCGGTAGTCACCTGATGACCGACGAGGTGGTGGCGTTCACCCTCGCCGAGAAGGACCCGGCCGCCCGGCGCCGGACGTACTGGCTGGTCGCGGTGTCGCTGCTGGTCGCCTGGAACGTCGGCACGGTGCTCGGCGTGCTGCTCGGCGGCGCCACCGGCGACCCGGACGCCCTGGGCCTCGACGCGGCGTTCCCGGCCGGGCTGATCGCGCTGATCCTGCCGTCGCTGCGGGACCGGGACACCCGCCTGGTGGCGCTCTCCGGCGCGGCGATCGCGGTGCTGCTGACCCCGGTCCTGCCGGCCGGGCTGCCGGTGCTGGCCGCGCTGCTCGGCCTGCTGGTCCTGTTCCGCCCCACCCGCCGTGCCGGCGGTGGCCGGCCGCCCGCGCGAGCGAGCGGAGACCCCGAGGAGAAGTCATGCTGATCGTCGCCGTGATCGCGCTCGGCGTGGGCACCTACGCGATGCGGCTGAGCGGTGTCCTGCTGCGCGATCGCCTGGAACTCTCCCCGGCCGTCCAGCGGCTGCTCCCGATGGCCGCGGCGGCCCTGCTGGCGGCCCTGGCGGGCACCGCCGCGCTGACGTCCGGCGCCGAGTTCGCCGGGGTGGCCCGCCCGGCCGGGGTGGCCTTCGGGGCGCTGCTGGCCTGGCGCAAGGTCCCGTTCGTGCTGGTCGTCGTGGGCGCGGCGGTGGTCGCCGCGCTGCTGCGCCTGGCGGGGCTGCCCTGACGGTCCGGGCAGCGTTCAGATCCCGGGCAGCACGAAGCCCCGGCGCGGAACCGCACCGGGGCTTCGGTGAAAGACGTCAGATCTTGGCGCCGAGCTCGACCTTCGGTTTCGGCACCCGCATCCGGCGGAAGGTCAGGCCGCGCATGATGCCGTACAGGTAGAGCGAACCGAGCCGCTGCTGACTGTTCGGGATGCGCGCCTTGACGGTCTTCTTGATCCGGCGGGCGATGAAGATGCTGTCCACCACGACGGCAAGCGCGAGCAGCGCCCACAGCACGTTGCTGGCCAGGACCACGACCTCGTTCCGGACGATCGAGCCGATCATCACGATCACCGCGCCGGCGATGAAGAACGAACCGACCGTACGACGGGAGTCGACGAGGTCACGGACCAGCGAGCGCTCCGGGCCGCGGTCCCGGGCGAGGAGGTATTTCTCCTCGCCGTTACGCATGCCCTCGGAGGCCTCCGAGCGCTCCTGGCGTTGCCGCTCGCGGAGCTGCTTCATCGCCTCCTTGCGGTTGGCGGGAGCGGCCTCCTGCGTCCGGCGACCCTGCTGCGTCCGCTTCGGCGTGACCACACCCAGCTCTTTCTTGCTGGGTGTGTAGCTTTTCCGGCGTGCGGCAGAGTCCTCCTCGGTTACCGAGGTGGTGGCGTCTTCGACGAGGTCGACTGGCTTGCGACGAAACAGCGGGGACACGAGACGAGCGTAGCCAAACGGCGCGGTGTGCCACACACCGCGCCGTTGATCGAGATGAAATTGCAGCTGGAAGGCTACGGCCGCTCGACGTGAGCGCCGAGCGCGGCCAGCTTGGCCTCGAAGTCCTCGTAGCCCCGCTTGATCAGGTTGACGCCGTACACCCGGGAGGTGCCCTCGGCGGCCAGCGCGGCGATCAGGTGCGCGAAACCGGCCCGCAGGTCCGGGATGACCAGGTCGGCGGCGTGCAGCTTGGACGGGCCGGCGATCACCGCGGAGTGCATGAAGTTGCGGCGGCCGAACCGGCACGGGGTGCCACCGAGACAGTCCCGGTAGACCTGGATGGTCGCGCCCATCGAGTTGAGCGCCTCGGTGTAGCCGAGCCGCTGCTCGTACACGGTCTCGTGCACGATCGAGATGCCGCGCGCCTGGGTCAGGGCGACGACCAGGGGCTGCTGCCAGTCGGTCATGAAGCCCGGGTGCACGTCGGTCTCCAGGGCCACGGCCTTGAGCTCGGTGCCCGGGTGCCAGAACTTGATGCCGCCCTCGGAGCCGGTCACACCCGGCCGGGACACCCGGTCGTCGGTGATCTTCAGCTCGCCGCCGATGTTCCGGTAGACGTTCAGGAACGTCATCATGTCGGCCTGCCGGGCGCCGAGCACCTCGATCTCGCCGCGGGTGGCGAGCGCGGCGGCGGCCCAGCTGGCGGCCTCGATCCGGTCCGGGATCGGCTTGTGCTCGTAGCCGTACAGCTTCGGCACGCCCTGGATCTCGATCATCCGGTCGGTGTGCACCGTGATGATCGCGCCCATCTTCTGCAGGATGCAGATCAGGTCGATGATCTCCGGCTCGATCGCGGCGTTGCGCAGCTCGGTGACGCCCTCGGCGCGGACCGCGGTGAGCAGCACCTGCTCGGTCGCGCCGACGCTCGGGTACGGCAGCTCCAGCTTCGCGCCGTGCAGCCCGTTCGGGGCACTCAGGTGCATGCCCTCGGGGGTCTTGTCGACGACCGCGCCGAACTCGCGCAGCGCCCTGATGTGGAAGTCGATCGGGCGCGGGCCGATGTGGCAGCCGCCCAGATCCGGGATGAACGCGTGACCGAGCCGGTGCAGCAGCGGGCCGCAGAGCAGGATCGGGATCCGGCTCGAGCCGGCGTGCACGTTGATCTCGTCGGTGCTGGCGGACTCCACGCTGGTGGGGTCCATCACCAGCTCGCCGTCCTCGACGCCGTCGCTGACCTTGACGCCGTGCAGTTCGAGCAGGCCACGAACGACCTCGACGTCACGGATCCGAGGTACGTCGAAGAGCCGGCTCGGTGACTCGCCCAGCAGGGCGGCGACCATCGCCTTGGAAACCAGATTCTTGGCGCCACGGACCCGGATCTGACCCTGCAGTGGCGTACCGCCATGCACGATCAAGACGTCGTCGGTCAACGTAACCTCCAGCCGGTGGGCGCATGGACGCCCGGTGATCGAGGGGGCAGTGATTTCGGGTGGGGGTACCCGATCCTGCAACCGGGGAAGCATAGCGCTGAGTGACAACTCCGCCAGTCGGAGCGCGGCCGGAAAACCGAGTAGCCGGGCAATCACCCTGCGGGGTGAAATCTCCCGGCTACGCAGCGTTACGAAAAAGGGTTACGGCAGGGCGAGCATCTGGTCCAGCGCGATGCGGGCCGCACGCGCGGTCTCCTCGTCGACGGTGATCACGTTCGGCACCCGGCCGGCGACCAGCTCCTCCAGCGTCCACACCAGGTGGGGGAGGTCGATCCGGTTCATCGTCGAGCAGTAACAGACCGTCCGGTCGAGGAAGGTGACCTGCTTGTCCGGGTGGGCCAGGGCCAACCGGCGCACCAGGTTGAGCTCGGTGCCGATCGCCCACGACGAACCGGCGGGCGCGGCGTCCAGGGCCTTGATGATGTACTCCGTCGAGCCGACGTAATCGGCCGCGCGGACCACCTCGTGCCGGCACTCCGGGTGGACCAGCACGTTCACCCCGGGGACCCGCTCGCGGACGTCCCGGACGCTGTCGATGGTGAACCGGCCGTGCACCGAGCAGTGGCCGCGCCAGAGGATCATCTTGGCGTTGCGCAGCTGCTCGTCGGTGAGGCCGCCCTGCGGCTTGTGCGGGTCGTAGAGGACGCAGTCGTCCAGGTCGAAGCCCATCTCCAGGACCGCGGTGTTGCGGCCCAGGTGCTGGTCGGGCAGGAAGAACACCTTGCTGCCCTGCTCGAACGACCAGTCGAGGGCCCGCTTGGCGTTCGACGAGGTGCAGACCACGCCGGAGTTGCGCCCGACGAAGCCCTTGATGTCGGCGGACGAGTTCATGTACGTCACCGGGACGACGTCGCCGGCGATGCCGAGGTCCTGGAAGTGCTCCCAGGCCGTCTCCACCTGACCCAGCACCGCCATGTCGGCCATCGAGCAGCCGGCCGCCAGGTCGGGCAGGATGACCCGCTGCTCCGGCTTGGTCAGGATGTCGGCGCTCTCGGCCATGAAGTGCACGCCGCAGAACACGATGAACTCGGCGTCCGGCCGGGCCGCGGCCTGCTGGGCCAGCCTGAACGAGTCGCCGGTCACGTCGGCGAACCGGATCACCTCGTCGCGCTGGTAGTGGTGCCCCAGCACGAACACCCGGTCGCCGAGCGTCGCCTTCGCCGCGGTGGCCCGGGCCACCAGGTCCGGGTCGCTCGGCGCGGGCAGATCGCCGGGGCAGTCCACACCCCGCTCGCTCGCGGGGTCGCTGCCCTTGCCGAGAAGCAGCAGCGCGACAGGGGTGTTTCCAGGTTCGGTCCAGGTCGCCGTCACGAGATTCATCGTTGCACAGGGGCTGAGAAGGCGGCTGTGTGCTGCCACACTCCTGGGGTGCGCGTACTGATCTGTCCGGACAAGTTCGCCGGTACCCTTTCCGCCCCCGAGGTGGCCCGTGCGGTCGCCGACGGCTGGGCCGTCCCGACCGATGAGCTGGTCCAGCGGCCACTCGCCGACGGAGGGCCGGGCTTCGTCGACGTGCTGGCGTCCGCGCTGGGCGGGCGGCGGATCCCGGTCGGCACCGTCGACCCGCTGGGCCGTCCGGTGCAGGGCGAGATCCTGTATGCGAACGGTGTCGCTTATGTCGAGAGCGCTCAGGCCTGCGGCCTTCACCTGCTGACGCAGGAAGAACGCAACCCCAACACCACCACGTCGTACGGCCTGGGCCTGCTGCTGGCGGCCGCCGCCGAGTCCGGCGCCGCCCAGGTGGTGGTGGGGCTGGGTGGCTCGGCGGTGAACGACGCGGGCGCTGGGATGCTGGCCGCGCTCGGCGCCGCCCCGGTCGACGTGGCCGGGTACGCGCTGCCGTACGGCGGGGCGCCGCTGCTCACCGCGGAGAGCCTGGGCGGGACGCCCCAGCTGCGGCCGATCAGCCTGATCGCGGCGACCGACGTCGACAACCCGCTGACCGGCCTGCACGGCGCCAGCAACGTCTTCGGCCCGCAGAAGGGCGCGACCCGGGACGACGTACTGCGGCTGGACGCGGCGCTCGAGCACTTCGCCCACGTACTGGAGAAGGCATTTGAGATCGACGATCTCGCGGCCCGGCCGGGAGCCGGAGCGGCCGGCGGCATCGGGGCGGCCCTGATCGCCCTCGGCGGGCAGGTGACCTCCGGGATCGGCCTGGTCGGCACGCTGATCGGGCTGGACCGGGAGCTGGACGCGGCCGACCTGGTGATCACCGGCGAGGGCAGCTTCGACCACCAGTCGCTGCGCGGCAAGGTGGTCGCCGGGATCGCGGCCGGCGCCCGGGACCGCGGTCTGCCGTGCGTGGTGCTCGCCGGGCGCAACGAGACCGGCCACCGGGAGGCCTCGGCGGCCGGGGTGACCGAGACGCACACCCTCGTCGAGCATTTCGGCTCGGTCGGGACGGCCATGGCCGAACCGGCTCGCGGCCTGCGGGAACTCAGCGAGCGGTTGTCAAGGCAATGGAGTCGCTGATCTCGACCCGCCCGGATTGGGAATCCCCGGGAATGGGGTTAGCGTTGCCTGGTACGGCACATGACCGCACCTGGCAGGGAGATACCTACGTGACCACTGAAGCGCACACCGAGTCGACCGAGGCGACTGCCCCGACCGGCATCAACCTCACCGATGTCGCCGCGGTGAAGGTCAAGGCCCTGATCGAGCAGGAAGGGCGCGACGACCTGCGCCTGCGCATCGCCGTACAGCCCGGTGGCTGTTCCGGCCTGCGTTACCAGCTCTTCTTCGACGAGCGTTCGCTCGACGGTGACGTCGTCAGCGACTTCGACGGGGTCGAGGTCGTGGTGGACCGGATGTCCTCGCCCTATCTGGCCGGCGCCACCATCGACTTCGCGGACCGGATCGACGCGCAGGGCTTCACCATCGACAACCCGAACGCGCAGAACTCCTGCGCCTGTGGTGACTCGTTCCACTGATCTCGCTATATCGGAACAGGCCGTCCCGTTCACGGGGCGGCCTGTTCCGCGTAACCGGACCGGTAGTCTCTAGTCGTAACGACCCCCTGCTCCCCAACCTCGAGGGCCGCCATGAAGATCGCCGTCACCGGCTCGATCGCCACCGACCACCTGATGCACTTCCCGGGCCGGTTCGCCGACCAGCTCATCGCTGATCAGCTGCACAAGGTCTCGCTCTCGTTCCTCGTCGACGACCTGGTCGTACGCCGCGGCGGCGTCGCGCCGAACATCGCGTTCGGGATGGGCAAGCTCGGTCTGCGGCCGATCCTGGTGGGTGCGGTCGGCGCCGACTTCGCCGACTACCGGTCCTGGCTGGAGCGGCACGGGGTGGACTGCGACTCGGTGCACATCAGCGACGTGGCGCACACCGCCCGGTTCGTCTGCACCACCGACGACGACCTCAACCAGATCGCGTCGTTCTACGCCGGTGCGATGTCCGAGGCCCGCAACATCGAGCTGACCCCGGTCGTCGACCGGGCCGGCGGCCTCGACCTGATCCTGATCGGCGCGAATGACCCGGCCGCGATGATCCGGCACTCGCAGGAGTGCCGCACCCGTGGTTACCAGTTCGCCGCCGACCCGTCCCAGCAGCTCGCCCGGATGGACGGCTCCGACGTGCTGAGCCTGATCGGCGGCGCGGAGTACCTGCTGACCAACGAGTACGAGCGCTCGCTGCTGGAGACGAAGGCCGGCCTCACCTCCGACCAGGTGCTCGACCAGGTCAAGGTCCGGGTCACCACGCTCGGCAAGGACGGCGTGGAGATCACCGGCAAGGCGATCGAGCGGATCCACGTGCCGGTCGTCCCGGACGTGCTCGGCGAGGACCCGACCGGTGTCGGCGACGGTTTCCGGGCCGGTTTCTTCTCCGCCGTCTCCTGGGGCCTCGGCCTGGAGCGGTCGGCCCAGGTCGGCTCGCTGGTCGCGGCGCTGGTGCTGGAGACGGTCGGCACTCAGGAGTACGACATCAAGCCCACCGAGTTCACCAAGCGTCTGGCCGCCGCGTACGGCGACGAGGCAGCCGCCGAGATCGCGCCGCACCTGCCGGCTTGAAGGTAGAAACAGACTCATGGTTCTAGCAGTTTTCGCCGGCCTGCCCGGGGTCGGTAAGAGCACCCTGGCCGCCGGCGTCGCCTCGGAGTTGCCGGCGGCCGTGCTCGCCGTCGACGTCGTCGACTTCACGTTGCAGCGCTACGCCGTGCAGGAGTCCCGGCCCGGCTTCGCCGCGTACGGCGTGGTCGCCGCGCTGGCCGAGGAGCAGCTCCGGATCGGCCACCACGTGATCATCGACGCGGTCAACCCGGTGAAGGCGGCCCGCGATCTCTGGGTCGACCTGGCCGAGCGGATGGACGTGCCGCTGCGCGTGGTCGAGGTGATGTGCGGTGACGACCTCGAGCACCGCCGCCGCGTCGAGGCGCGGTACGCGGCCCGGGACCACGAGGGCGTGCCGGACTGGGTGCGGGTGCTGGAACGCCAGACCGAGTACGAGCCGTACCTGGGCCCGCGCCTGGTCGTCGACACGTTCCTGGCCAAGGACCCGGTCCCCCCGGTGGTCAGCTACTTGAGGTGATCAGCTGGTCCTCAGGGGTGTCTCCGCCGTGCGGAGACACCCCTGAGTGCTAGCTAGCTCACCCTGCGCACGTCGAAGGTGTCGTCGTGGCCCGCGACGAACTCCTGGCCCTTCATGCGGCACCAGGCGGGGATGTCGTTGGCCGCGGCCGGGTCGTCGGCGAGCACCCGGACGATCTCGCCGATCGCCACGCCGGGCAGCGCCTTGGCCAGTTTGATCACCGGCAGCGGGCAGCGCTGCCCCCGGCAGTCCAGGATGATCAGAACCCGGCCTCCTTGCGGATCTCCGCCACCAGCCCCGGCAGCACCGCCAGGAATCGGTCCACCTCGGCCGCGGTGGTGCCGCGGTGCAGCGACACCCGGACGTTGCCGTGGCTGAGCACGCCCATCGCCTCCAGCACGTGGCTCGGGCGCAGCGTCGACGAGGTGCACGAGGACCCGGACGAGACGGCGAACCCGCGCCGGTCCAGGGCGTGCAGCAGAGCCTCGCCGTCGACGTAGAGGCAGCTGAAGGTGACCAGGTGGGGGAGCCGGTCGACCGGATCACCGACGATCTCCACGTCCGGTACGGTGGCCGCGACCCGGTCCCGGATCTGCTCGACCAGCGCGCTCAGCCGGACCGCCTCGGCCTGTGCCTCCTCGGTCACCGCGCGCAGGCTGGCCGCCGCGGCGACGATCGCCGGCAGATCAGCCGCGCCCGAGGGTCGCGGGCGATAAAGATCATCCTGTGGAGTGGGTGAGATCCATCGCACCCCTTTGCGGACGACCAGCAGACCCACCCCGGGCGGCCCGCCCCACTTGTGCGCGCTGGCGCTCAGCAGCGACCAGCCGGACGGCAGCGGAACCCGGCCGGCCGACTGCGCCGCGTCCACGAACAGCGGCACACCGGACCCGGCGCAGGACGCCGCCGCCTCGGCCACCGGTTGCACCGTGCCGACCTCGTGACTCGCGCTGATCAGGGCGGCCAGGGCCACCCCGGGCGCGGCCACGGCGGTCGCCCAGGCGTCCAGGTCGAGGCGCCCGAGCCGGTTCACGCCGACCTCAGTGGTCTCACCGGCACCGGCCGCGTGCAGCACCGCCGAGTGTTCGATCGCCGAGTGCACCAGGACGCGGCCGGCCCGCCTGCGCCCGGCGAGTCCACCCAGCACAGCAGCCTGGGCGGCGGCGGCGCCGGAGGGCCAGAAGGAGAGCTCGTCCGGGCGTACCCGAAAGATCTCCGCAACCACCGCGGTCGCGGCCTCCTGCAGCTGCTGGGCCCGCCGGCCCGCCGCGTAGAGGCGGGCCGGATCGGCCCAGCCGTCGGCGAGCGCCGCGAACATCGCTTCCCGGGCGACCGGATGCAGAGGCGCCGCGCTGGCGGCGTCCAGGTAAACCGGTGGCCCGGCCGGATCGCCTGTGTAATCCACACCGAGAACGGTATCGTCCGGTTGACTGGAGTTTCGGGGAAGGCCGCGCATGTGGATCTTCTTCGGAGGCCGGGTGCCCGCGGTTCCCGCGGACCCGGGTCAACGCCCCCCGGTGACGGGCGGTCCGTTCTTGGTCGAGTAATGTGCGACCGTCAGTGAGCCTTGCCGCCAGGTGTCCGATTCGGGCAGGGCGGCGCTGCTAAGGAGGCATAAGCAGGTGGGCGCAAGGAGTTCGGCCACACGGCCGCGGGCACTAGGCCGGGCGGCCGGGCTGGGTCTGGGCGCCGCGGCGCTGCTGACGCTGCTGTCGGGGTGCTCGCTCGAGGACGTCGGAAGCAAGTTCGGCCACTTCGGATGGCCCGGACCGGGTGTCAGCCTGCAGGCGCACAAGATGTACGACCTGTGGATCGCCTCGGTGATCGCGGCGCTCGTCGTCGGCATCGGCGTCTGGGGCCTGATCTTCTGGTGTGTGATCCGGTATCGCAAGCGCGGCGACGAGCTGCCCGTGCAGACCCGGTTCAACATGCCGATGGAGGTCCTTTACACGGTCACGCCGGTTCTGATCGTCGCGGTGCTGTTCTACTACACCGCGATCGTGCAGACCGATGTGGACAAGCTTTCCAAGAACCCGGATCAGATCGTCCAGATCACCGCGTTCAAGTGGAACTGGGAGTTCGACTACCGCGACGGCATGGGCACCGAGGCCAAGACCGTGACGTCCACGGTCGGTTCCTCGGACGTCATTCCGATCCTGGTCGTGCCGACCCACGAGAAGATCCGCTTCGAGGAGACCAGCAAGGACGTCATCCACTCGTTCTGGGTGCCGGAGCTGCTGTTCAAGCGGGACGTCATGCCGGGCAACGTGCGTAACGTCTTCGAGGTCACGGTGGACAAGGAAGGCCGGTACGTCGGCCGCTGCGCCGAGTTGTGCGGCACCTACCACGCGTTCATGAACTTCGAGATGGTCGCTGTCACGTCGGAGAACTTCAAGAAGTTCCTGGCGGCCAAGACCACCGGTGGCAAGACGACGCAGGAGGCGCTCGTCGAGATCGGGGAAGACCCGTACTCGACGAAGACGCAGCCGTTCGACACCCGCCGGGGCACGCACAGCTGGAACCAGGGTGGCGAAACCGTCGCCGCGGGGAAGTAGGGGTTTGACGTGAGGACCGAATACAAGATCTTCGCTGGGGTCGCCCTGTTCCTCTTCGGTGCGGCCGCCGTCTACGGCTTCTACACCCACGGCCAGCAGCACCAGGTCGAATGGGTCGGCACCGTGGCGCTGGTCATCTCCGGCCTGCTCTGCTCGATGTGCGGTGGCTTCTTCTGGTTCGTCGCCCGGCGCATCGACCTGCGCCCGGAGGACCGTGAGGACGGCGAGATCGCCGAAGGCGCCGGCGAGCTGGGCTTCTTCAGCCCGGGTAGCTACTTCCCGTTCGGCATCGCGCTCGCTGCGGCGGTTGCCGGCCTGGGTCTGGTCTTCTGGATGTGGTGGCTGATCGCTTTCGGTCTGATCGCGGTCATCTTCACGTCCTGCGGCATGCTCTTCGAGTACTACTCGGGCACTCGGCAGGCCGAGCACTGAGGCTGGTCAGAACGTAGGAAAGCCCGCGTCTCCCGGAAGGGAGGCGCGGGCTTTTCGCTGTCCAGGTCAGGCGGCGGCGGTGCGCTGCTGAGGGGCGATCCGGCGGGGACCTTTCGCCCCCGGGTCCATCCACAGGTGGACGACGATCGGGGCGATCACCTCGGCCGCCCCGCAGCGGGTGCAGACCAGCTCGGGGCAGTCGTCGTGCCCGTCGTCGCAGGGCGGCGTCTCGAAGAGCATGTCGCCGTCACAGATGACGCAGCGCTGTTCGCGTTCGTACACGGGCTTCTCCTTCATGGGGAAGGTGGGATTACCCGAATGTCATTCAGACGCTGTCATGCCGATCGGGTGATGCCGAGCATTGCCCGCGGCGTGTTGCGGTCTTTTTCCGGATTTTTCAGCAGGTAGTGCCTTATTCGGCGGCCTTGGCCGCCTGCGCCGCCGCGACCCAGCGCTCCAGCAGCGCGGTGGTGGCGCCGGAGTCGATCGCCTCGGCGGCCCGGTTGATGCCGGCCCGCATGGTGTCCCGGAAGTCGCCCGGAAAGCCACTCTGCGCCGCGAACGCGGCCGCGGCGTTGAGCAGCACCGCGTCCCGCACCGGGCCGCTCTCTCCGGCGAACACACGCCGCGCCACGTCGGCGTTGAACGCGGTGTCGCCACCGCGCAGCGCGCCCGGCTCGCTGCGTGGCAGGCCCAGCTGGGTGCTGTCGACGAGCAGCTCCTCGACCTTGCCGTCCCGGGCCAGCCAGAGACGGGTCGGCGCGGTGGTGGTGAACTCGTCCAGGCCGTCCTCGCCGCGCATCACCAGCGCCGAGTCGCCGCGCCGGGCGAAGACCTCGGCCATCACCGGTGCCATCCGCGGGTCGAAGCAGCCGACCGCGGCCGCCGTCGGC
Organism: Actinoplanes awajinensis subsp. mycoplanecinus; assembly: GCF_001509495.1. Classification (NCBI taxonomy): domain Bacteria; kingdom Bacillati; phylum Actinomycetota; class Actinomycetes; order Micromonosporales; family Micromonosporaceae; genus Actinoplanes; species Actinoplanes awajinensis. The sequence continues at coordinate 274,340 of NZ_LLZH01000318.1, read as the reverse complement.
CGGGCCGGGTTGGTCAGCGGGCCGAGCACGTTGAAGAAGGTGGGCACACCCAGCTCGCGCCGGGTGACCGCGGCGTGCCGCATGCCGGGGTGGTAGCGGGCCGCGAAGCAGAACCCGATGCCGGCCTCGGCGACCGTCCGGTTCACCCCGGCCGGCCCCAGGTTCAGCGGGATGCCGAAGTGCTCCAGCAGGTCGGCGGTGCCGGTGGTGGAGGAGGCCGAGCGGTTGCCGTGCTTGACCACCGTCACCCCGGCGGAGGCCGCCACGACGGCCGCCATGGTGGAGATGTTCACCGTGTTGGCCCGGTCGCCGCCGGTGCCGACCACGTCGACCGCACGGGTGCGGGTTTCCTCGGGCAGCACCACCAGCGTGGCGTTGGCGAGCATCGCCTCCACCAGGCCGGCCAGCTCGGCCGGTGTCTCGCCCTTGGCGCGCAGCGCCACCGCGAAACCGGCGATCTGGGCCGGCGTGGCGTTGCCCGCCATGATCTCGCCCATCGCCCAGGCCGTGTCCGCGGTGGCGAGTTCCTCGCCACGCAGCAGGGAACTCGTCAGATTCGGCCAGGTGCGTGCGCCCATGGCGGGGCCTCCGTCGGGGGGTGGTTCGTGCAGTCGGTCAGTTGGGGGGCAGAGCACCCAGCGGGACCACGCCGGCCCGGCGGGCACGGAGCAGGCCGGCGACCGTCTGACCGGTGGTGACCGGGTCGAGCGGGGCCAGCAGAGTCGCGTCGGCCTGTGCGTACGCCGCGAGCCAGCGGTCCGCGGCACGGGCGATCACGACACAGGTGGGCGGGGGATCCTGATATTCGTCCTTGGTCTGCCGGGCGATGCCCAGCCCGCCGGCGGGGGTCGCCTCGCCGTCGAGCACCATCAGGTCGATCTCGTAGTCGTCGAGCAGCCGACGGCAGTCCTCCCAGGTGGAGGCGTCAGTGAACTCGACCGAGAGATCGGCCGCCGGACGCGTGCCGATGGCGAGCCGGATCCGGTCGCGCACCGCAGGGTCGTCGCTGTATAGCAGAACGGTGTACTGAGTCGTGGTGGTGTCGCTCATCTTTGTGCCCCACTTCACCTCGTAAGTCCCGCCGATCGTACCGAATCTGTTATCCGGCGTCGGGGGCCGGGCGCGTGGCGCTCTCCGGTGATGTGAATTTGGCCGCCGCGGCGGCCTCCTCCATCTCCACGCGGTCCAGTGCGCGGTCGACCCGGCGGGCCTCCCGCTCCGACTGGCGGATCCACTGGATCACCAGGATCCCGAGCATGGTGACGCTGACGATCTCGCCGCCGGCCCACAGGATGCCGCCCGCCGTGACCTGGTCGGAGTGCGGATCCATCCAGGCCAGGTGCAGGTTCGGGTACCAGTCGCCGCCGAGCAGCTCACGGGCCTGCATGATGGTCAGCCCGAGCACGGTGTGGAACGGCACGGAGAGCACCATCAGCAGCGCCCGCCCCGGGTACGGCCACCGGTTCGGCAGCGGGTCCAGCCCGAGCAGCGGCCAGAAGAACAGGCACCCGGTGATCAGGAAGTGCACGTGGATGAACTCGTGCAGCCAGCCGTGCTCCAGGGTCAGCCGGTACAGCCCGGTGAAGTAGAGGATGAACGGGTTCGCGATGAACAGTCCGAACGCGACCAGGGGAAACGTCAGCACCCGGACGTACCGGCTGTGGATCACCGCGAGCAGGACCTTGCGTGGTCGCTGGTGCAGCACCCGCAGGGCCAGAGTGGTCGGGGCGCCCAGGGCCAGGAAGATCGGCCCGATCATCGAGAGCACCATGTGCTGGACCATGTGCACCGAGATCAGCGTGGTGTCGTACGCCTCGATGCCGGTCACCGACACCGCGGCGATCGAGCCGAGTCCACCCGCGACGAACGCCACCGTGCGGCCCTGCGGCCACTCGTCGCCGCGCTGCCGGAGACGCCGGACCCCGTACAGATAAAGGGCTGCCGAGACCAGCAGGCCCACCGCGATCAGGCTGACCAGGTTGAACTGGGTGAAGATGGCCGCCGCGGTGAACGGTGGGAGTCCAGTATCCCGGGCGACGTCCGCCAGCGGGGCGATTTCGACTGACTGCACCACTCGAAGCTAGACCTACCTGCTGGTCACCGAATATTCCCCCTGCCCACGATGCCGGATTAGGGACCCCGCCTGACCTTGGACCTTCGGCGGGGGAATAATGAGCCCGTGACAGCGGCAGCCATCGACAAGAGCCGGATCCACTCGCTGACCAGACCGAACATGGTCAGCGTCGGGACCATCGTGTGGCTCTCCAGCGAGCTCATGTTCTTCGCGGCGTTGTTCGCCATGTACTTCTCCATTCGGGCGGCTGCACCAGAGCTGTGGGAGAAGCACACCGAGGCGCTCAACATCCCTTATGCGACGACGTTCACGGTGATCCTGGTCCTCTCCTCTGTGACCTGCCAGCTGGGCGTCTTCGCGGCGGAGAAGGGTGACGTGTTCGCGCTGCGGCGCTGGTTCACGATCACCTTCGTGATGGGGCTGATCTTCGTGCTCGGCCAGGCGAACGAGTACCGGACACTCGTCAGCGAGGGCGTCAAGCTCAACGGTGACGGATACGGCTCGATGTTCTACCTGACCACGGGCTTCCACGGCCTGCACGTGACCGGCGGCCTCATCGCCTTCATCGTCTACATGATCCGCACGACGATGGGCCGGTTCACCCCGGCCCAAGCGACGTCGGCGATCGTCGTGTCGTACTACTGGCACTTCGTCGACATCGTGTGGATCGCGCTGTTCGCCATGATCTATTGGCTTCAGTGAACCTAGCGCCGCAGGCGAGGATCTCTAACCACACCCAGAGGGACATAGCCCATGACTTCTGACACCCCCGCCCGCAGGCGTGCCCGGGTGTTCTCCCGGCGCCGCGGCGCGCCCAGCCGGGCACGCCGGCGGATCGGCGCGGCGGTGCGCATGCTCGCGGCGCTCGCGCTCGCCGGCGGCGTTTACACCGCTTTCACCCCGGGCGCGTTCGCCGAGGACAACACCCCACTCTCCACCGCGGCACAGCAGGGCAAAGAGCTCTTCGACAACAGCTGCATCTCCTGCCACGGGCGGGACGGGCAGGGTGTCGAGGCGCGCGGCCCGAGCCTGATCGGCGTCGGTTCGGCCTCGGTCGAGTTCCAGGTGGGCACCGGCCGGATGCCGATGACCCGCCAGGAGGCCCAGGCCGAGCAGAAGGCCCCGCAGTTCACTCCGGACGAGACCAAGCAGATCGCGCAGTACGTGCAGGAGATCGGTGGCGGGCCGGAGATCCCGGCCGGCGAACTCACCGAGGACCTGAAGGCGAACCCCGACGCGCTGGCGCGCGGTGGCGAGCTGTTCCGGGTCAACTGCACCTCCTGCCACAGCTTCGGTGGCGCCGGTGGCGCGCTGTCGTCGGGCAAGTTCGCTCCGAGTCTGGGCGACGCGACCCCCGAGGAGATCTACGCGGCCATGCTGACCGGCCCGCAGAACATGCCGGTCTTCGGTGACAACCAGATCTCGCCGGACGAGAAGCGCGAGATCATCACGTACATCCAGACCCAGATCCAGGACGACAAGGACCCGGGCGGCGTGTTCAACCTGGGCCGCTACGGCCCGGCGACCGAGGGTGTGGCGATCTTCCTGATCGGTATCACCATCCTGGTCTTCACGTCGCTCTGGATTGCGGGGAAGTCATGACGGCGCACCACGGCGCGACCGCCGAGCCGGTCGACGTGAACGATCCGAAGCTGACGCGCTTCGACATCGTCAAGGAAGGCCTGCGGCGCGATGACATCGAGATCATCACGTACGAGTCGCAGTTCCAGGGGCCGAACTCGAAGGCGGAGAAGCGGGTAGTCCGCAACATCTCCTTCCTGTTCCTCCTGTCCGGCCTGTTCGCGCTGGTCTTCCTGGTGTCCTACATCGTCTGGCCGTGGAAGTTCGAGCTCGGCCACACGCTGAGCGACTACTACACGCCGATCCTGGGTGTGAGCCTCGGCATCTCGCTGTTCGTCCTCGGCATCGCGATCCTGGCCTGGGCCAAGAAGCTGCTGCCGCACGAGGTGTCGATCCAGCAGCGGCACGGCGACCCGTCCAGCGACGACGAGCGGCTGATCACCGGTCAGACCGCGATGTACGTCGCGGACGAGCTCGGTGTGGCGCGGCGCCCGCTGCTCAAGGGCGCGATCGGCCTCGGCCTGGCCCCTCTCGGCCTGGCCGCGGCGGCCCCGCTGGTCGGCGGTCTGATCCAGAACCCGCACCGGGACGCCGAGCCGATGATGTACCACACCGGCTTCGACCCGAAGACGAACGGCGACAAGCTGGTCCGGCTGACCCGCGACGACGGAACCCCGATCCGTCCCGACGACGTCAGCGCAGGCGGTCAGATGACCGTCTACCCGGGAGTTCCCGGCGGCGCCACCAACAAGTTCGCCGACTCGCCGACCCTGCTGATCCACCTGCGGGCCGACGACGCGGAGAAGACCCGCGTGGCGGCCGACGGTGACAAGAACGGGCGCAACAAGGGTTCGATGTGGGGCAACTACGTCGCCTACTCGAAGATCTGCACGCACGCCGGTTGCCCGGCGAGCCTGTACGAGCAGCAGACCAACCGGCTGCTCTGCCCGTGTCACCAGTCGCAGTTCCTGATCACGGACAATGCGCAGCCGATCTTCGGCCCCGCCACCCGGCGTCTGCCGATGTTGCCGCTGTCAGTGGACGACGAAGGTTTCTTTGTGGCAACGTCTGACTTCAAGGACACTGTCGGACCCGACTTCTGGGAGCGGCCGTGAAACGCCGAAAGTTAGATCCAGCCGAGGCAACCGCCAATTTCGCCAAGGGCGCCGATGACCGCTTCCAGGCGGCCACCCCGCTCCGCGGCCTGCTCAACAAGGTCTTCCCGGACCACTGGTCGTTCCTGCTCGGCGAAATCGCGCTGTTCTCGTTCATCGTGCTGCTGCTCAGCGGCGTCTTCCTGACTCTCTTCTTCGACCCGTCGATGAAGGAGATCGCATACGAGGGCTCCTACCCGGCACTGCGCGGCGTCGAGATGTCGGCGGCGTACGCGTCCTCCCTGCACCTCTCGTTCGAGGTGCGCGGTGGTCTGTTCATGCGCCAGATGCACCACTGGGCGGCGCTGCTGTTCATGGCGTCGATCGTGGTGCACATGGCCCGGGTGTTCTTCACCGGCGCGTTCCGCAAGCCGCGTGAGATCAACTGGGTGATCGGCGTCCTGCTGTTCCTGCTCGGGTTCCTCGCCGGCTTCACCGGCTACTCGCTCCCCGACGACGGTCTGTCCGGCACCGGTCTGCGCATCGCCTCGGCGATCATGTTGTCCATCCCGGTCGTCGGCACCTGGGTCTCCGCGGCGATCTTCGGCGGCGAGTTCCCGGGCGAGTTCATCCTCGGCCGGTTCTACATCGCGCACGTGCTGCTCATCCCGGGCATCCTGCTCGCGCTGATCAGCGTCCACCTGGGCATCGTGTTCAAGCAGAAGCACACCCAGTGGGCGGGTCCGCTGCGGACCAACGAGAACGTGGTCGGCGAGCGGATGTTCCCGCGGTACGCCATGAAGCAGGGCGGCTTCTTCATGGCCGTCTTCGGCGTCATCGCGCTGATGGCCGGCCTGTTCCAGATCAACCCGATCTGGCTTTTCGGGCCGTACCGGGCTTCCGAGGTCTCCTCGGCCAGCCAGCCCGACTGGTACGTCATGTTCATGGACGGCCTGGTCCGGCTCATGCCGAACTGGCAGATCTACATCCCGTTCGGCGACGGTTACAGCATCCCGCCGCTGTTCTGGCCGGCCGTGGTCGGCCTCGGCGCGCTGTTCACGCTGCCGATGGCGTACCCGTGGCTGGAAGCTCGCAAGCTGAAGGACACCCGCAGCCACCACCTGCTGCAGCGGCCCCGGGACAACCCGGAGCGGCTCGGCATCGGCATGATGGCGCTGGCGTTCTTCACCGTCGCGACGCTCTCCGGCGCCAACGACGTCATCGCGGACAAGTTCCACATCAGCCTGAACGCGATGACCTGGGCGGGCCGGATCGGCCTGCTGGTCCTGCCGCCGCTGGCGTACTACATCTCGGTGCGGATCGCGCTCGGTCTGCAGCAGCACGACCGGGAGGTGCTGGCGCACGGTGTCGAGACGGGCATCATCCGGCGACTTCCGAACGGGAAGTTCGAGGAGATCCATCAGCCGCTCGGGCCGGTGGACGAGCACGGACATCCGGTGCCGCTCGAGTACGCCGGGTGGGTCGTGCCCAAGAAGATGAACAAGATCGGTGCCCTCGGGCCGGCGGTCAAGGGATTCTTCTTCCCGGTCGAGGCTCCGGCGGAGACTCCGGTTTCCCCGGCTCCCATCGGGTCCGCGAAGAAGGAAGAGATTTCCGCCAAGCGGTGAGTGTTCGTGGTCTCGGCCCGTCGGCGTTCTGCGCCGGCGGGCCGATTCGTTTCCGGACCGGCGTGATCAGCCGGGTCGAGGCAGGCTTTCCGCTTGCGGCTCAGAGCCTGCTTTTGTACGGGGATAGCATGAGCCGACTGTGGTTTTCTGGGTGAGGAGATGTTTCGGTGAATACCGCGATTGTGCACATCGACTGTGCTACCGACTCGATTCCTGAGGTGGCGGAGGCGCTCGCGGCGCTCGAGGGGGTCAGCGAGGTCTACTCGGTGGCGGGGAACGTGGATCTGATCGCGATCGTCCGCGTCCCGAGGTTCGATGACATCGCCGAGGTGATCGCGGGGCGGATCTCCAAGACGCCCGGGGTGATCAACACCGAGTCGCACATCGCGTTCCGGGCCTACTCCAAGCACGACCTCGACGATGCGTTCGCGATCGGCCTGCCCGACGCCGATTAGGACTGGCGGGTGGCCTGGATCGTCAGGCCGTTGGTGGCCCTGATCGCGTCCGTGAGGGATTCGCCGGGGGCGACGGTGGCGCCGGGCCAGATCACGCTGCGGGTGATCGTGCCGGCGACCTGAGCGCCCGCGCCGATCACTGACTCCGTGGCGGTGCCGGTGAGGGTGGCGGTGGGGTCGAGCAGAGTGCTCCCGCCGGCGGCGTGGAGATTTGCCGTCAGGTAGTCGGCGGGGGTGCCGGTGTCCAGGTAGTAGCCCTCGTATGCGATGAGCTCCAGGGCGCCTTCCGATTCGGCGGGGCGCCAGGCGGTGCGGACCAGGTTGTCGGACTGGTCGGGCAGATCGGTGACGTAGCGCCACGGGAGCAGGGAGAAGCCGGCGAAGCGGTTGCCGCTGAAGCCGCCGGTGTCGCCCGGGAAGCAGGGCTTGGTGAGCATCCGGACCGTGTCGCCGGACCAGCCCGACAGCAGGGCGGCGATGTCCTTGCCGGGGTCGCGGAACGGGTCGGCCAGGTAGGCGTCCGCGTTGCCGACCAGGACGCCCCGGCCGTCGATCCAGCTCCGCAGCCGGGCCACACCGCCGGAGGTGCCCAGCGGGCCGTCCGGTTCGGGGGAGAGATGGGCCCGGCCGGTGGCGTGCGTGATCACCTGGTCGGCCAGGTACGCCGCGTTCACCGCGACCCGGTCCGGGCCGGTGAGACCCAGCCCGGCCAGCCGGCGCAGGGCGTGATCGAGCAGCGGAAGGTTGCCGACCGGGCAGAGCGCCTTCGGTACGGCCCCGGTGAGCGGGCGCAGGCGCTGGCCCTCGCCGGCGGCCAGGACGATGCCGCAGATCTCCGGAGTGGTCATCGCGGGGGAGGTCACCTCTGCGGTCACTGGGCCGAGTCGCGGGTCGGCGCCGGGGTGGACGACGGAACCGAGGCCGGCAGCTGACCCGCCCGCGGGCCGATGCCGTAGATGCCGAGCAGCCGCTCGGTGGGCCAGGTGAGCCGGGGCAGGTCGTCGACCGGGAACCAGTTCGCCTCCAGGACCTCGCCGCCGTCGACGATCAGCGGAGTGCTGGACGCGGGCACCCAGCCGAACCAGACCATGTCCACCGAACCGGCGCTCGGGTGGACGATCGCGTTCGGATTGCCGGGGATCAGGTCACCCGGCTCGACCCGGACACCGGACTCCTCGTGCAGCTCGCGGGCCGCGCCGACGGCGGGCATCTCGCCGCGCTTGAGCAGACCGGCCGGCAGACCCCAGGCCCGGCCCGGCGGCTGACGCAGCAGCAGGATCCGGTCGGTGCCGGCCGCCTCCGCGTCACGGATCACCGCGACCGCGCCGACCAGGTATTTCGGGGAGACCGCCCGGGCCACCTGACGGCGGACCGGCAGGGGCAGCCCATAGAACACTTGGTATGCCAGGCCACGCACCCGCCGAGAGATGTTCACCCGCCCAAGGCTAGCCGGGCCCGCGGCGTGTCTCAGTCCGGGTGGTCGACCATGGCGATGAGCTGCTCGACCACCGCGTCCGGCTCCACGGTGCGCTCGCAGACCGCGACCAGCAGGGTCTCCAGGTCGGGGTAGCCCATGTCTTCGGCGAGCCGGCGCAGCGGCACCTCACTGGCCAGGCCGCGGTCGTGCTTGCGCAACGTCAGGCCGATCGTCGCGCGGCCCAGGCGCACCTTGTCGTTGATGCTGATACCGGGCTCGTTCCGCTCGTCGAAGAAGCGGTTGATCTGCATCTGGGCCTGGCTGGACTTGACGAAACCGAGCCACTCCTTGCGGGGGCCGCGGGACGAGCTCGGCTCGTTCTCGACCTGACCGTCGGTCTCCGAGAAGATCTCGACGACGTCGCCGTCACGGAGGGGGGAGCTGAGTGGAGCGAGGCGACCGTTGATGGTCGCAGCGATACATTGATCGCCCTTCTGCGTGCCCAGTTCGTACGCCAGATCGACCGGGGTGGAGCCGCTGGGTAACTCGTACGCGTTGCCGTGGGCGAAGACCGTGATCTGGGCCTCGGCGAGGTCACATCGCAGCGAGTCGAGGAACTGGGCCGCGTCGGTGGTGTCCTGCTGCCAGTCGAGCACGCGTTTCAGCCAGGTCAGCTGGTCGGAGCCCGGCGGCTCGTCGGACACCTTCGGATATCGGTAGCTGGTGGCGACGCCGTACTCGGAATACCGGTGCATGGTCTGTGTCCGGATCAGCACCTCGACCAGCCGACCCTCCGGGCCCACCACGGTGGTGTGCAGGGACCGGTAGAGGTTGTTCTTCGGCGAGGCGATGAAGTCCTTGAACCGGCCGGCCACCGGGCGCCATCGGCCGTGGATCGCGCCGAGCGCGGCATAACAGTCGGTCTCCGGGCCGTCCACCACCACCGCGATCCGGGGCAGGTCGAGCGGCACCGCGTGGCCGCCGGCGACCGTGTCCTTCCAGATCGAGTAGTAGTGCCGGGGACGGGCGGTCACCTCGGCGTCGACCCGGGACCGGCGCAGCGCGGCGCGGGCCTTGGCGGAGACGTCGGTGAGGTACTCGTTCCAGCCCGGGCGGTTCTTGACGTGCTCCTCGATCCGGGCGAACGAGTCCGGCTCCAGGTGGTAGAGCACCACGTCGTCGAGGTCGCGCTTGAGCGCCTGGATGCCGAGCCGGTCACAGAGCGGGACCAGCACGTCCAGCGTGGCGTTGGCGATCCGGGCCCGGGACGCGGGGGAGCGGGCGCCCAGCGTCCGCATGTTGTGCAGCCGGTCGGCCAGCTTGATCACCAGCACCCGGACGTCCTTGCCGGCCGCGACGATCATCTTGCGGATCGTCTCGCCCTCGGCGGCCTTGCCGTAGAACGCCTTGTCGAACTTGGTCACCCCGTCGACCAGGTGGGTCACCTCGGCGCCGAAGTCACCCTCCAGCGCCTCCAGCGTGTAGCTGGTGTCCTCCACCGTGTCGTGCAGCAGCGAGGCGACCAGGGTGGTGGTGTCCATGCCCAGCTCGGCGCAGATCTGCGCGACGGCGAGCGGATGCGTGATGTACGGATCACCGGACTTGCGGAACTGGCCGCGGTGCATGCTCTCGGCGATCGCATAACTGCGGCGGAGCAGGGCCACGTCGGCCGACGGATGGATGCTGCGATGGGTCCGGGCCAATTCGGAGACCGGATCGTCGTCATTGCCCTGGAAGCTCAGGAACGAGCGGAGCCGCTGGGTGAGGCTCAGCGGGCTCGCGGACCCGACCTGAGACGGGGTGGCCGGCAGGGCACGACCGAGAGCGGCGCCGTGGCCGGCGTCGACGTCCACCCGGACACCCCCTCACCGATCGTCCATGCGTTCTCGACGAAGCATGGCACTCGAACCCGTGATGGCTGAATCACCACGAGGCTCTGCCTTACAGCCTAAGCGAGCGAGCGTCATCCGAACGGTCAGTTACCGATAGGCGAACGGTCGAGTCTTGACCGGACGCTGCCGCCTCGGCCCTGGTGAGGAGGCCGGCAAAACGCGCGGCGCCACGAGCCGGTGACACCCAGTCGCCGGACGTCTCCACCAGGCGGGTGTCGGGCCGGTCCAGCCAGGCCAGAACCCGCTCGGTCTCCTCGGCCGACGCGGCCGGCACCGGACCCGGTCCGGGAAGGACCGTCTCGGCCGTCAACCGGGCCGTGTCCAGCGTGGGACGTGGGTGCTCACGGGGCGGGGAGGTGGCCGCGGCGGCCAGCCGGCCGTACCGGATCACGGCGATCTCCCAGCCGCCGTGGTCGTCCCGCCGGGCGGCGACGATCTCGGGGAGCCGGGTCAGCGCGTTCAGCCGCTGCATCCGGATCAGGGCGCGCAGCAGGGCGATCAGGCGGGACCGGACGGTGGCCGCCTCTTCGTACCGCTGCTTGTCGCTGAGCGACTCGATGCGCTCCAGGATGGCGGAAATCACCGGTCCGGGGTCACCCGAGGTGGCGACCCGGAACGGGAGGGCGGCGCGAACGTCGTACTCCTCCGGGGTGATCTCGTGCTCGCAGGGGGCCGGGCAGCGGCCCAGCTCGGCCAGCGCGCAGGCCGGGGTCTTCGAGCGCAGCGAGAGTTTGTGGTTGCACTGGCGCAGCGGCACGGCGTCGTAGACACCGGCCGCGGCCAGCTCGGCGGTGCGCCGGGAGGAGAACGGCCCGAGGTAGGTCGCGTCGTCGTCGGCGAACCGGCGGACCACCGAGAGCCGTGGGTACGCCTCGGCGGTCAGCTTCAGCCAGACCATCCGCTCCGGATACTTCGACCGCCGGTTGTACGGCGGGGCGTGCGCCGCGATCAGCCGCAGCTCACGCACCTCGGCCTCGAGCGAGTGGGCACACTCCAGCGCCTCCACCCGGACCGCGGCGGTGAGCATCTCGGAGATCCGGGCGCGCTTCTCGCCGGCGGTGAAATAGCTGCGCACCCGGGTGGCGACGTCCTTGGACGTGCCGACGTAGAGCGGGCGCTCGTCGGCGGCCCGGAAGATGTAGACCCCCGGCACGTGCGGCAGGTTGTCGGCCAGGTGCCGCCGGTTGCGCTGCGCCGGGGTGACCGCCTTGCCGAACTCGATCGCGTCGCCCAGGGTGTGCACCCGGAAGCTGCCCAGCCGCTCGATCAGCCCGTGCAGCACGTCGACGGTGGCCTTGGCGTCGTCGAGCGCCCGGTGGTTCGGCGCGACCGTCGAGCGGAAGAACTGGGCCAGGGTGCCGAGCTTGCGGTTCGGCACCTCGTCGTTCGTCAGCGCGCGCCGGGCCAGGGCGGCGGTGTCCAGCACCCGGGGCGCCGGCCACGGATAACCGTGCTTGGCGCAGGCGGCCTTGAGGAACCCGACGTCGTACGGCGCGTTGTGTGCCACCAGCACCGCGCCGCGCAGGAACTCCAGCAGGGCCGGCAGCACCGTCTCGATCGACGGAGCCGGGCGCAGCATCGCCTCGGTGATCCCGGTCAGCACCGAGATGAACGGCGGCAACGGCTGACCCGGGTTGACCAGCGTGCCGAACTCGGCCAGCTGCTCGCCGGAGCGGACCTTGACGGCGCCGATCTCGGTGATCCCGCCGCCGTCCGGAGCGCCGCCGGTGGTCTCCAGGTCGAGCACCACGAAGGTGGTGTCGGCGAGCGAGACGGCGGCCGGATCCACCGAACCGTCGGCGGACAGCAACGTGTCCAGAGTGCCCTGCACGTAAGCGGGTTGTGCCACGGCGGGGAACCTTAGAGCGGGGGTACGACAGAAACCGAGCCGGGCCGGAAAAGATCACTTGACTCGACAAGCGTTTTGGCGGGCCACGGTGTGAGAATGGGAGCATGTCCGCGCCGCTTGACCCCGATGACCGCCCCCTCGAGGAGGCGGCGCCGACGGATGCGGAATTCACCCTTCCGGAGCCGATTCTCCCGGAGGCGGTCCGTCAACGGATCATGACGCTGTCCGCCGCGGCGCTGCCCGGGCTGCCGGCCGACGAGATCCCGGCAGCGTTGCGCCGGGTGGCCCGTTTCGCGCCGAACCGGCGGGCCCGGCTCGGCGGCCGGGAGATCGCCGCCCAGCTCACCGCTGACCCGTTGTTCCGGCAGCGGCTCGGCACCCGGATCATCACCGAGGCCGGTGACCTGGGCACCGCCGTGACCAGCGGGGTCGCCCCGGCCGCGGCCGATCCGGTCGAGGTCGCCGCGCTGGCCTACCTGTCCCGCCCGGACGGCTGGCGCGAGCTGATCGAGGCGGCCGGCGACGTGGTCCGGGCCGACGCCGACAGCGCCGCGCTGGCCGACCGGATCCGGGCCGCCGAGCAGCGCGCCACCCGTGCCGAGCACGACCGTGCGGTGGCCCGGGTCGAGGCCGACAAGCTGCGTGACGAGTTGGCCCGGGTCCGCGAGGAGCTCGGCCAGCTGCGCGAGGAGTCGCGCAGCACGGCCAAGGCGCTGCGCGAGGCGCAGGCCGGGCAGAAGCGCGCGGCCGATCTGCTGGCCACCGAGAAGGGGCGCGCGTCCCGGGTCGTTCTCGACCACGAGGCGGAGGTACGCCGGATGCGGTCCCGTCTCGCCGACGCCGAGGCCTCCGCGGCCACCGGCAAGCAGGCGGTCAAGGACGCCCGGGCGGTCGACGACGCCCGCCTCTGGCTGCTGCTCGAGACGATCGGCCAGGCGGCCACCGGGCTGCGCCGCGAGCTGGCGCTGGACCCGACCGACAAACTGCCCGCCGACTTCGTGGCAGAGGCCTCGGCCGACCGGCCCGGCGCTCCGGAGCGCTCCCGGGCCCGCGCACAGGACACCGACGACCCGGGCCGGCTCGACCAGCTGCTCGCGCTGCCCCGCGCCCACCTGGTGGTGGACGGGTACAACGTGACCAAGCGCGGGTTCGCCGACATGTCCCTGGAGCAGCAGCGCAAGCGCCTGATCACCGGGCTGGGCGGGATAGCCGCGCAGACCGGCGACGAGGTGACAGTGGTCTTCGACGGCGCCGAGCGGGTGCACGGCCTGCCGCCGGCGCCGCGCGGGGTGCGGGTGCTGTTCTCCCGCAAGGGCACCACCGCCGACGAGCTGATCCGTCAGCTGGTCCGGGCCGAGCCGCCGGGCCGCCCGGTGGTGGTGGTCTCCTCCGACCGCGAGGTGGCCGACGGCGTGCGCCGGCACGGTGCGTACCCGATGGGCGCCGACTCGCTGCTGCGCCGGCTCGCCCGCTCCTGAGAAGTTGTCGTACCCCTCGCCTAGCGTGACGGTCACTTGAGGTGATCGGTCCGTCGCTCGGGTCGGGCCTCGGTGCTGAGGAGGGGTGATGATCATCGATTGTGGTCGTTGCGTCGAGCGGACCGTCGAGTGCGCCGGGTGCCTGGTCAGCGTGCTCGCACAGACACCCGACGGGATCGCCGACCTGACTCCCGGCGAGCTGCGGGCGATCGAGACGTTCGAGCTGGCCGGCTTCGAGGTGGAGCTGCTGGAGACCCCGGAGCCACCGGTGGTGGTGCCGCTCCACCGCCACGTGGCGTGATCATGAGAACTCTTTAGGATGTGCGGTCATGACTCCGCGAATGTGGGCCCTGGTGTCGTTCGGGGTGCTGGTGGTGGCGCTCGTGGTCGTCGCGGCGCTGACCGTGCCCTGGCACCGCGCCCCGGCGCCGCGTGCCGACCAGGTCGCCGCGCTCGGCCAGTTGCCCGCCGAGCAGGTGGCCCGGGCCCGGCGGTTCCACGCCGAGCTGCGGCCCGGCAGCTACGCGGGGATGGCCCTGAGCCTGCTGGTCGCGCTGGTCCTCGGGCTCACCCCGATCGGCGCGCGGCTGGTCGAGCTGGCCGGCCGGCCGTTCGGTGACCACTGGCTGGCCCGGGCGGTGCTCGGCGGCATGCTCGTGGTGCTCGCCGGTGAGCTGCTCACCCTGCCGCTGGCGGCCTGGCGGCACACCATCGTGGTGCGCTACGGCATCTCCATCCAGTCCTGGGGCGGCTGGGGCGCCGACCTGCTGAAGTCCTTCGCGGTCGGCGCGGTGCTGGGCGGGCTGGCGCTGGCCGGGTTCTTCGCCGTCACGCACGCCGCGCCCCGCTGGTGGTGGGCGTTCGGGGCGGCCGGCGCGGCCGGGCTGGTGGTGCTGCTCTCGTTCGTGCTCCCGGTGGTGGTCGAGCCGATCTTCAACAAGTTCACCGCGATGCCGGACGGGCCGCTGCGCACCGAGCTGATCGCGCTCGCCGCCGCCGACGGCGTGCCGGTGCGCGACGTGCTGGTCGCCGACGCGTCCCGGCGCACCCGGGCGGTGAACGCGTATGTCTCCGGGCTCGGCCCGACCCGCCGGATCGTCGTCTACGACACCCTGCTCACCGAGGCCACCCCGGAGGAGGTGGTGTCGGTGACCGCGCACGAGCTGGGCCACGCCAAGGACGGCGACGTGCTGACCGGGACGCTGCTGGGCGCCCTGGGCGCGGCCCTCGCGGTGATCGCGCTCTACCTGCTCGGCTCCTGGGCCGGGCTGCTGCGGCTGGCCGGGGTCGACTCGATCGGCGAGCCCCGGGCGATCGGCCTGCTGCTCGCCGTCGCCGCGGTCGCCGGGCTGCTCAGCGGGCCGGGCCAGGCGTTCGTGTCGCGGCGCATCGAGGCCCGCGCCGACCAGCACTCCCTGGCGCTGACCGGCGACCCGGCGACGTTCGAGGCCATGCAGCGCCGCCTCGGCACCCTCAACCTGTCCGATCCTGATCCGCCGACCTGGGAGTTCCTGATGTTCGCCTCGCACCCGTCCACCGTGCAGCGGATGGCCGCGGCCCGCGCGTACGCCCGGGGAGAACGCTGATGGGGCGCACCCTGCTGGTCACCAACGACTTCCCGCCCCGGCCCGGCGGCATCCAGCAGTTCGTGCACAACCTCGCGGTGCGCCAGCCGGCCGGTTCGGTGGTGGTCTACTCGTCCACCTGGAAGGGCGCCGCGGCGTTCGACGCCGAGCAGCCGTTCGAGGTGGTCCGGGAGGACACCGGGATGCTGCTGCCCACCCCGTCGGTCGCCCGCCGGGCCGCCGAGCTGGCCCGGTCGCACGGGTGCGACAGCGTCCTGTTCGGCGCGGCGGCCCCGCTCGGCCTGCTCGCGCACGGCCTGCGCCGGGACGCCGGGATCACCCGCGCGGTCGGTATCACCCACGGGCACGAGATCGGCTGGGCGGCGCTGCCCGGCGCTCGCGGCCTGCTGCGCCGGATCGCCCGGGGCAACGACGTGATCACGTATCTCGGCGAGTACCAGCGGGTGCGGCTGGACAAGGCGCTGCACGGGCTGACCGACCTGCGGCGGCTGGCGCCCGGGGTCGACGTGGACACGTTCCACCCCGGTGTGGACGGGTCCGCGGTCCGCAAGCGGCACGGGCTGACCGACCGGCCGGTGGTGGTCTGCGTGTCCCGGCTGGTCCCGCGCAAGGGCCAGGACATGCTGATCCGGGCGCTGCCGGAGATCCGCCGGAGGGTGCCGGGCGCTGCGTTGTTGCTGGTCAGTGGCGGTCCGTATCGGAAGACGCTGGCCCGGCTGGCCCGCGAGCACGACGTCGAGTCCGACGTGGTGTTCACCGGCTCGGTGCCGTGGGCCGAGCTGCCCGAGCACTACGCGGCCGGCGACGTCTATGCCATGCCGTGCCGCACCCGGGCCGCCGGCCTCGACGTCGAGGGCCTCGGCATCGTCTATCTGGAGGCGTCCGCCACCGGGTTGCCGGTGGTCGGCGGTGATTCCGGCGGCGCACCGGACGCGGTCCGCGAGGGCGAGACGGGGTATGTCGTGGGTGGCGCCGACGTGGCCGCCATCGCCGATCGGGTGGCCGGCTTGCTGTCCGATCCCGATCAGGCGCGCGCGATGGGCAAGGCGGGCCGGGCGTGGGTGGAACGGGAGTGGCGCTGGGAGACCCAGGCCGCCCGCCTCACCGAACTGCTCGCTCCGGCGGCCTGACCGCACCCCCACGCCCGGCGATCGAAGCCCTGCCCGCCGCCTGCCCGGCGATCGAAGCCCTGCCCGCCGCCTGCCCGGCGATCGACGCCCTGCCCCTGCGCCGGCCGCCTGCCCGGCGCCCAGCGCCTGCCCGGCGCCTCCCGGCGCCTCCCGGCGCCTCCCGGCGCCTCCCGGCGCCTCCCGGCGTTCGCCGGCTGCCCGGCGTTGGCCGCCTCCCGGCGTTCGCCGGCTGCCCCGCGCCCGCCGGCTGCTCGGTGTTCGCCAGCTGTGTGATGGGAAGTTGGCGCGCTCGGCGTCCGGCGGCCGGGCGGCTGGGGGTGGGTGCTGCGGGCTCGCCAGGGAGTTGCCGCGTGCGGCGTGAGTGAGGCGTGAACTCCGTGGACAGGGGGTGGGCGGGCGGCGTAGGAACGAGGGCGGAGGTAACCCCGACCGGAGGTCGCCGATGCCGGATGCCGCCCCCGCCCGCCCCGACGACCATCTGACAGCCGATCCCGCCGACTCCGGGAGGAACGACTCCGGGCAGGGCGATCCCGGGCAGGGCGATCCCGGGCAGGGCGATCCCGGGCGAGCGGAGGGCGACTCCGAACTTCCCGCGCTCGGTGGTGATGACGGTGAGCTGGCGCTGCCGTACTGGCTGACCGGGACCGAGGAGGCGGCCAACACCAGCTTTCTGCGGATGCTGCGGCGGCTGCCACGCCTGCTCCGCTCCGCGTGGTTGCTCGCCTGGCGGGCCGACCGGCGTACCGCAGGTGCGGTGGTGGTGCTGCAGATCGCGGCGGGGCTGGCCGGCGCCCTCGGACTGATCAGCGTGGTCGGGGTCTTCGACGGGCTGCTGCGGGCCGGGCCGACACCGGAACGGGTGGCTGCTGCCGTACCGTCGCTGGTGATTTTGATTGTGGCTCTTGCCCTGCGCGGACTGCTGGCGTCGGCGGCGACCGCGGCCCACGGACGCCTGTCGCCGGCGGTTTACGAGGCCGCGGAGAACCGCCTGCTCGATCTGACCACCCGGGTGGATCTGGCGACGTTCGACGATCCGCAGTGGCGGGACGCCATGGAACGGGCCCGGGACCGGGGCATCTACGCCGCCCAGCAGGTCGTCGACGTCGGCATCGAGGTGCTCACCCACGTGATCGGGCTGGTCGCGGTGGCCGGGGTGCTGGCCGTGCTGCACCCGGTGCTGCTGCCGCTGCTGGTCTGCGCGGTGGTGCCGACCGGGTGGGCGGCGGTGCGGGCGGCCCGGGCCGGTTACCGCAGCCGGCTGCGCTACATCGCCGTCTGGCGACGGCACCGGATGCTCGCTGATCTCCTGGCCGCCCGGGAGCCCGCGGGTGAGCTGCGGGCTTTCACCGTACGACGGTTCCTGGTCGCCGAGGCGGCCCGGCTGCTGCGGCTCGCGACCGTGGAGGAGGTCCGGGTGGTCACCCGGGCGGTTCGCACCAATTTGTACGGGCGGGCGCTCAGCGGGCTGATCACCGGGCTGACCTACGCGGCGCTGTGCTGGCTGCTCTGGACCGGCCGGATGGAGCTGGCCGCCGGTGGCGCGGCGGCGTACGCGATAAACATCGGCATCGGGAAGCTGAGCGAGCTGGCCTTCGCCGCGAACCGGGTCTACGAGCAGGGCTTGTACTTCTCCGACTTCCAAGGGTTCTGCGAGCTGTCCGAGACCCGGGCCGAGCCTTCCTCTGCCGAGCCTTCTCCTGCCGAGCCTTCCTCTGCCGGGCCTTTTGTTGCCGGCGCTGCGCCTTCCTCTGCCGGCGCCGAGTCGGAGCCGCGGGCGCCGGCCGCGTTCAGTGAGCTCCGGCTGGACGGGGTGACGTTCCGCTACCCGGACGCGGACCGGGACGCGGTCGCCGGGATCAGCATGACCCTGCGCCGCGGCGAGATCATCGCGCTGGTCGGCGAGAACGGCTCGGGCAAGTCCACGCTCGCCGCCGTGCTGGCCGGGCTGTACCGCCCGCAGCACGGCACGATCACCTGGGACGGTGCGGACGCGTCCCGGTTCCCGCCGGAGTCGGTGCGCGAGCGGGTCGCCGTGGTGATGCAGGAGCCGACCCGGTGGCCGCTCTCCGCCCGGGCCAACATCGCGATCGGGCGGCACGATCGGCCCGCGTCGCTGGCCCAGGTGCAGGCGTCGGCGCGGGCGGGTGACGCACACGACTTCGTGATGGAGCTGCCCCGGACATACGAGACGCTGCTGTCCCGGCACTTCACCGACGGTGCGGACCTGTCCGGCGGGCAGTGGCAGCGGCTCGCGGTGAGCCGGGCGTTCCACCGGGACGCGCCGCTGCTGATCTGCGACGAGCCGACCGCGAACCTGGACGCGCGCGCCGAGCACGAGGTGTACCGGCGGCTGCGGGAGCTGGCGCAGGGCCGCACCGTCGTGCTGATCACGCACCGGATGGCGAGTGTGCGGGAGGCCGACCGGATCTACGTGCTGGATCACGGGGTGGTGGTCGAGGAGGGCGGTCACGACGAGTTGATCGCGGCCGGCGGGACCTACGCCCAGTTGTTCACACTGCAGGCCAGCGCCTATCAATCCACCTGATCGGCGTGTCACAGTAAACCTATGGATCCGGTGGGATTAAGTGCGGTCGCGGTGGTGCTGGTGGCCGGGGCGGGCGTGGGCCTGTGGCGCCGCCGCGTCGACGGCCGCCTGCGCCCGGTCGCCCCGGCCCCGGTGCCGGTGGACGGGGCGGTGGAGCAGACTGGCGGCGTGGAAGATGTGCAGGAGATCGAGCGGCTCGACCCGGCGCTGCTGGCGCGCCTCGGTGCGGAGCCCGGCCGGGTCACGCTGTTGCAGTTCTCCACCGCGTTCTGCGCGCCGTGCCGGGCGCTGCGCCGGATCAGCGCCGAGGTCGTCGCGCTGCTGCCGGAGGTGCGGCACGTGGAGGTTGACGCCGAGAGCCACCTGGACGAGGTGCGCGAGCTGAGCATCTGGCGCACCCCGACGCTGCTGATCCTGGACGCCGACGGGCGGGTCACCCGGCGCGCCACCGGCATCCCGACCAAGCCACACCTGATCGCCGCCCTCGCCGCTCTGCTCCGCAGCGTGTGAGGTTGCGGCGCACTCCGCACCGAAAGTCCCCACGCACGGTGGGCCCAGACACTGTGTGGGGAGTTGTGGTGCGCTGTGCGCCGAAAGTCCCCACGCAATGTTGGGTCACGGGCTGTGTGGGGAGTTGTGGTGCGCTGTGCGCCGAAAGTCCCCACGCAATGTTGGGTCACGCGCTGTGTGGGGAGTTGTGGTGCGCTCCGCGCCCAAAGTCCCCACGCAATGTGGGGGTGGGCGCTGCGTGGGTGAGCTTCACACGAGGGCGGGGGCTGGGGCGGGTGTGGGGGTGCGGGTGAGGTTGCGGGAGCCGGGGATGAGCAGCTGGGAGGCGCTCGAGACGAACAGCACGACGGCACATGCCACCAGCACCGCGTCCAGGCCGAACCGGGCCTCCAGTGGCCCCGCGAGGGCGTTGCCGATCGGCATGGCCAGGAACGACGTCAGGTAGTCCCACGAGGAGACCCGGCCCAGCATCGCCTGCGGCACCCGGTCCTGGATCGCGGTCTCCCAGGCCACCGCGAAGAACATCAGGCCGCCGTACCCGACCACCGCGCCGAGCAGCACCGCGGTCAGCGTGCCGGGCCACACGTAGGCGAGGGCCCAGAGCGGCATCAGCAGCAGGGTGAGCCAGCCGGCGCGGAGCAGGTATCGGGGCTGGAAACGGAGGGCCAGGGCCGAGCCGAGCAGCCCGCCCAGCCCTTCGGCCGCCGAGATCCAGCCGAGGGCGTGCGCGCCGCCGAGCCGTTCCACCGCGGTGACCAGCACCAGCACCAGGATCATGCCGTTCGCGACGTGGTAGACGGTGGCGCCGAACAGGCCACCGATCAGCCAGTCCCGGCTGCGGATCTCCTGCCACCCGGCGGCCAGTTCCCGATACATCGACTCGCGCGGGCCGCGCTCCGCTCGTACCCGAAGAAAAGCGGCAGCGACCCCGGACAACAGGAAGCTGACCGCGTCGACCGCGAAGCCGGCCGGAGCGCCGAAGGCGGCGACGGTGAGGCCGCCGAGCGCCGGACCCACGATGCCGCAGCCGGTCTGCAACATGCTCAGGGTGGCGTTGGCCTTCTGCAGGTGCGCGGCCGGGACCAGCAGTGGTTTGAGCGCGCTCATCGCCGGGGTGAAGAACGCGCCGGCGCCGGCCGAGACCACGGTGAGCGCGCAGAGCAGCGGCAGGTGGTAGCCGCCGCCGGCGAACATCACCGCGATGCCGGCGGTGGCGAGCAGCCGGACCAGGTCGGAGACGACCATGACGAGCCGGGGCTGGAGCCGGTCGGCCCAGACGCCGCCGAAGAGCGCGCCGGCCAGCATGGTGAGCACCGAGGACGCCATCACCAGGCCGAGATCGTTCGCCCCGCCGCCGTGCGTGACCACGGCGACGGCGAGCGCCACGGTCTGGAAGCCGCTGCCGAGCCAGGACAGGGTCTGCCCGGTGGCGAGAAGCCGGAAGTCGCGTGTCATGCCCCGAAAGTAATTCACCGTCTAACTATCAGGCAACTAATAATCAGAAGCGTGCCAGACTTTGAGGCGTGGAAGACAGCGTGGAAGACGGCGTGGATCAGCATGTGGCCCGGTGGGCGGCCTTCTGGCGGGACGAGCCGGCGTTCGCCCCGGAGGTCGAGGGCGCGCTGGTGCGGATGAAGCAGCTCCTGCGGTGGATCGAGCGCGCCGACGCCGCGGAGTTCGCCCGGGGCGAGGGGGACTTCACCTTGCAGGACTACAAGACCCTGCACGTGCTGATGGTGCAGCCGTGGCCGACCGAGGCGACCCCGGCGCAGCTGGCCGAGGCGGCGAACGTGACCCGGGCGGCGATGACCAGCCGGCTGGACCGGCTCGAGACGGCCGGCCTGGTGACCCGTGCGATCGACGCCGGGGACCGGCGGCGGGTGCTGATCCGGCCCACGCCGCAGGGCCGGGAGATGTGGAACCGGTACATCTTCGAGGGCATGGCGCGGGATCAGGCGGCGCTCGAGGCGCTCTCGCCGGAGGAGTTGACACAGCTCAACGCGATGCTGCGGAAAATCCTAGTTTCCTTGGGGGAATAATAGGATTCATGGAACTGGACCCACGCGGCCAGCGTTTCGCCGCCGCGCTCACCAGCATCGTCATCGCCCTCGTGCTGATCACCGGCTCGGGCTGGCTGGCTCTCGCCCAGGCCGCGGTCTTCGCGATCACCGCGTGGAACCCGCGGCTCGGGCCGTACCCGCTGATCTTCCGCACTCTGGTGCTGCCGCGGCTCGGCAGACCGGGCGAGCGGGAGCCCGCCGCGCCGGTGCGGTTCGCGCAGCTTGTCGGCTTCGCGTTCCTGAGCGTCTCCGCGGGGGGATATCTGTCGGGCGCGGAGACACTCGGGCTCGTCGCGGCGGCGTTCGGGCTGCTCGCCGCGTTTCTCAACGCGGCCTTCGGGCTGTGCCTGGGCTGCGAGGCGTATCTGGGGATTCGCAGGCTTACAGGGAGAAACGCCGAAACAGTCCGGAACGCCTAGAACTTCGGGGCGTCGGGCGCTTCCAAGAGGCCCAACCGCAGCGCCGTCATGAGTGCCTGGGCCCGGTTCGCCGCGCCCAGCTTCTCGTAGAGCTTCGAGATGTGGGTCTTCGCCGTCGACTCGGAGACGAACAGCTGCTTGGCGATCCCGGCGACGCTCATGCCGTCGGCGAGCAGCCGCAGCACCTGACCCTCGCGCGGGGACAGCTGCGGTCCGGACGGGGCGAGACGACGCTTCATCGCCTCGGCGAGGTCGGCCGCGGTGAACGCGCTGGGCGCCGACGCGGCGTGCCGGGCAGCCGCCACGACCTCGTCCGCCGGAGCGGTCTTCGGCACGAACGCGCTGGCCCCGGCCTCGAGAGCACCGAAGAGCTGGTCATCGCCGGCGTACATGGTCAGCACCACGATGCCCATGTTGGCGTTGTTCTTGCGCAGGGCGCGGGTGGCCTCCAGGCCACTGCCGTCGGGCAGGCGCAGGTCCATGATCACGACGTCCGGCTGCAGTGCGCCGGCCTGGCGCACCGCCTCCGCGGCCGTCGCCGCTTCGCCGACGACCTCGAACTGCCGGTCGCGCTCGAATGCGTGTCGCAGCCCCTTACGAATCAGGTCGTGATCGTCGACAAGGAGGACCTTGGTGCGCGTCGTCGGCGCAGGACTGGTCGACATGCTCGGGTTACTCCCCTTCTGGAGCGGAAACGCTATCCCGCACGCTATCGCGCCGAGGCGGGGTTCCGAGCACTACGGCGACGGTTGTCCCGCTGGGGTGTCTTGGAGTGATCTTGAGACGACCCCGGATGCGTTCGGCCCGCTCGGCCATGATGGTCAGACCGTACCGGCCGTCGGGCCGGTTGTCGGCGAAACCCTTGCCGTCGTCGGAGACCTCGATCTCCGCGTACGGAGGATCGACGGTACAGGTCACCCAGAGGTTTGACGCACCGGCGTGCTTGCGCGCGTTGGTGATCGCCTCCTGGGCGATGCGCAGCAACTCGGCCTCGGTGGCGGCGGGCAGGCGCGCGGTCGACTCGTCGAAGGTGAAGTGCACCCGCAGACCGGCGCTGGTGCCGAGGGTGCGGGCGTACTCCGCGATCGCGGCGGCCAGGCCACCGTTGCGGTCCACCTCCGAGCGCAGCTCGAACAGGCTCAGCCGCAACTCGGTGATCACCCGGGTCACCTCGCCGCGCAGCGAACGCAGCTCCTCGGCCGTCTCCTCGGCACCCTCCGGCAGGGTGGCCTGGGCGTTGTCGATGCCGTACCCGACCATCACCAGCTCCTGGGCGACCCCGTCGTGGATCTCCCGGGCCAGGCGCTGGCGCTCCTCGTTGGTGGCCAGCGAGCGGACGTCGTCGAAGAGCAGCGCGGCCTCCAGGCGCAGCGCGGCCGGGTCGGTCACCTCGGTCACGCTCTGCACCACGGCCGGCGGGTAGGCCCCGGCGGCGTCGGTCTCCAGGATCACCAGGCCGATCGTGCGTACCCCGGCGACCAGCGGGATGACCAGCGAGGACACCTCACCGCCCCGGTGCGTGCGGGCCTGCGAGCGGCTGGCCGCGTGCGGCTGCTGGGTGGCCCAGGAGTCGGCGATCGCCGAGTCGGCGTCGAGCGTGGTCTCCCAGTCGACACGTTCCGCGCCGGTCTGTGCGAGCACGACCAGCCGGCCGCCGCCGCTGGCCGACAGCACCGCGGCGCGGTGGCCGGGCGCGACCGCGCGCAGCTCCTCGAGCAGGTGCTCGGAGATGCCGCCCGGGTCCAGGGTCGCCCCCGGCAGCGAGCGGGCGACGCTGCGCAGCTGGGTGAGCAGGCGGGTGGCCTCGGCGTACGGCTGCGGGGTGGGCTCGGCCGGCTGCAGGAACTGGCGCATCGCCTCGGCGGCGAACGTCACGATCGCGCCGAGCACCAGCCACTGGCCACCGGCCGCGAGATAACCCAGGTTGCCCAGCACGGTGCTCGGCCCGGCCAGGGCGCCACCGGCCACCAGGGCGACCGCGGCCACCCCGAGCAGCGCGGCGCCCTCGGTCGGTCTGCGGCGCAGAGCCGCGGTGAGCAGCGGCACGGCGAGGTACGGCAGGACCGCCTCGGCACGGAACCCGGCGGCCGCACCCTCGGCCGCGGAGGCGATCGATCCGGCGGCCAGGCCGGTGACGATCACCTCGGCGAACCGGCCGGTGGTGGCCAGGACCGGGTGGTTACGGGCGACGAAGGCGGGCAGCGCGGCGACCGCGAGCAACGCGATCCAGTACAGCTGCTGGGGGCCGCCGGTGGCGATCGCGGTGAGCACCGCGACCAGCGCGAGCATGATCACGCGCGACACGGCTTCGAGCGGACGAATGCGCGTGGATCCGCTGGCTAGGGCTGGCACGTCACGGATGGTAGCGGCACCGGCGGACATCGGCCCATCGGCGACGGGGCGGTGGCGTGCTTTGTCGTACCCAACGGGTAGCCTGCCGTGCATGGCGGACACCTCGTCGCAGTCGATCCAGGTCCATGCTCCCCTGGCCCGGGTGGCCGCGGTCATCTGTGACTTCCCGAGCTATCCCGAGTGGGCCGACGCGATCAAGCAGGTCACGGTCGTCGAGGAGTATGAGGACGGCTACGCCGCTCAGGTCCGGTTCCGGATCGACGCGGGCGTGATGGCCGACGAATATACGTTGGAGTATGCGTACGCCGACGACCTCTCCCGGATCGAGTGGCACCTGGTCGCGCCGTCCAAGACGCAGAAATCCCAGGAAGGGTCCTACGACCTGGTGGCGGATGCGTCCGGCGGCACTACCGTGACTTACACCCTCGCGGTGGAGCTCGCCATCGGGATGCTCGGCATGTTCCGCCGCAAAGCCGAAAAAATGATCATGGACACGGCGTTGAAAGAGCTCAAACGCCGTGTGGAGAGCCTGCCCGCGGCCTGACCGCGGCGGGCGTTGAGGGGGAGCGGATGGCCGGGTCAGCGCGCGAAGAGGCCGAGCGACTGGTCGCCACGATCCTCGCCAGGGCGGCGTCGAGCGGCGTGGGTGCCGCGGCGAGCGGCCGCGACCCCGGCGATTCTTCCGGTTCGTCCGCCGGCTCAGGCCGACCTTCCGGTCCGGGCGGATCTTCTGGTACGGGTGGAGCCTCCGGTACGCCGGTGGCCGACGCGGCCGCGGTGATCGGGGACGCGGTCAACGGGTTCTTCAGCCGGTTGACCGAGGCAGCCCGCGACAGCGGTGGCAGCGAGCGCCCGTGGAGTGCCGGTGCGCGCCCGTCACCCTCGCCGTCGGATTCGTCCCCGGAGTCCGGCTCGTCGCGAGCCGGCGACTCGGCCGGCGGCCGGGCGAGTGCCAGCGGCCGGGCGAGTGCCGGCGGGTCGGGGCCGGCGGGCCCCGGCAGGTCAGGCACGGCAACCGGCGGGCCGGGCTCGTCGAGTGCCGGCAGCCGGGCGCACGGCCGTCAAGGCTGGTCGACCGGCAGCGCCGAGTGCTGCCGCTGCCCGGTGTGCCAGGCCATCGCGGCGGTCCGTGATCCCAGCCCGCAGACGATCTTCCGGGTCGCCACCGGCGCCGGTGACATCGCGACCGGTGCGGCCGGCGTGCTGCGCGGTCTGGCGTCGCTGGCCGGTGCGTTCCAGGGGGAGCGCTCGCGGCGCGCCCCGAAATCACCCGCCGGTGGAGCCGCCCGGCACGCGCCGGCCCCCGACGCGGCCTGGTCGGCGGCGACCCGCGCGGGTGCGCCGAGTTCGCGCCCGGCCGCGCCGGTGGCCGACGAGTCCGACACCTGGGCGGCCGCGACCGCCGCCGGCGCCCGTGCGGCCGAGGCGGACCGCGCCCGGGCGAAGGCCGAGGCCGACCAGGCCGCGCTGGTGGCCGCCGCGGAAGCGGCCGGGATCGCCGCGGGACTGGCCGCCGCGTACGATGCGGAGAGCGGCGCGCAGCCGGCCGCGGGTTCACCGCCGGCCGCGGAGCGCGCTGGGGACCGGAGCCGTGACCCGTGGGCGGCCGCCACGGCGGACAGCGCCCGCGAGGCCGCGGCCGCCCGGGCCCGTGCTGCGGCCGCCGAGAAAGCCGTGGCCAAGGCGGTGGCCGACGCCCGCCGGGTCGCCGCGCTGCGCACCACGCCTGAGCCGGCGACGCACACGGGTCGCCCGGAAGTGCTGGGTGGGACACCGGCGTCCGGGGCCGCGGCGGGAGAGGATCAGGGCGGGACGACGGCCGGGGTCCGACCGGACGCGGCGGCTGTCATCCGTACAAAATCCGGGTCTGATGTGTGGGCCGCCGCCACCGCGGAGGCCGCCGCAGACGGCGCGGCCCCAACCCGTAGCGTGGATCATGAGTGGGGCGCCTCGGCGCCCATGGGCCGCGACGGCGAGCCGGGCGATGGCGCCCGCGACGACGACGCGGTGTGAAACTGGCATCAGAGGGGACGGGCAGCGTGACGCTGACCATCGGAATCGACGTCGGCGGCACCAAGGTGGCCGGTGGCGTGGTCGACGAGCTCGGCAACGTGCTCGCGTCGAACCGCCGGCCGACGCCGGCGGAGGACCCGGCCGGCACCCGGGACACGATCGTCGAGGTGGCCGCCGAGCTGGCGGCGCAGTACCCGACCGCGACCGCGATCGGGATCGGCGCTGCGGCCTGGATCGACGCCGCCGGTTCGACGGTGCTGTTCGCGCCGAACCTGGCCTGGCGCGACGAGCCGCTGCGCGACTACGTCGCGAAGGCGGTCGGCCTGCCGACCGTGCTGGAGAACGACGCGAACGTGGCCGCCTGGGCGGAGTTCCGGTTCGGCGTCGCCAAGCACGCCGACGACTCGATGGTGATGATCACCGTGGGCACCGGCATCGGCGGCGGCATCGTGCTGAACGGCAAGCTGTGGCACGGCGCCAACGGCATCGCCGGTGAGCTCGGCCACCTGCAGTCGGTGCCGGACGGGCACCCGTGCGGCTGCGGCCGGCTGGGCTGCCTGGAGCAGTACGCGAGCGGCAACGCCCTGGTCCGGTTCGCCCGGGCCGGCGCGCGGCAGGAGCCGGAGCGGGCCGCCAAGCTGCTCGCCCTGGCCGGCGGCGACGCGCTGGCGATCAGCGGCCGGCAGATCACCGAGGCGGCCCGGGGCGGCGACGGTGTGGCGATGGACGCGTTCGCGCAGGTCGGGTATTGGCTCGGCGTGGCCCTGGCCGACCTCGCGCAGAGCCTCGACCCGCAGATCCTGGTGATCGGCGGCGGCGTGGTCGACGCCGGCCCGCTGCTGATGGGCCCGGCCGAACGGACCTACCGCGACCAGCTCGCTCAGCGCAACCGGTTCCCGGTCGCCGAGGTGCACGCCGCTCAGATGGGCAACGTGGCCGGCGTGGTCGGCGCGGCCGACCTGGCCCGGCGTTCCTAGCCGTGGAGGCGGGGATGTCCGGCGTGCCGCTGCGGGTGGTCAGCTGGAACGTGCACGGGATGAAGGACGACCGGGCCGCGCTCGTCGGCCTGGTTCGTGAGCTGGCCCCGGACGTCCTCGTCGTGCAGGAGGCGCCGCGCCGGTTCCGCTGGCGGGAGAAGAGCGCGACGCTGGCCGCCGACTGCGGCATGGTGGTGGCCGCCGGCGGCCTGCCCGCGCTGGGCAACCTGCTGCTGGTCAGCCTGCGGGTGGCGATCGGGGAGACCTGGTGCGTGCGCTATCCGCTGACACCGGGCCGGCACCTGCGCGGCGCGTTCTTCGCGCAGGGGCGGGTGCGCGGCGCGTCGTTCACCGTCTCCGGCTCGCACCTGGCCACCGACCCGGCGGAGCGGCCGACCCAGGCCGCGCACTGGAAGGACGAGCTGACCAGGATCACCGGCCCGCTGATCGCGGCCGCCGACCTGAACGAGGGCCCGGGCGGCGGCGCCTGGCGCACCGTCGAGGACGGGCTGGTCACCACGAAGGACGACGACCCGACGTTCCCGGCCGCGGCGCCCAGCAAGCGCATCGACGGGCTTTTCGTCAGCCCGGACGTGCACATCGAGCGATACGAGATCATCGCGACTGATCGGGCACGTGTCGCGAGTGATCATTTACCGGTCCTCGCGGACCTTCTTCTCCCTTCCGACTGAGGCTCACGTCTGGCAGGATCGCCGGGTGCACGACTCCCCGGACCTGGGCGACCGTCGCGACGCCGTCTGCGTCGTCGGCGCCGGCGCGAGCGGCCTGACCGCCGTCAAAAACCTGCTTGAGCTGGGCTTTCAGGTGGACTGCTACGAGCGGGAGACCGCGGTCGGCGGTGCCTGGAACTGGCGTCACGACCGCAGTCCGGTCTATGCCGGCGCCCACCTGATCTCGTCCCGTCAGCACACCGAGTTCCCCGACTTCCCGATGCCGGACACCTGGCCGGACTACCCGCACCACAGCCAGGTGCTGACCTACCTGGAGCGGTACGCCAAGCACTTCGGGCTGGGCGAGCACGTCTGGTTCGGCATGGAGGTGGTCTCCGCGGTGCCGACCGCCGACGGCGGCTGGGAGGTGACCACCCAGTCCACCGGCGGCGGCTCGTCACGCACCCAGCGGTACGCCGCGCTGATCGTCGCGAACGGGCACAACTGGGATCCCCGCAAGCCCGACATCCCCGGCGAGTTCCGGGGCCGGGTGATGCACGCGAGCGCGTACAAGGACCCGGCCGTGCTGCGTGGCCGCAAGGTGCTGGTGATCGGCGGCGGCAACACCGGTTGCGACATCGCGGTGGAGGCCGCCCAGCAGGCGACCCGGGTGTGGCACTCGACCCGGCGCGGCTACTGGTACGCCCCCAAATACGTCCTGGGCCGCCCCGCCGACCAGGTCAACGACGCCCTGCTCAAGTGGCGGCTGCCGTTGCGCCTGCGGCAGTGGCTCTACCGCCGTACGGTCCGGCTGACCACCGGTGACCTGACCCGGTTCGGGCTGCCCGCGCCGGATCACCAGCCGTACGAGAGCCACCCGGTGGTGAACAGCCAGCTGCCCTACTACCTGGGCCACGGCAAGATCACTCCGGTGCCGGACGTGACCGCCTTCGACGGCGCCGCGGTCGAGCTGGCCGGTGGCGAGCGGATCGAGCCGGACCTGGTGATCACCGCGACCGGCTATCGCCCGCGCTTCGAGTTCCTCGCCCCCGAGCTGCTGGACGTGAACGAGCACGGCCGCCCCGACCTGCACCTGCACACGTTCGCCCGGAAGAACCCGACGCTGGCCGTGATCGGCCTGGTGCAGCCGGACGCCGGGGTGTTCCCGCTGGCGCACTGGCAGAGCGTGGCGGTGGCCCAGTGGCTGCGGCTGCGCCGGACCGACCCGGCCCGGGCCGCCGTGGTGCAGCAGAAGGAGTCGGTCCGCCCGCTCGCCAGCTGGTCGCGGCGGCAGGTGGTGCCGAGCGAGCGGCACTGGTTCGAGGTGGACCACATCGACTACCTGCGCTCGCTGGAGAGCCTGCTGAACCAGATGGAGCCGTCGAAGTGACCGCTTTTGATCTGTGCCTGTCGAGCCCGATGGAGCCATCGAAGTGACCGCTTTTGATCTGATGCGCTTCGAGGACTGGACCGATCCGGTACGGCCGGCCGAGCGCGAGGTGGCGTCGCTGCTGCCGGACGCGGACGAGGGCCGCCCGCCGGTGCTGTTCGTGCCCGGTCTCGGTCACGGCGCCTGGGCGTTCGCCGAGCACTGGCTGCCGCACGCGGCCGGGCGCGGCTTCCCGGCGCACGTGCTGGGCCCGCGCCCCGGCGGCGACCTGCGCGCCCTGGTGCACGACGTGGTGCAGACCGCGGCGGCGCTGCCACGTCAGGCGGTGCTGGTCGGGCACGGTGTCGGCGCCCTGGTGGTGGCCCGCGCCCTGGGCCGCTATCCGGCGCGGGCGGCGGTGCTGGTCGCGCCGGTGCTGGACGGCTGGTCGGCGCTCGGCTCAGCACTGCGGGCCAACCCGGGCGGCACGCTGCCGGCGCTGGTCGGCGGGCGGCTCAAGCTCTCCGCCCGGCAGCTCTTCGGCGCCGGCCTGCCGGCCGAGCAGGCCGGCGAATACCTCGCCCGGATGGACCCGCGGCCGCGGCGCGAGCTGCTCCGCCGAGCCGTGCCGCCCCGGCCCGTCGGCACGCCCCCGGTGCTGGTGGCCGGGAGCCCGGACGACCGGGTGGTGTCCCGCAAGGCCCTCGACCGGGCCGCCGCGGCGTACGGCGGCGACCCGCTGCTGTTCCCCGGGATGGCGCACGACCTGATGCTGGAGTCCAGCTGGGCCGAGCCGATCGACGCGATCCTGGACTGGCTCGGCAAACAGGGAGGCCGCTGACCCGCGGGGCAGCCGCTGGGCGCGAGGCAGTCGCCGGGCGCGGGGGGAGGCGTCCGGGCGCGGGGGCGGCGAGGCCGCTAGCCCGTGCGGGGTAGGCGCCGGGCCAGCCGCCCGGTGTGGTCCAGCGCGGTCAGGTAGGCGCGGGCCCAGGCCATGATGTCGTGTTCGGCCAGGTGCGCGCGCATCGCCCGCATCCGGGCGGACAGGTCGGCCGGATCCGCCTCCATGGCCCGCAGCAGGGTCTGCTTCAGATCGTCCAGGTCGTGCGGGTTGACCAGGAACGCCGCGGAGAGCTCGGCGGCGGCCCCGGCGAACTCGCTGAGCACCAGTGCGCCGGTCTCGTCCTCGCGGGCCGCCACGAACTCCTTGGCGACCAGGTTCATCCCGTCCCGCAGCGGCGTCACCACCATCACGTCCGCGGCCTGGTAGAGCGCGGCCAGCAGGGACCGGTCGAAGCGCTGGTTCAGGTAGTGGATGGCGGGCTCGCCGACCCGGCCGTACTCGCCGTTGATCCGGCCGACCTCGCCCTCGATCCGGTCGCGCAGGTCCCGGTAGCTGTCCACGCGCTCCCGGCTGGGCACCGCGACCTGCACCAGCACGGTGTCGCGCACCTTCACGTGCCCGTCCCGCAGCAACTCCCGGTACGCCGTCAGCCGGTGCTCGATGCCCTTGGTGTAGTCCAGCCGGTCGACGCTGAGCAGGATCCGTTTCGACTCGCCCAGGTCGTGCCGCAGCTGCCGGGCCTGGCCGACCACGTCCGGCCGGGCGGCCAGCGCGCGCATCTCGGCGACGTCGATGGAGACCGGGAACGCGCCGGTACGCACGGTCCGCTCACCCACCGTGATCGCGTCGTCGGTGGCCTCCGCGCCGAGCAGCTTCTGCGCCAGCTGGGCCAGGTTGTGCCCGGCCTGTTCGCGCTGGAAGCCGACGAGGTCCGCCCCGAGCATCCCGACCAGCAGCTCGATCCGGCGGGGGAGCTGCATGAACAGCTCGGGCGGCGGGAACGGCACGTGCATGAAGAAGCCGATCAGCAGGTCGGGTCGCAGCTCCCGGAGCATCTGCGGCACCAGCTGCAGGTGGTAGTCCTGCACCCAGACCGCGGCGTGCCGGCCGGCCACCTCGGCGGCCGCCTCGGCGAACCGCTGGTTGACCGCCCGGTACGTCTCCCACCACTCCCGCTGGAAGACCGGCTGCTGCACCGCGTCGTGGTAGAGCGGCCAGAGCGTGGAGTTGGCGAACCCCTCGTAGTAGCCGCTCTGCTCCTGCTCGGTCAGCGTGACCGGCCGGAGCCTGAGGCTGCCGATGCTGGGCAGTTTCGGTGACGGGCCGATTGCGCCGCTCCAGCCGACCCAGGTGGCCGGGGTCTGCTGGAGGATCGCGTGCAGGGCGCTGGCCAGCCCGCCCGGGCTGCGGCGCCACTCGCAGGCGCCGTCCGGAGCGATGTTGTCATCAAGGGGCAGGCGGTTGGCGACGACGACGAGAGAACTCGGGCGCATCACCGTAGGTTACCGGGCAGGTACCTACGTTTGTCGATGCGTCATGCTTGCCGCGGTCGATGTGACCGATTCAGACCACGGCACCGTCGTCGTAGTCGTCGTCCTCGTCGCCCGAGCGCAGCCGCCACACCAGGGTGGCCGCGCCGCCGACGATCGCCGCGAAGCCGAACAGCATCACGAAGAAGCTGTCGATCGGGATCAGGGTCGGGACGAGGAAGAGCACAAAGCCGACGAGTACACCCAGGATGCCGGTGATCGCATACTTCGAGATGTGCGGCAGCGGCGGGGGAGGCGGCGGGACATACCGCTCCTCTTCCTCGTCGTCCTCGGCCGCGCTGCCCGGGAAGTCGAACGGATCGATCACCGGATGGATCGAGGGCGGGTCGGTGCGCCGCCGGTTCAGCGGGCGGCCGTCCTCGCCGACCGGGCGGCCGCTCTCCCGGCGCTCGGTGTCCGAGGTGGTGCCCTCGGCGACCGGCCAGGGTGCCGACTCGGTCTCGACGGCGGTGTGGAAGCCCGCGATGATCTTTTCCCACTCGGCGTCCACCTCGGCCTGCTCCCGGGCCGGCGGTGCGGCCTCGGTGACCGGTGTCGGTGGCGCACCGCCGGTGACCTGCTGCAGGTGCTCGCGCGCGGCCTCGAGGTGTGCCCGGTCCACGAAGAGCCGGTCGATCGGCCGCGCGGGCAGGGTGGTCGCCCGCAGGATCGGGTTCAGATCCGCGGTGGGTTGCAGGTAGGCCGCGATGTTGTCGCCCGCCAGCACG
Organism: Actinoplanes awajinensis subsp. mycoplanecinus; assembly: GCF_001509495.1. Classification (NCBI taxonomy): domain Bacteria; kingdom Bacillati; phylum Actinomycetota; class Actinomycetes; order Micromonosporales; family Micromonosporaceae; genus Actinoplanes; species Actinoplanes awajinensis. The sequence continues at coordinate 242,139 of NZ_LLZH01000318.1, read as the reverse complement.
TCGAGCAGGTGCTCACCGACCCGTGGATCGACATCGCCCGCGACCGCGTAGTCAGTCGCGTCGAGCCCGTTGTCCCGTCGCCCGCGACGAGCGCCGCCCGTTGTCACCGATGCACCCCCCTTGCCGACCGTGCCTTGAATGGTGACACGGCAGACGCCTGTTGCGGGAGTGCGTTGTGGCGTGCCGCCCGCGCTTCGTACGCTTCTGTTCGCCCCGGGACGCCGGTGGCCTCCGCTGAAAGGACCGCAGTGTTCTACTGGCTGCTCAAGTTGGTGGTTCTCGGACCCGTGCTGAAGCTCTTCTTCCGTCCCAAGGTCGAAGGGCTGGAGAATGTTCCGCGTTCCGGCCCGGTGATCCTGGCCTGCAACCATCTCTCCTTCTCCGACTCGATCTTCACCCCATTGGTGATGAATCGGAAAGTGACCTTCGTCGCCAAAGCCGAATACTTCACCGGCAAGGGGATCAAGGGCTGGCTCTCCCGGATGTTCTTCGTCGGCGCCGGGACGATCCCGGTGGACCGTTCGGGCGGGGAGGCCGCCCAGGCGGCCCTGGACACCCTGCTGCGCGTGCTGAAGGAGGGGAACGTCGCCGGGATCTACCCGGAGGGCACCCGCTCGCCGGACGGCCGGCTGTACCGCGGCAAGACCGGGGTGGCCCGGCTGGCCATGGAGAGCGGCGCGGTGGTGGTGCCGGTGGCGCTGCTGAACACCGACGAGATCCAGCCGACCGGCACGTTGATCCCGACGGTCAAGCGGGTCCGGATGCGGATCGGCAAGCCGCTCGACTTCTCCCGGTATGCCGGCTCGCGCGGCGACCGGTTCGTCGAGCGGGCCATCACCGACGAGGTGATGTTCGAGCTGATGGCCCTGTCCGGCCGCGAGTACGTCGACGTCTACGCCGCGAAGCTCAAGGAGCCCGCACCCGTGGCGCAGGCCGCCTAGCTCATCCCCGCCCGGCGACGCAGGGCCTGCACATCGGTCACGACGATGCGCCGGCCCTCGGTGCGCAGCCAGCCCCGGTTGGCGAACGAGCCGATCGCCTGGTTGACGCTCTGCCGCGAGCCGCCGGCCATCTCGGCCAGCTGGCTCTGGTTCAGCTCGATGGTGATCATCGGGGCCTGGCTCTCCCCGGAGAGCCGGACCAGCGTCTTGGCCACCCGCCCGGGCAGGTCGAGGAAGACGTGATCGGCGTTCTGCTCGGTGAGGCGGCGGATCAGCCCGCCCACCGAGCGCATCACCGCGTCCAGGATGCGCGGGTTCGAGTGCACCAGGTCCATGAAGGCCGCCCGGGACAGTGAGAGCGCCTGTGAGTCCTCGATGGCCTCGGCCGAGGCGCTACGGGTCGACGCGTCCAACAGGGACACCTCGCCCAGCACGTCGGGCGGACGGACCACGGTGAGCACGGCGCGCTCCCCGGTCGGCGCGGTGCGGAAGACCGCGACCGCGCCACGTTTCATGATGATCAGCGAATCCCCTGGGTCGTGCTCGACGAAGAGGATCTGTCCCTTGCGGTAGTGACGCGGAACCGCCGTGGCGATGACCCGCTGCCGCACATCCGGCTCGAGCCCGGCGAACATCTCCACGCCGGTTAGCGCGTCGCCGGAATCCGGCATGCGATGGTCCACGGCGTTATCCCTCCCCCGATGGGGACCCACGTCGACCCGGCCGGCGCCGGCCCCACGACGCGAACGATCACTAATAGCATGAAGCAGGCTCCGAGCGCCATTTCTACTACAGACATCGAAGCTAGCCCCGTACGATCATGTCCCTTCGGTTGCTATCTGTAAACACCCCATCGCCTTCTGTGATTGTCGCCCAGGGTGTCCGTCGGATTTGAGTGGTGTGCCGAGATAATCCCGCGGTGCCGGAAGACGACATTGTGCGAACTGTGCTGCGCGACCAGTGGCACCTCGCGACCTTCGAGATGATCGAGCTGCCGATGGCGTTGATGTCACGCGGCTGGGAGATCACCGCGGGGCGCGACCGCTACGTGGCCCGCTTGGCCGAGGCCACCGCGAGGCTGCCGGTCGAGGCCGGGCTGGCCGCCGCCGAGCATCTGCGCGGCGTGCGGATCGAGGCGGGTGAACCGGTCCGCACCCTGGCCGGTGCGCTCACCGTGGAGACGCCGCACGGCGCGCTCGCTGTGCTGCGGCGGCCGCCCGGGCGTCACCTGGACGGCGCGGACCCGGTCGACCAGCAGTGGTGGGGCGAGCGGCTGGGCGCCGTACACCGGGCTCTTGAAGGTTTTCAGCATCCGGGCCTGCGACCGTGGCAGCCGATCGATCTGGACGCCCAGCATCTTGATGCGGAGCCCTGGCTCCGCGGTGCGGTCGCCGCCGCGGTGGCCGCGGCGATCCGGCTCACCGTCACCGACCGGCTGACCTACGGTGTCCTGCACGGCGATCCCGCGCCCGAGGCGTTCGTGCTGGACGTCGCGACCGGCCGGGCCGGGCTGATGCACTGCGGCGCCTGCGGCACCGGCCCCCTGGTGTACGACGTGGCCGCCGCGATCATCTACGTGGGCGGCCCGGAGCACGCGGTCGAGATGCTCGACGGGTACCGCTCGGCCGGCCCGGTCGCGCCCGACGAGCTGGAGGTCGCGCTGCCGGTCCTGCTGCGCCTGCGCTGGGCCGTGCTGGCCGAGCGATCGGCGCGTTGGGGCTGCGAGGAGGGCCTGGTGATGGCGAGGCAGGCCCTGGAGTCCATGCCCGGTTGACGATGGGCAAGGATGTACCCCGATGGTTTACCGGTATTTTTACGATTGCGAATTCATCGAGGACGGTCGGATCGTCGACCTGGTCTCGATCGGTGTCGTCGACGAGTTCGGCCGCGAGTTCTACGCGGTCAGCACCGAGTTCGACGACAGCCGCGCCGTGCCCTGGGTACGCCGCAACGTCCTGGACAAACTCCCCTCGCCGGCCGACAAGTCCTGGCGCAGCCGGGAGCGGATCCGCACCGACCTCTACGAGTTCCTGATGGAGCCGCTGCGCGGGCGCAGCGAGCAGATGGAGCTCTGGGCCTGGTACGCCGCGTACGACCACGTGGCGCTCGCCCAGCTCTGGGGCGCCATGCCGGCCCTGCCCCGGGAGATCCCGCGGTTCACCAAGGACCTGCGGCAGCGCTGGGACGACCAGGGCCGCCCGCCGCTGCCGGAGATGAGCGGCCGCCACGACGCGCTCGTCGACGCGCGCCACAACCTGGCGCGGTGGAACACGATGACCTCGGAGAAGTCCTAGTTTCGCTTGCGGCCCTCGAACGGGGGCACGCAGTCGTGCACGATCGCCTCGACGTCGGCCTGGGTGAGTGACGGGCCGAGATCGCCGTTGGCCGGGTCGGCCCGCATGCCGTCGATGATCAGCTCCAGGAACCGCCGGTAGACGGCCGGCCGGTCGCCGCCGGTGTGCCGGGCCAGGTCGGTGACCGACGCCATGATCACCGGGAAGTCGTGCATCCCGATGTCGGCGCGCAACATGCCCTCGGCGTGCGCCCGGTCGATCAACTCCTGCAGCAGGGGCACCAGCTGCTCGCCGACCTTGGCGAAGTGGTGTTTCTCGACACCCACGCAGAGCGCGGCGTCGCGCAGCCCGCGGTCGACCGCGTGCATCTCGACCGAGCGCCGCAGCATCATGGTGAGTCCGTCCCAGCCGGACGGTAGCGCCGCGGCGTCCTCGGCGAGGGACACCAGATCCTCCAGCCGATCCGCGAAGAGCGCCTCGATCAGGGCCTCCTTGGTGGGGAAACGCCGGTAGACGGTGCCGACGCCGACCCCCGCGTGATGCGCCACGTCGTCGAGCGTGGCGGCGAACCCGCGGGCGGCGAAGACGTCGCCGGCGGCGGCCAGGATCCGCTCCCGGTTGCGCTGGGCGTCACGGCGCAGGGGACGGGCGGTGGTCTCGGTCATGTGGCCAAGGGTACAAGAAAGTGGAGGTAGTTCCTCAACTTCCCCTGCTAGCCTGCCGAAGTGGAGGCTGTACCTCAACTTCTCGAAAGGCCATGATGAGCACCCTTACTGATCGACCCCGCGGTGCCGGACGTGAGGCGCCCGTCGTCTCCCCGCCATCCGACGGCCGCTGGTGGGCGCTGGTAGTGCTCGCGATGGCCCAGCTGATGGTGGTGCTGGACGCCACGATCGTGAACATCGCACTGCCCACCGCGCAGGCCGACCTCGGCTTCTCGGACGCCAGCCGCCAGTGGGTGGTCACCGGTTACGCCCTCGCCTTCGGCAGCCTGCTGCTGCTCGGCGGCCGGCTCTCGGACTTCTTCGGCCGCAAGCGGATGTTCCTCATCGGCTTGATCGGCTTCGCCCTGGCCTCGGCGCTCGGCGGCGCGGCCAACGGCCTGGAGATGCTGATCGTCGCCCGTGCGCTGCAGGGTGCCTTCGGCGCGGCGCTCGCCCCGGCGGCCCTCTCGCTGCTCTCCACGACGTTCACCCAGCCCGCTGAGCGCGGCAAGGCGTTCGGCATCTTCGGCGCCATCTCCGGCGCCGGCGGTGGCATCGGCCTGCTGCTCGGCGGCGTGCTCACCGAGTACGCGTCGTGGCGCTGGTGCCTCTACGTCAACCTGGTGATCGCCGCGCTGGCCGTGGTCGGCGCGATGTTCAAGCTGAAGGACGAGCCGGTCGGCGCGCACGGCAAGATCGACGTGCCGGGCACCATCGCCGCCGTCATCGGTCTGGTCGGCCTGGTCTACGGGCTCGGCAAGGCGGAGACCGACGGCTGGACCGCGGGCTGGACCCTCGGCCCGATCGCCGTCGGCGTGGTCTCGCTCGTCGCGTTCGTGCTGATCGAGCGCCGGGTGGACAACCCGCTGCTGCCGCTGCGCGTGGTCCTGGACCGCAACCGGGGTGGCTCGTACGCCTCGATCGCGATCGCCGGCGCCGGCATGTTCGGCCTCTTCCTCTTCCTGACCTACTTCCTGACCGCGGTACTGCACTTCACCCCGGTCAAGACCGGTCTGGCCTTCCTGCCGATGCTCGGCTCGGTCATGCTCACCGCCACCACGGCCGGCTCGATGCTGACCCCGAAGATCGGCCCGCGCCCGCTGGTCCCGCTCGGCGCGCTGATCGCGGCCGGCGGCATGCTCTTCCTGACCCGCCTGCAGCTCGACTCCAGCTACGCCTCCGGCGTCCTGCCCGGTCTGATCATTGTCGGCCTCGGCCTCGGCCTGGTCTTCGCGCCGACCCAGAACGCCGCCACCTCGGGCGTCGAGCACCACGACGCCGGTGTCGCCTCCGCAATGATCAACACGGTCCAGCAGATCGGCGGCTCGATCGGCACGGCCCTGCTCAGCTCGTTCGCCGCCACCGCGGCCAGCGACTACCTGGTCGGCAAGGAGCCCACCGCGCAGGTCGTCGCCCAGGCCCAGCTGGCCAGCTATCACACCGTCTTCTGGTGGTCGACCGGCTTCTTCCTGCTGGCCGCCGTCGTCGCCGCGGTCCTGTTCCGCACCGGCCCGCTCGACGTCGACCCGGACGCCCCGCCCGCCATGGCCCACTGATCCCGTTCCTGTAGCCGAGAGCCAGCCGGTCCATCCGGCTGGCTCTCGCCATGTCCGGACCTCGCCGAGGCCGCTGCCGGTCCGGACCGCGGCGCGTCTCCCGGCAGTGGCTGGCCCTCAGGGGTGCGTCCGCGCCGCGGACACACCCCTGAGGCCCAGCCGGGACCTTGAGTTCCTGGCGCCGGCGTACTTCGGGCGCTGCTGACCGAACCCACCGAGGAGCGGCTGCTCGCCCTCGCGGCCGGCGGGCACCGCCCGGCGCAGCGCGCGCTGCTGGACGCCGGTCGCCTGATCGGGCGAACCGTGGCGGTGGTCTGCGACGTGCTGAACCCGGCCGTGGTGGTGGTCGGCGGGCGCTTCACCGAGCCCGGGGCGTACGTGATCGACGGCATCCGGGAGGCGTTGCGGCGGCACTGCGCACCGAGCGCCGCGGCGGGCCTGACCGTGGTGCGCGCTCAACTGGGTGCCGAGGCCGAAGCGCTCGGGGCGGTCGAGTCGTTCCTATGACCGGAAGGGGCGCTTTCAGCAGCCCCGGGGACGGAGACTAGAGTTCGGCCTGCGGCTCTCCCCGGGCCGGCAACGCTGCCGATGAGGACGTTCCCGGGGATTCTTCGAGCTATCTGCATCTCGCTACCCGTTCAGGGGAAGGACGAGGAGAAACATGCGTATCGGCGTGCTCACCGGCGGCGGCGACTGCCCCGGTCTCAACGCGGTCATCCGGGCCGTTGTCCGCAAGGGCGTCACCGCTTACGGCCACGAGTTCGTCGGGTTCCGCGACGGCTGGAAGGGCCCGCTGGAGGGTCTGACGAAGCCGCTGGGCATCGCGGAGGTCCGTGGCATCCTGCCGCGCGGCGGCACGATCCTGGGCTCCTCCCGCACCAACCCCTTCAAGATCGAGGGTGGCGTCGAGCGGATCAAGGCCAACCTGGCCGAGCAGGGTGTCGACGCTCTGGTCGCGATCGGCGGCGAGGACACCCTCGGCGTCGCGACCAAGCTGAACGACCTCGGCGTGAACGTCGTCGGCGTGCCGAAGACGATCGACAATGACCTCAACGCGACCGACTTCACCTTCGGTTTCGACACCGCGGTGAACATCGCGATGGAGGCCATCGACCGGCTGCACACCACCGCCGAGTCGCACCACCGCACCCTGGTCGTCGAGGTCATGGGCCGGCACGCCGGCTGGATCGCGCTGCACGCCGGCCTCGCCGGTGGCGCGAACGTGATCCTGCTGCCGGAGCGCAAGTTCGACGTCGACCAGGTCGCGACGTACGTGACCAAGCGCTTCCAGGTCGAGTACGCGCCGATCGTCGTGGTCGCCGAGGGCGCCCAGCCGCTGGACGGCCAGATGGTCACGCACAACCAGGAGCTCGACAGCTTCGGCCACGTCCGCCTCGGCGGCATCGGCCAGTGGCTGGCGCAGCAGCTGGAGGAGAAGACCGGCAAGGAGGCCCGCACGGTCGTCCTCGGTCACATCCAGCGCGGTGGCACCCCGACCGCGTTCGACCGGGTGCTCTCCACCCGCTTCGGCCTGCAGGCGATCGACGCGGTGCACGAGGGCGACTTCGGCAAGATGATGGCGCTGCGCGGCACCGACATCGTCCGGGTCCCGCTGATCGACGGCACCGGCGAGCTCAAGACCGTTCCGCTGGAGCGGTACCAAGAGGCCGAGGTCTTCTTCGGCAACTGATCGTGCTGTGATGAATGCCGGGGGCGGCTCGCCCCCGGCATTCTTTTTGTGAACGGAGCTTCGCGTTGACCAAGCACACCGTCGCGGTCCTCGGCACCGGCAAGATGGGCGAGGTCGTCCTCGCCGGCCTGCTGCGATCCGGCTGGCCGGCCGACCGGCTGCTGATCACCGCCCGTCGTCCGGAGCGCGGCGCGGAGCTGTCCGGAAAATACGGTGTTGCGGTGGTCGGCAACGTGGAGGCGGCCGCCCGCGCCGACATCCTGGCGATCGGGGTCAAGCCTCAGGACGCCGGGAAGCTGCTGGACGAAATCGGTCCCGCGCTCCCCGCCGGGAAGCTCGTCGTCTCGCTCTGCGCCGGCCTGCCGACCGGGTTCTTCGCGGCCCGGCTGCCCGAGGGCACCCCGGTGATCCGGGTGATGACCAATACCCCGGCGCTCGTCGACCAGGGGATGACCGCGATCTCCGCGGGTCCGCACGCCACCGAGGAGCACCTGGCGCTCGCCGAGGAGATGTTCCGGCCGGTCGGTTCGACCGTCCGGGTCCCGGAGTCCCAGCAGGACGCGGTCACCGCGCTCTCCGGCTCCGGCCCGGCCTACTTCTATCTCCTGGTCGAAGCCATGATCGACGCGGGTGTCCTGCTCGGCCTGCCCCGCCCGGTCGCACACGAGCTGATCGTCCAGACCGCGATCGGCTCCGCGACGATGCTCCGCGACGCCGGCGAACACCCCGTCAAACTCCGCGAAGCGGTCACCTCACCGGCCGGCACCACAGCCGCCGCGCTCCGCCAACTGGAGATCCACGGCGTCCGCGCCGCGATGTCCGCCGCCCTCGAGGCCGCCCGGGACCGTGCCCGCGAGATCGCCGCGCAAGCCGTCTGATCAACCCCTGTTCGGTACGAACAACGGAGCTCCCGCCGCAGGCTACGAGCCACGCCCCCCCGGGGGAGCGGCCGCGGTCTGGCGCGGGTGTGCCCGGCTGGTTCTGAGGGCCGTTATCCCGGTCTGATAAGGGCGCTGAGAGCCAGCCGGGGGCCTGGGGCGCGGCTGGGCGGTGCGTGGCTGCGGTCTCGCGTGGCCGCTGCCCGGGGGCGTGGCTGGTAGCCTCCGGCGGGGACTCCTCTATTCGTACAAAATAGGGTTTAGTACCAAATAGCGATCTGACTGTCGCCGTCTTCCTCGGGTGGGGAGGGGTAGGACAGGGCGGAGCCGGTGGCGACGCGGTGGGCGGTCCAGGCGACCGCGGCGGCGTCCAGGATGTCGTCGGGCGGGGCCTGGCCGGCCGGGCCGAGCTGGTCGGGCAGGACGATGCCGTGGCGGGCCAGGAGTTCGCGGCGGCGGGCCTGGCCGGCCCAGGTCTTCTTGGCGAACGGGAGCGTCTCGCCGGCCATGGTCCGGAACGACACCTCCGGGTGGGCCTCGAAGAGCAGCTTGGGGTGACGTTCCCAGAGCGCGTTGGCCTCGAGCAGCTTGGGCCGCAGCGCCCAGGACTGACGGCTGAGGCCGGCGCCGGTGAGTTCACGGCACAGGCGGTTGGCGGTGGCGAAGTCCGGTTCCATCCAGACCGCGCGTGGCGGCACCCGGAACACGCTGCCGCGGCGGGGGCCGAGCTGGTCGGCGGCGAGCGTGTCGGCGCTGCGCCAGCGGTCGGGCAGCATGCCGAGCGGGATGTCGACACCGATCACCGCGGCGCCGGAGCTGCCCGCGACGATCTCGTAGAGCGTGGAGGCGAGCACCGCGCGGCCGAAGGCGCCGTCGCGGAGCTCGACGCCTACCCAGCCGAGGGCGTAGGCGTCGACGCCGATCACGTGAAGGCTCATCGGCAGCTCAGCGGGGCAGCGGCCGCACGACGGCCGGGACCGGCTCGCCACCGGGCCCGGCCGGCTCGGAAACGTCGATTTCCGCGGCGGGGCCGGGCTGCCGGTGGGCAGACTGGGTGCCGGACCGCGGGGTCGGTCCGTGGTGCGAGGCCACATTGACCACCGGCGGGACCGGGCCGCGGTGGCGGTCCAAATCGGTCACGCCACCGGTGGGGGCGTCAATGCTGACGTCGAAGATGGTCATGACCGAAGACTACTGGGTGTGGTGGGTTGAATGCACGCCGTGTTTGCGCCCAAGCGTCTGTTAAAGAGACCTTAAAGCTGTTCACCTCGCTTGACTGTTGTTAATCGATGTGACTACGGTCTCTGCATCCCTCCCTCTGGAAAGTTTCTTAAATAAAACTGAGGAGACCGTAGTGGGCAAAACCCTCCGCCGGGCGCTGCTCGTCAGCGCGGTCGTGATCGGGGCCTCCGCCTCGGTCCCGCTCGTGCAGGCGAACGCCGCGACCGCGTGTGCCACCGCCTGGTCTGCCACGGCCACCTATGTGAAGGACAACACCGCCTCACAGAGTGGCCACAACTACACCGCCAAGTGGTGGACCCAGAACGAGTCCCCGGCCACCCACAGTGGTGCCTGGGACGTCTGGATCGACAGCGGCGTGTGTGGCGGTACGACCACCCCGACCACCGCTCCGACCACCACCCCGCCCACCACCACCCCGACGACGGCGCCCACCACGACGCCGCCGACCACCACCCCGACCACGGCGCCGACCACGACGCCGCCGGGGACCGCGGGCAAGAACGTCGTCGGCTACTTCGCCGAGTGGGGCGTGTACGGCCGCAACTACCACGTCAAGAACCTGGTCACCTCGGGTTCGGCCGCGAAGCTCACGCACATCCTGTACGCTTTCGGCAACACCACCGGCGGCCAGTGCTCGATCGGTGACTCGTACGCCGACTACGACCGCGCGTACTCCGCGGCCGAGAGCGTCGACGGCGTCGCCGACACCTGGGACGCGGGCGCGCTGCGCGGCTCGTTCAACCAGCTGCGCAAGCTGAAGAAGCAGTACCCGAACATCAAGATCATCTGGTCGTTCGGTGGCTGGACCTGGTCCGGTGGCTTCACCCAGGCCGCCGCGAACCCGACTGCGTTCGCGAACTCCTGCTACAACCTGGTCAAGGACTCCCGCTGGTCCGATGTCTTCGACGGCATCGACGTGGACTGGGAGTACCCGAACGCCTGTGGCCTGAGCTGCGACGCGAGCGGCCCGGACTCGTACAACAAGGTGATCTCGGCGCTGCGCACCAAATTCGGCTCGAGCTTCCTGATCACCTCGGCCATCTCCGCGGACGGCTCCAACGGCGGCAAGCTCGACGTCGCCGACTACGCCTCCGGCATCGCGAAGCTGAACCTGGTCTTCCCGATGACGTACGACTACTTCGGCGCGTTCGCCGCGCAGGGCCCGACCGCCCCGCACTCGCCGCTGACCTCGTACACCGGTATCCCGCAGGCCGGGTTCTACTCGGACGCCGCGATTCAGAAGCTGAAGAGCAAGGGCGTTCCGGCCAGCAAGATCCTGCTCGGCATCGGCTTCTACGGCCGCGGCTGGACCGGGGTCAAGCAGGCCGCTCCGGGTGGCAGCGCGACCGGCGCCGCTCCCGGCACGTACGAGGCGGGCATCGAGGACTACAAGGTCCTCAAGTCCAGCTGCCCGGCCAACGGCACGGTGGCCGGCACCGCGTACGCGTACTGCGGCACCAACTGGTGGAGCTACGACACCCCGTCGACGATCGCCGGCAAGATGACCTACGCCAAGAACCAGGGTCTCGGCGGCGCGTTCTTCTGGGAGTTCTCCGGCGACACCAGCAACGGTGAGCTGATCAGCGCCATCAAGGGCAACCTGTAAATTTTGAGAATGCGGGGCACCGGGTCCAGGCCCGGTGCCCCGTTTTCGTAGGCTCTTACCATGCGCCGTGAGTGGCACCAGCTCAGTCATCCGGGAGTGGCGACCTCCCGCCCGTCCACCGACTCCGCCGAGGACGAGGCCCTGGGCCTCGATCGCTGGCGGGACCTGCCCAGGGTGCAGATGCCCCCCTGGCCGGACATGGGTGAGGTCGCCTCGGTCTGCAAGGTCCTGGAGAACGTCCCGTCGATCGTCGCGCCGTACGAGGTCGACCAGCTCCGCGCCCGGCTCGCCGAGGTGTGCGAGGGCAAGGCGTTCCTGCTCCAGGGCGGCGACTGCGCCGAGACGTTCGCCGACAACACCGAGAGTCACCTGCTCGCCAACGCGCGCACGCTGCTGCAGATGGCGGTGGTGCTGACGTACGGCGCGTCGATGCCGGTGGTCAAGGTGGCCCGGGTGGCCGGTCAGTACACCAAGCCCCGGTCGTCGCTGACCGACTCGCTCGGGCTGGCGGCCTACCGCGGCGACATGATCAACTCGCTGGACCCGGATGACGCGGCCCGGGTGTCCGACCCGCAGCGGATGATCCGGGCGTACGCGAACTCCGCGGCCGCGATGAACATGCTCCGGGCGTACCTGGCCGGTGGCCTCGCCGACCTGCACGGGCTGCACGACTGGAACAAGGACTTCGTCCGGGCCTCGCCGGCCGGCGAGCGCTACGAGGCGATCGCCCGCGAGATCGACCGGGCGCTGGACTTCATCCGCGCCTGCGGGATGACCGACGCCGAGGCCCTGCGTACGGTCAGCCTGTACTGTTCGCACGAGGCCCTGGCACTGGAGTACGACCGGGCGCTCACCCGGGTCTCCGGCGACAAGGCGTACGGGCTCTCCGGCCACTTCCTCTGGATCGGCGAGCGCACCCGTCAGCTCGACCACGCGCACATCGACTTCATCAGCCGGATCGCCAACCCGATCGGTGTGAAGCTGGGCCCGTCCACCAGCCCGGAGACCGCGATCGAGCTGTGCGAGAAGCTCAACCCGGAGAACATCCCGGGCCGGCTCACCCTGATCAGCCGGATGGGCAACGGCAAGGTGCGCGACGCGCTCCCGCCGATCGTGGAGAAGGTGCACGCCACCGGCGCCAAGGTGGTCTGGCAGTGCGACCCGATGCACGGCAACACCCACGAGTCCTCGAACGGGTACAAGACCCGGCACTTCGACCGGATCGTCGACGAGGTGCTCGGCTACTTCGAGGTGCACCGCGGCCTCGGCACCCACCCGGGTGGCATCCACATCGAACTGACCGGCGAGGACGTCACCGAGTGCCTCGGCGGCGCACAGGGCATCGAGGACCTCGACCTGCCCGACCGGTACGAGACCGCCTGTGACCCCCGCCTGAACACCCAGCAGAGTCTGGAACTGGCCTTCCTGGTGGCGGAGATGCTCCGTGGTTGATCTGCGATCCGACACCGTCACCCGGCCCACCCCGGCGATGCGCGAGGCGATGGCGTCCGCCGAGGTGGGCGACGACGTGTTCGGCGACGACCCGACGGTCAACGCGCTGGAGCGGCACGTCGCCGACCTGTTCGGGCACGAGGCGGCGCTGTTCGCCCCGTCCGGCACGATGGCCAACCAGATCGCCCTGCAGCTGATCGCCCCGCCCGGCGGTGAGCTGCTCGCCGGTGCGGACGCGCACGTGGTGACGTACGAGCTCGGCGCGGCCGCGCTGCTCGGCGGGATCTCCACCCGGACCTGGGGGTCGACCGGCGCCACGCTGAACGTGGACCGGATCGCCGACATGATCCGCCCGGCCGGCTTCCCGTCGGTGCCGACCGCGGCGATCGCCGTCGAGCAGACCCACAACCTGGGCGGCGGCGGGGTGATCCCGCTGGCCACCCTGCGGGACCTGCGCGCGGTCGCCGACGCCAACCGGGTCGCGCTGCACTGCGACGGCGCCCGGATCTGGCACGCGCACGTCGCCGACGGAGTGCCGCTGGCCAGCTACGGCGCGCTCTTCGACACCCTCGCGGTGTGCCTGTCCAAGGGCCTCGGCGCCCCGGTCGGCTCGCTCGTGGTGGGCAGCCGGGAGCACATCGCCCGGGCCCGGGTGATCCGCAAGCGGATGGGCGGGGGCATGCGGCAGTCCGGCATCCTGGCCGCCGCCGGCCGGTACGCCCTGGACCACCACGTGGAGCGGCTCGCCGAGGACCACGCCCGGGCCCGCCGGCTCGCCGAGGGGCTGGCGCCGCTCGGTGTGGTCGACCCGGCCAAGGTACGGACCAACCTGGTGCCGCTCGACCTGACCAAGTCCCCGCTGGACGCCGTCGAGCTGGCCGCCGCGGCGGCCGAGCGCGGTGTGCTGATCGCGGCGATGCTGCCCCGCCTGGCCCGCCTGGTGGTGCACCTGGACGTGGACGACGCGGACATCGACGAGGCGACCTCGGTGCTAACCGTTCTGCTCTCGTAATTTCCCACAGGCGTGGCCCGGCGGTCCCGATGAATCCTTCGTGATGGCGAAGACTTCTCGGGCCCGCAGGGCCACTACCGCATTCGCGGCCACCGCTGTTGTCGTAGCCGGCAGCGTGGCAGTGACCCTTGCCGAGCCGGCCGCGGCCTTCTCGGCGACCGGAGCCTTCCAGGCCGTTGTCTCGACGGCACCCACGATCTCCAGCAGCTCGCCGACGGTGGGCGAGACCGAGGGCGGCACCGCTGTCGTCCTGCTGGGGACGGGCTTCAAGAAGGTCGACACCACCGACCTCGAGTCGGTCCTCTTCGGGGTGATCCCGGCGACCCGGATCGAGGTCGTCTCCGACACCAAGATGATCGCGGTCAGCCCGCCGGGCACCGGCACCGTCGTGATCACGGTGAAGACCAGCGGCGGCACCAGCCGCTCCGCCCCGAAGTTCGGGTACCGGATGCTGCTGACCGCCACCTTCGACAGTGTCGCGGCCAAGGCGATCGGCGGCACCGAGATCCCGGTCGAGGTCGGCGGGGGCTCGGTCGGCGTGTCGGCGACCGCGTTCGCGTCCATGAAGATCACCGCGACCGTCGGCGGCCTGGCCGCGAAGGTCAAATGGGTGGACGAGACGCACGTCAAGGTGGTCACCCCGGTGTCGATGAAGACCGGCCCGGCCGTCATCCAGTTCAACCACGACGGTTACGCCGGCACCCCGTCCACCTCGGTGGTCAACGTCTTCCCCTGGGTCAGCTCGACCGCGCCGACCGCGGCCAACGTCGTGGGCGGCGACACCATCAAGATCGCTGGAGCCGGCTTCCTCAGCGTGGACGAGACGAACGCCGACGCGGTCACCATCGGCGGCGTCCCGGCGACCTCCTTCGAGGTCACCTCCGGAACCCTGATCACGGCCGTCGTGCCGGCCACCAGCACCATCGGGACCGCGGTGGTCAAGGTGACCACGCCGGACGCGTCCAGCGCGGACGACGGGCCGCTGCTCAGCTACCGCGGACCGCTCGCCGTCGACATCGCCGACGACCAGTTCCTCCGGGCCGGCGGCGGCACGCACGTGCTGGCCGTCACCGGCGGCTCGCTCGGCGACAGCACCAAGGACTTCGCCGCCGCGCAGATCACCCTGCTGCTCGGCAAGACCAAGCTCACCCCGACCTACGTGGACGCCACCCACCTGCGGGTCACCGTGCCGGCCTCGAACGCGGAGTCGGCCGAGGTGCGCCTGTTGCAGGGTGTCGTCCCCGGACCGGCGGTGACCGTGCCGATCGCGCCGGTGGTGACCGCTCTCTCGCTGATCGCCTCACCGATCACCGGTGGCAAGAGCATCCAGGTCAAGGTGGCCGGCCTGGGCGCCGCCACCGCGACCGACTTCACCTTCGGTTCGAACGCGGCGACCTGCCAGAAGGGCAGCGCCAGCGCGACCGTGACGTACGTCTGCACCGTCCCGTCGGCGACCGATGCCGGTCCGGTGCAGGTGCGCTTCACCTCGGGTAGCGGTGCCGCGAGCCGGTACAGCGCTGCTGCCACGTTCAGCTACACGGACCTCGACTGACGATGGAGAAGGTCATGACGTACTCGAAGAAGTCCCGTCGTGCCGCCGGTATCGCCGTGGCGGCCGTGGTCGTGGTCGGCGGCGTGTCGGCGGCCGGCAGTGCCTTCGCGGCGCCGGCCCGGGTCCTCCCGTCCGGCACGGTGTCGGTGCTCGCCGACAGCGACGCGCTGACCGTGGAGTTCGAGGACAAGGTCTCGGCCAAGCTGGCCGGTGGCACGGTCATCCCGGTGACCGTCGGCGGCGGCACGGTGGGCGCCACGGCGGCCGCGTTCGGCGCCCTGAAGATCACCGCCAAGGTCGGTGGCACCGCCGCCAAGATCGCCTGGGTGGACGAGACCCACCTCAAGGTCATCGCGCCGTCGTACTCCAAGGCCGCCGCGGTGTCGATCCAGCTGTTCGTCAAGGGTGTCGCCCAGACCGAGTCGACCACGCTGGTGGCGTACCGCCCGACCGTCGCGACGGTGGCGCCCGCCAAGGTCAGCGCGGCCGGCGGCGCGCTCGTGACGATCAACGGCGCGGGCTTCCTCGCCGTCGACCCCGACGACCCGGACGCGGTCACCTTCGGCGACACCGCGGCGACCTCGTTCACCGTGCTCTCCGGCACCCGGATCACCGCCATCGCCCCGGCCGGGGTGGCCGGCGCCGCCGCGGTGACGATCAAGACCGACGGCGGCAGCAGCGAGGCCGGCGCCAAGACCAGCGTCACCTACGCGACCCCGCTCGGTGTCGACGTCAGCGACGAGCCGGCGTTCAAGGCCAGCGGCGGACCGCTGGTCCTGACCGTCACCGACGGGACGCTGGGCGACTCCGCCAAGGAGTTCGCCACCCAGAAGCTCACCGTGCTGGTGGACAAGCGGGCGTTCAGCGCGACCTACGTCGACGCCACCCACCTGAAGATCGTCACCGGGGCCAGCGCGGCGGACACCGCGCAGGTCGCGGTCGCCCGGGACGGCATCGTCGGCGCGGAGGCCACCGTGTCGGTCGTGCCGGTGGTGACCGCCCTCTCGGCGAACACCTCCACGCTGGCCGGCGGGGTCAAGGTCACCGTCAAGGTGGCCGGCACGAGCATCGGCGACTCGACCGGCATCATGTTCGGCGAGAACGAGGCGGTCTGCCTGAAGCAGGGCGCCGGTGCGACGACGACGTTCGCCTGCGTCGCGCCGCCGGCCACCGCGGCCGGGCCGGTCTGGGTCAGCTTCACCTCCGGTTCCGGCAAGGCCAGCCGGTTCACCGGCGCGGCGGCGTTCAGCTACACCGACAACTGACGGCCCGCCGCGGCGGCGGCGCAGCACGACGAGGGGTGGCCGATCTTCGGCCACCCCTTTCTCAGCGTGACAGGTTCGCGATGGTGTCGATCTCCGCGGCCCGCACGACCTCCTGGTACGCCCGCACGTCGGCGATCGCGCCGGCGAAGCGGTCGGTCCAGGCGCCGTCGTACCAGGAGCGGGCGACCTGCACCGGGCCGGTGGCGTTCCAGGACTGCGGGTGCGCGACGGTGTCCTCGGCGGTGCCGTCGACGTAGAGGGTGATCTGCCGCGCGCCGGCGTCGTAGACCGCGGCCAGGTGGGTCCAGGCGCCGACCACCGGTCTGGTGGTCGAGGACGGGCCGTCCACCACCGGCGACACGACGTCGGTGCGCGGCATGATCAGCCGCCAGGAGTCGGTCCGCTTCTCGTACTTGAGGATGAAACCGCTGCTCGTCGAGCCGGGCTGGGACAGCACGCCGTGCGTGGCGTCGGTGTCGGTCAGGAAGACCCGGGCCATCACGGTGAAACTCTGGTCGGTGCGGATCGCGGGCGCGGAGCCGGAGGCGTAACTGTCGGCGGTGTCCGCGGTCAGCCGCAGCGCGGTGGGTGCGACCGTGCGCCAGCCCGCGCCGGCGCTCAGCGTGGCGGTGTCACTGCCGGCGGCGTCGCAGCCGACAGTGCCGGTGCCCTCGTCGAACGGCCACCACAGGGTGGCCGGGCGGCTCCCGTCGGCGACCTCGGTGGTGGCCGGCGGGCAGGTCGGGGTGACCGCCGCGCCGCCGGTTCCGGTGGCGGGCGCGGTGGCGGGCAGCGCACTGGGCGTCGCGGTGCCACCCGAGGCGAGGTGGACCGCGCCGACGGTGCCGGCGACCGCCACGACCAGCCCGACGGCGGTGAGGCCGGCGCGGCGGCGGCCGGTGGCCGGGCGCTTCCGGGCGTACAGAAGCGGATTTTCCTGGGTCGGCGCGCGATGCGTCGCGGTCGGGACCGTGAGGCGGGCGGACGTCGCGGACGGCGCGGTGAGAGCCGGGTAGGCGCCGGACGGGGCGGACAGCGCGGGTTGCTGCAGGCGGGCGGCGATGTCGCGGAGACGGTACGCGAACTCGGCGGCCGATCCCGGCACCTGCCCGTCGGCGAGCAACCTGATCAGACCTGGTACGGCGGACAGCCCGGGATACCGGGCCAGCTCCGGTGTCGTGGTACCGGGCCGCCCGGTCAGCAGGTGCACCAGCAGCACGGCCAGCGCGGACACGTCGGCGCGCGGCGACTGCTCGGCCGCGGCGAGGGCAAAACCGGTCAGCATCGGCTGCCCGTCCGCGGCCAGCAGCACGTGGTCGGCATCCAGCCGCCCGTGCGTCACCGGTGTCGCGTGCGCCCAGGCCAGCGCGTCGGCCAGGACCGCGGCCAGGGCGAGCGCCCGTTCGGGTGGGAACGGGCCGGACCGCAACGCGTCGGCCAGGGTGCCGCCCCGGACCAGGTCGGTGGCCAGCCAGGCGCGACCAGTAGCGGTCACCCCGCCGGAACGGACCCCGACGATGCCCGGGTGGGCGCCGAGCCGGGCGGCCGACTCGTACCGATCGGCGAAGTCGGCCTCCTGGCGGCGGCCGGACACGTAGCCGTGGAAGATCCGCAGCACCACCCACTCCTGGGCGTGCTCCTCCCAGGCCTGGAAGACGTCCGCCTCGGCACCCGCGCCGATCCGGCGCAGCCGGGTGTAGCCGGCCGGAGTGTCGATCCCCGGTCCGCGCGCGCCATCCACCTTCGCCGGCCTCCCTCGGTCCCGCCGGGGACGGGCCCCAGGCTCCCACGAGGTAACGCGACGAACAGCGGTCCGGCCAACCCCCGTCCGGTCACTTCAAGATCACCGAACGGAGCTGTTGTCAGACCTTCCGCAGGCCCTTGAGCAGCGCGATGTCGGCCGCGTGACCCTCGTGCTCGACCGACGGGGTCTCCACGATGATCGGCACCCCGGCGGTGGCCGGGTGCTGGAACAGCTCGGCGAACGGCGCCGAACCGATCTTGCCGGCGCCGATCGTCTCGTGCCGGTCCCGGGTCGACCCGCAGTCGTCCTTCGAGTCGTTCGCGTGGATCAGCTGCAACCGGCCCGGGCCGGCCGCGGTGACCAGCGCGTCGAGTGTCGCGGTCATCCCGCCCGGGGTGGCCAGGTCGTGACCGGCCGCCCAGGCGTGGCAGGTGTCGAAGCAGACGCCCAGCCAGGGGTGCCCGTCGACGGCGGCCAGGTAGGCCTCCAGGTCCTGGACCTTGGAGGCCAGGCTGCGGCCACCCCCGGCGCTCGGCTCGACCAGCAGCCGCGGCAGACCCTCGGCGGCGGCCGTCTCGAGCAGCGGCAGCAGCTGCTCGTGCAGCTGGTGCATGGCCTTCTCGGCGTGCGCCTCGTCGACCGAGCTGCCGGCGTGGTAGACCACCGCGGTCGCGCCGATCGCCTTGCCCCGCCGCAGCGCGTGCTCCAGCGTGGCGATCGAGCGCTCCACCGTCAGCTCGGTCGGCGAACCGAGGTTCACCAGCAGCGACGCGTGGATGTAGGCGGGCATCTCGCGCTCGCCGATGCCGTCGCGGAACAGCACGTCCTGCTTCGGGTCACCGGCCGGCAGCGCCCAGCCACGCGAGTTGGACACGTACACCTGCAGCGTTTCCGAGCCCGCCGCGTCGACGTACGGGAGGGCGGCCTTGGCCAGCCCACCCGACGTCTTCGTGTGCGACCCGATCCGGCGGTCTAGAAGCACTGCAACTGCACCGGTGACTGCGGGGCGACCTGCGCGTTCGGCTGCGGGTTCTGCGCGAACACGGTGCCGTTCGGGTTGAGGCCGCCGATCTGCACGGTCAGGCCGGCGCCCTCCAGCGTGGCCTTCGCCTGCTGGCACGGCTGCTGGGTCACGGCGGGCACGGTGACCAGCGGCGGGCCCTTGCTGACGTCGAGGGTGATCTCGGCGTTCTTCTCCACCCCGGAGCCCGGTTTCGGCGTCTGCGCGAGCACCTGGTCGGTCGGCTGGTCGCTGTCCTTCGAGCGTTCCAACGCGGTCAGACCGAGCGCCTGCAGCTTGCCGCGGGCCTCGTTGATGTTCAACCCGACCAGGTTGGGCACGGTGATCGGCGCGCGACCCTTGCTCAGCACCACGGTGACCGTGTCGCCGGGCTTGAGCTCGGTGCCGGCCTTCGGGCTGGTGGAGATCACCACGCCTTCCGGCACGGTGTCGCTGTACTGGCCCTTGCCTTCCTTGTATTTCAGGTTGAGCTCCTCGAGGGAGCCCTTCGCGTTCGCCGCCTCCTGGCCGCCCAGGTCCGGGACCGCGTGCACCTCGGGACCGAGGGACAGGATCAGGGTCAGTGTCTCGCCCTTCACCACGCTCTCGCCGGGCGCCGGGTTCTGGCTGACCACCGAGTCCTTGGCGACCGTGTCGCTGTAGGCGCCCGCGTCGGCGTAGAGGACACCGAAGCCGGCGTCCTTGGCGGTCGCCTCGGCCTGCGCCTTGGGCAGGTTCACCAGGCTCGGCGCGTCGGTGTACCGGCCCAGGGTCAGCCACCAGGTGCTGCCCAGCACGACCACGGCCATCAGCGCGATCAGCGCGGTCAGGGTGACCCGGCGCCGGTCGGCGAAGAAGCCCTCCCGGCGGGGTTCGGGCATGGACCGCCCGTACGACGTGGGCCGCGCGCCACCACCCTGCTCGGGCAGCCGCGCCCAGGACGGGCGCTGGCCGGCGCCGTGCTGCTGATAACCACCGGGGACCGGCGGGACCAGCGCGGTGGCGTCCGCGGACGGCACGGTGGGGACGATCGTGGTGGCGTCGGTGACACCGGGCCGGCCGGGGACCGGGCGCAGCAGCGCGGTCTCCACGTTGGCCGCGGTACCCAGCGTGTCGCGGACCGCCTGGACCTCGGTGAGCAGCCGGCCGGCGTCGGTCGGGCGCTCGCTCGGGTTGCGGCGGGTGGCCCGGGCGACCAGGTCGTCGAGGGCCCGCGGCAGGCCGGGGGCGAGCGACGACGGGGCCGGCACGTCGTTGTCGACGTGCTGCCAGGCGACCTCGACCGGGTCCTTGGCGTCGTACGGCACCCGGCCGGTGAGCATCTCGAAGAGCACGATGCCGGCCGAGTAGACGTCGGTGCGCGCGTCGGCCTGGCCGGCCTGCACCAGCTCCGGCGCGACGTAGGCCACGGTCGCCATCAGCTGGCCGGACTCGTCGACGGTGCTCGCCTCGATGGCCCGCGCCAGACCGAAGTCGGCGACCTTGACCACCGCGTCCACCAGGTCGCTGGTGCCGCCGCTGGGCGCCTCGGCGACCAGCACGTTCTCCGGCTTGACGTCGCGGTGGACCAGCCCGGCGCGGTGCGCGGCGGCGATCGCGGCGAGCATCTGCTCGAGGATCGCCAGCGCCTCCACCGGACTCAGCCGCTTGCGCTGGGCCAGCAGGTCACGCAGGGTGCGGCCCTGCACGAACTCCATCACCAGGTAGGGCAGGCCCTCGTGACGACCCTGGTCGTAAACGGCCACGACGTTCGGATGGGTCAGCCGGGCGATCGTCTTCGCCTCGTCGGTGAACCTGTCGACGAAGTGGACGTTCGTAGCCTGGGAGGGGTGGATGATCTTCAGTGCGACGGGACGCCCGAGTCGCTCGTCGGTGGCCCGGTACACCGTTGCCATGCCACCACGGGCCACGCGACCGGTGATCCGGTAGCGCCCGTCAATCGTTGTGCCGATCAACGTATCGGCGACTGTGGTGTCCATCGGCGTGAAGTGTATGTGTCTTTCCGGTGGGGGTGACCCAGGATGTCACAGCTGAGTCCAAACGGGTACCTGAACGGTGATGACCTGCACCGATTCGCCGAGGGTCGGTCCCACATTCCGGTTTTATCCGGCCCGCTGCCATTGCCGGTGACGGTGTCGTCGCTCACCGGGTGCGTCGTCGGGGGTGTCGTCCGGCCCGGGATCGGCCGAGGCGCTGGGCTCCGCGGGCGAGGTGGAGCCGTCCGGGCCGCTCGGCGCCGGGCTGCCCGGGTCCGGGTCGCTGCCGGCCGGGGACGGTGCGGTCGGCGTGGGCACCGGCGGGGTGACGCAGTCACACGGGGGAGTGGTCGTCCTCGGTCGTGGGTGCTCGTCCGGCGAGGCGGTCCGGTGCGCGGTGGCCCGGGGCGCGGTGGTGCGCGGGCCGGCGGGTGATCCCATCCGCGAGGTGGGGCCGCCGGTGGCCGGGGTGACCGGTGGGGCTTCGGCGGTGGCTTTTGTCGTCTTTTTCACGGCAGGCGCGGCGGCCGTGGTGGGTGCCGCGTCCACTTCCGGTTCGGCGGCGGCCACGGCCGACGGCTCCTCGGTGAAGGCCGCGCTCAGGCTGCGGGTGACCACGAGGTACGACCCGATCGCGCCGACCAGCGCCACGAGACAGAACGCCGCAACAGCGACAAATCGCCGTGGTGGCCGAGCGTCCGTCTCCGGTGGCACGGTGCGCCACTCCATCAGCGAGCCGGGGAACGTGCTCAGCCCGGTCGAGGTGACGTCCGGCCCGTCGGTGTGCTCGGCCGGGCGCCGGCCCAGGTCGTACTTGACCGAACGCCAGGCACCGCGCAGCTCGGCGCGGATCCTTCGCCACAGGCTCATCAACTGTTCTCCGTTCTGGTCTGGCACGCTGTACGGCGTGAGCGAACCTGTCATCACCGAACCGACCGGATGGATCAACCTGCCGGACGTGTCCGAGAAGCTCGGCGTCTCGATCAGCAAGGTGCACCAGATGATCAAGGACGGTGACCTGCTGTCCGTGCGCCGTGACGGGATCCGTCTGGTGCCCGAGGAGCTGATCGCCAACGACACCGTCCGGCAGCATCTGCCCGGTGTGCTGACCGTGCTCCGCGACGCCGGGTACAACGACGAAGAGGCGTTCCGGTGGCTGTACGCGGCCGACCCGGAGGTCGGCGGCAGCGCGGCGGCCGCGCTCGGCACCTGGCAGGCCCGTGAGGTCAAGCGGCGCGCACAGGCGCTGGGTTTCTGAGCCGATGCGGCATCTGGCGTACGTCGCCGTGCTCGCCGGATGCCTGGCCGGCGCCCTCTGGCTGGAGCCGATCCTGCGGGTCAACGTGCTCCGGCGGTGGCGCCGGCTGCTGCTGACCGTGCTGCCGGTGGCGGTCGTGTTCGTCCTCTGGGACCTGGCCGCGATCGCCGCCGGGCACTGGACCTTCGACCCGGCGCAGATCACCGGGATCTTCCTGGGTGGCGGCCTGCCGCTGGACGAGGTGCTGTTCTTCCTGGTCGTGCCGATTTGTGCCATTCTCGGCTTCGAGGCGGTGCGGGCGGTGCTGCGACGCCCGGCCGGCGACGAGTGAGTTACACCACGGCGGCGCTGCTCGGCGTCGTCGCCGCGGTGCTCGTCGACCTGCTGATCCTGCGGACCCGGCTGGTCACCCGCCGGGTGTTCTGGGCGACCTACCCGATCATCTTCACGTTCCAGCTGATCTCGAACGGCATCCTCACCGGCCGGAACATCGTCCGGTACGACCCGGACGCGATCATCGGCTGGCGGCTGGTCTACGCGCCGGTCGAGGACCTGCTGTTCGGGTTCGCGCTGGTGCTGCTCACGCTGTCGATCTGGGTGGCGCTGGGCCGGCGCGGCATCCAGCGCACCCCGGCGGCTGGTGAGGGCAGCCGGCTGCTGAGGAGACTCAGACGGAACGGCGGGTAGCCGCGTCGGCGAGCCGGCGCAGCGCGTCCCGCGCCTCCTCGTCGATCGGCGCCGCGGCCAGCGCGGCCAGCGACCCGGTCATCAGCTCGCCGATCCGCGCCTCGGTCGCCGCCAGGGCCCCGCTGTCCCGGATCAGCACGCGCAGCCGCTCCACCCCGGCGTCGTCCAGCGCCGGATCGCCGAGCGCCGCGTCCAGCTCGGCCCGCCCGGCCTCGCCGAGCGCGCCGAACGCGGCGGCCACCAGGTACGTCCGCTTGCCCTCCCGCAGGTCGTCCCCGGCCGGCTTGCCGGTCTGCGCCGGGTCGCCGAACACCCCGAGCACGTCGTCGCGCAGCTGGAACGCCTCGCCCAGCGGCAGCCCGAACCCGGTGTACGCGTCCGACACCTCCGGACCGGCCCCGGCCAGCGCCGCGCCGAGCAGCAGCGGCCGCTCGACGGTGTACTTCGCCGACTTGTACCGGGCGACCTTGCCGGCCCGCTCCAGTGAGGTGTCCCCGGTCGCCTGGGTGAGCACGTCCAGGTACTGACCGACGGTGACCTCGGTGCGCATGTCGTCGAAGACCGGCCGGGCCCGCGCCAGATCGGCCCACGGCATGCCGGAGCGGTGCAGCAGCTCGTCCGACCAGACCAGCGCCAGGTCGCCGAGCAGCACCGCGGCGCAGTCGCCGAACCCGGCCGCGCTGCCCCGCCAGCCCGCGCCGGCGTGCAGCTTCTCGAACCGGCGGTGCACCGACGGCTCCCCGCGCCGGGTGTCCGACCGGTCCATCAGGTCGTCGTGGATCAGCGCGCTGGCCTGCACCAGCTCCAGCGCCGCGACCGCCGCGACGACCTCCTCCGAGTCGGTGCCGCCGGCACCGCGGAAACCCCAGTACGCGAACGCCGGCCGCAGCCGCTTCCCGCCGCCCAGCACGAACTCGGACACTGTGCCGGACACGTCGGCCAGCGCCGGATCGATCGCCAGCAGCCGGTCGCGCTGCCCGGCCAGGAACACGGTCAGCGCCTTGTCGACACGCGGCCGCAGCCCGGCCAGTTCGAGCGGGGAGTTCGTCACACCCGCGACGCTACTTGTTCGAGAAGGTCGGCCCGCAGACCGGCCCGGTAGAGTTCCGGTGTGTCTCTCGGACTTCCCTCCAAGCTGCCCGGCACCCCGGCGATCGGCGAGCTGATCCGCGGCGCGGCGCCGACGTTCTCGTTCGAGTTCTTCCCACCCAAGACCCCGGACGGCGAGCGGCTGCTCTGGCAGGCGATCCGTGAGCTGGAGTCGTTGCGGCCGAGCTTCGTGTCGATCACCTACGGCGCGGGCGGCACCACCCGGGAGACCACCGTCGCGGTCACCGAGCGGGTGGCCACCGAGACCACCCTGCTGGCGATGGCCCACCTCACCGCGGTCGACCACTCGGTCGCCGAGCTGCGCAACGTGATCGGGCGGCTGGCCGGGGCCGGCATCCGCAACGTGCTGGCGCTGCGCGGCGACCCGCCGGGCGACCCGATGGGCGAGTGGGTGCGGCACCCCGAGGGCGTGCGCTACGCCGAGGACCTGGTCCGGCTGATCCGCGAGTCGGGGGACTTCAGCGTCGGGGTGGCGGCGTTCCCGTACAAACATCCCCGCTCGGCCGACGTCGAGAGCGACACGCTCAACCTGATCCGCAAGTGCCGGGCCGGTGCCGACTACGCGATCACCCAGATGTTCTTCGACGCCGAGGACTACCTGCGGCTGCGCGACCGGGTGGCGGCGGCCGGCTGCGACACCCCGATCGTGGCCGGGGTGATGCCGGTGACCCGGATGGCCACCATCGCGCGGTCCAGTCAGCTCTCCGGTGCGCCGTTCCCGCCGGAGCTGCTGCGCCGTTTCGACCGGGTCGCCGGCGACGAGTCCGCGGTGCGGGAGCTGGGCGTCGAGGTCTGCTCGGAGATGTGCGCGCGGCTGCTCGACGAGGGGGTGCCGGGCATTCACTTCATCACCATGAACCGCTCGACCGCGACCCGTGAGGTCTGGCAGCGGCTGGCCCCGTCGGACGTCGCCGCAGCCGCGTGACCTGGGACGACTACGCCGAGGCCTGGTCCGGGCTGCACGGCGGGTTCGACCCTCGGCGGGCGTCGCCGGTGGTGCGGGGGTGGGTGCTCACCGCGTACACCGTCGGGGTGTGGCTCGGCCGCCGCCGGGTGTCGCCGATGACGGTGACCACTATCGGTCTGCTGGTCTGTGTCGCGGTGCCGTTCGCGGCCCGCGGCAGCCTGCTCCTCGCCGCGTTCCTGATCCTGGTGGCGGCGGCCGCCGACGGCCTCGACGGCGCGGTCGCGGTGATCACCGATCGCGTGACAAAAATCGGATTTGTGTACGACTCGGTCGCCGACCGGATCGGCGAGCTGGCCTGGCTCGCCGCGTTCTGGGTCGCCGGCGCCCCGGGCTGGCTGGTGACCGCGGCCGGCGCGGCCAGCTGGCTGCACGAGTACGTGCGGGCCCGCGCCTCGGCCGCCGGGATGTCGGAGATCGGCGTGGTGACCGTCGGGGAGCGGCCGACCCGTGCCCTGATCGCCGGCCTCGGACTGGTTCTGATCACCGTGATCGACCGGCCGTGGCTGCCCGTCGCGCTCTGGCTCGCGCTGCAATTCGCCGGTCTGGCGCAATTGTCGGTGGCGGTCCGCCGCGCCCTGCGCTGACCGTTTATTCGGTTGTCGGGCGTCGATGCCGCGCCTATTTTCTTTCTCAGCAGGAACGCCATCTGACCTGCTGATTCGGGATGAAAATAGAGTTGACGGAGGTGAAACCCCAATGAGCGCGGTTCTGGTTCTGAACGCCGACTGCGGGCCGCTGCACCGGGTCAGCCTCCGGCACGCGATCCGGATGCTGTTCCGTCAGGTGGCGGTCGTGCACGAGGCGCAGCCGGACGCGACCATCGGTGTCTTCCCGGTGCCCACCGTGGTCCGGCTGGTCAGTTACGTGGTGACCCGCTGGCGGTTCGGCCGTGGCCCGGGCTGGTCCCGCACCGGCGTGCTGGCGCGCGACAAGCGGACCTGCGCCTACTGCGGGGCCCCGGCCACCACCATCGACCACGTTTTCCCCCGCTCGCGCGGTGGCGGCAACGAATGGCTCAACACCGTCGCGGCTTGCGGCCGATGCAACAACCGCAAGGGCGACCGTACGCCCGCGGAAGCCCGCATGCCGCTGCGCGTGACGCCGTACGCGCCGGCCTGGGTGTCTTTCGCCTGATACCGGGGGCCGGCGGGTTAACACGGGGATTCGCCGGTCGCCCCTCGGCTATCTCCGGATCGTCCGCTACTGGACGATCCGGAGATAGCCTTGTTCCATGTCCGCTCCGGAACGCACCCAGCTCGACGTCAGCCGCCTGCTCAACGAGGCCGGTCACGCGCTGACCAACCGGCTCGCCGCCGCGCTCGCCGAGGTCGACCTGACACCCCGGACGCAGTGCGTGCTGATCCACGCGCTGGAGGAGGACCGCACCCAGATCCAGCTCGCCGCGCTCGCCGGCCTGGACAAGACCACCATGGTCGGGACCGTCGACGAGCTGGAGAAACGCGGCCTGGCCGAGCGCCGGGCGTCGGCCACCGACCGGCGTGCCCGGATCATCGCGGTCACCGAGAAGGGCCGGCTGGCCGCCGAAGAGGGCCAGCGGATCGTGGACCGGGTGCACGGGGACGCGCTGGCGGCCTTCCCGGCGGAGTCACGCGCGGTCTTCCTCGATCTGCTCGGCGCGCTGGCGCTTTCTCGCGACGAGGTCGCCGGTCCGCATGCGGTCCGCCGGCCGCGTGGTGCTTGATAGGTCCCTTCAAGATAGTCCGCTTCCGGATTATCTGCTACGGTCGGATCATGAGTCCTTCCCGTGGCGCAACGCTGGCCGTGCTCTGCACCGTCGCGCTGATGATCGTTCTGGACAGCACCATCGTCGCCGTGGCCATCCCCGCCATTCAGCGGGATCTCGGCTTCACCCCGGCCGGCGTCGCCTGGGTGGTCAACGGCTACCTGGTCGCCTTCGCCGGCCTGCTGCTGCTCGCCGGCCGGCTCGGTGATCTCCTCGGCGCCCGCCGGGTCTTCCTGACCGGCCTGACCGTCTTCACCGCGGCCAGCCTGCTCTGCGGCGTCGCCCCGAACGCCGGCCTGCTGGTCGCCGGCCGCTTCGTGCAGGGTGCCGGCGGGGCGCTGGCCTCCGCCGTCATCCTCGGCATGATCGTCCGGCTCTTCCCGGAACCCGGCCCGCAGGCCCGTGCCATGGGCATCTTCAGCTTCACCCAGGCCGGCGGCGCGGCGATCGGCTTCGTGGCCGGCGGCGTGCTCACCGATCTGGCCGGCTGGCCCGCGATCTTCCTGATCAACGTCCCGTTCGGGGTGGCCGCCTGGTTCTTCGGCCGCCGGTTCATTCTTGACGGTGACCGCTTCGCCGGTCGGGTCGACGTCCTCGGTGCGCTGCTGATCACCGCGGGTCTGTCGCTCGGCGTTTATGCCATCGTCGCGGTCGGCGAGCCGACCTCGCCGGCTCCTGCTTGGTCCCTGGCCGCGGGCGCGTTCCTGCTCGTCGTCCTTTTTCTGGTACGACAGGGAAAGGCGCCCGAACCGCTCATCCCGCTCCGCCTGCTCCGCCGCCCGTGGCTGCTGGCCGCGAGCGCCACCATGGTGCTGATCATGGCGGCCGGGATGGGCTTCCAGTTCGTGAACACGCTCTTCCTGCAGCGGGTGATGGGCTTCGACACGCTGCGGACCGGTCTGGGCTTCCTGCCCACCCCGATCGTCATCGGCCTGGTGTCCCTCGTCGTGGCGGCCCGGCTGACCGCTCGCTTCGGCCCGCGCCGGGTGCTGCTGACCGGCCTGCTGCTGCTCGCGGCCGGGCTGGCGCTGCTCTCCCGGATTCCGGCGGCTCCGTCATATGTGGTCGACCTGCTGCCCGCTCTGATCATCATGGGCCTGGGCGTCGGCATCACCGTCCCGGCGATCATGATGCTGGCCATGGCCGGCGCGTCCTCCGAGGACACCGGCCTGGTGTCCGGCCTGAACAACACCGCACAGCAGGCCGGCGCGGCGCTGGGCCTGGCGGTCCTGGCCGCGGTCGCCGCCAGCCGCACATCCTCCCGTCTGGCCGCCGGTGTGGCGGAGCCGCTGGCGCTGCGGGACGGGTACAGCTCGGCTTTCCTGGTGGGCGCCGCTTTCGTGGCGGCCGCCGCCCTGATCACCGCCACCGCCCTCCGCCAGCCGCCGCCCACCCCGCCCGTTCCTGGCGCCGCTGCCCCTGCCGCTGCCTCCTCTGCTGTGGTCCGGGCTGTTACTGATTCGGCGGCCTCTGCTCCAGCCGTCTCTGCTCCGGTCCGGGCCGTTCCTGGTGCCGCCGCGTCTGCTTCGGTTGCCTCCGGCTCTGTCGGTTCTGGTTCGGCCCCGAGCGCCTCCAGGCCGCCCGCGGCTGCTGAGCCGGGCAAGTGAGCGTGTGAAGTTGGGGCGCGGTCCGCACCCGCATCTCCCGAGCGCTCCGTCGCAGCGCGGCCCGAGATCGGTGGGGCGGTGGGGGCACACGCACCGCGCCAGCAGGGCGGCAGAGGCACTCGCTGGGCGTTCATGGGGCGGTGGGGTCCCGCACTTCGCACTCGCGGGGCGGTAGGAGTCCGCGAGGGGCCGGGGCGCGGGGCGGCAACTGCCCGCGATCGGGTGATGCGTGCGATTCCCGCCCAGGCAAGGGCGGTGGCAGGCCGCGATCCGACAGTGCGTGCGCGCCCCGCCCCCTGTGGGCTGTGCGCGCACGCAATCGGTCATCGCGGACCCGCACCGCCCTCCAACGGCCGGGGCGGGTAGGCCGAAGGCTGCCGACATAACGCCTTCGCCCGCCGCCACGCGGGCCGCTGTTCCGTGCGGTCACGCTGTCCCGTGCGGGCCGCTGTCCCGTGCGGGCCGCTGTCCCGTGCGGGCGTGGTCGGTCGCTCGCGGCCGTTGCGGCTCGTTGTTGTTCGCTGACCTCCGCGGGCGCTATGACTGCGAACCCGCAGCGCCTTCAGTGATGTCAACAGAACATTGACATTTGATAGCCTGGCCTGGTGTCCACTCACCATGGCTTCGCTTCGTCGGAACCTGCCGCTCAAGGTGCCGAGCCCGTGACCGCGCAGTCCGATGACAAGTCATCCGGTGCCGCGGCGGAGGCGTTCAAGCGGCATGGCGGAGGGTCTGGCCTTACGGAGCTCCGTGAGATCCAGGCGCGGCGGGCACAGCTCGACGCCGACGAGCTGGCGCTGATCGACCGAGCCAGGCGCTCCGGAGCCACCTGGCCGGCGATCGCCGCGGCGTTGGGTCTGTCCAGCCGTCAGGCGGCGGAGCAACGTAGGCACCGCCTGGCGCAGGCAGCCGAGCGTGACTCCCGGCCGCAGCGGGCCGAGCTCGATCAGGGCTACGGCGAGACCCTGGCCGCCCTGCGCAAATCCGCCGTCGACCTGTACCTGCGCATCGGCGCCGACCGCCGCTGGGATGCCCGCTTCCCCCGCGCCGCCCTGGTCCGCGAAACCTTGTCAGCCGCTCCGGACGCCCCACCCGGCGCTCTCTACGACCTGGTCGCCGAAGCCCTCGCCGACCTGTCCACCCACTCCCTCCCTCACCCGCCCACGATGCCCACCGGCTCGGCCGAGCTGCCCGCGGACCTGGCCGCCGGCTCGACTGCGTCGCCTGCGGGCTCGGCCGCGCGGCCCGCGGGGGCGGGTGGGACGCGCGGTGGGCGAGCTCAGGGGCTTCCGGTGTCGCTGCGGGCCGCGGTGGGCCGGCTGCGTGCCAGGTTTGAGGAGGCAAGGCCGGGTTGACAGTAGGGCGCTCAACTCCGCAGGATGTGAGTCCACCTGACTCAATTCTGGAGTGGACGCATGCGCCGGAACGCCGTGTTGTTCGTCTTGATCTCCCTCTGTTCCGGTTTTGGCAGCACCGCGATGAGTCTCGCGGCGGGGCTGTGGATCCTCGACCTCACCGGTTCGGCGAGCCTGGCCGCGCTGGCGGGCCTCGGGACCTACGCACCGGCGCTGGCCGCGCCCTGGCTCGGTGCCCTGGTCGACAGGTTCCCGCGCCGGCCCCTGGTGATCACGGTCGACCTGGTGATCAGCGCCGCGATCCTGGCCCTGCTCGCGGCACCCGACGCGAGCTGGATCTACCTGGTGTTGCTGGTCCGTGGATTCAGCTACGTCCTGCTCGACGCGGGCGAGACCGCTCTGCTCCCGGCCGCTCTGCCGCCGCGCCTGCTCGGGGACGTCAACGGCTGGCGTTCCAGCGCCCAGGAAGGCATGAAACTTCTGGCCCCACTGGCCGGCGCGGCCCTCTACGCCTGGCAGGGCCCCCATGCGGTGGTCCTTGTCTGCGCCGCCCTCCCGCTTCTCACCGCCTTCCTGTACGCCCTGGTCCACCTCCACCCACCCACCCCGGCACACCTTCCAAGTCCTCTCCACCCACCCAACCCGGCACACCTTCCAAGCCCCGCCGTCGGCGCGGATGCTGTCGGGCCGCGACGGGAACTGTCTGACCCGGCATCCCCGGCCGATGACGCGTATGCCGAAGCCATGGAGCAGGGGACTCCTCATGCGCCGTCCGCAGGGCGGATACCCGCCTCAGCCCGTGACGGCGCCGCGCGACTCGCCTCCGATGACCGCGGCGGCTCCGAGCCGGTCGACGGTAGTGACGGCGCAGCCCGGCAGTCGTCTGCCACGCCCGCCGACCCCGATGCCGAACGGCCGGTGACTCTGGGCTGGACCAGCGTTCGTGCCGGGTTGACGGTTCTGTGGCGGGAGCCGTTGCGGACGCCAGTCCTGGTCGCCGCCGTGGCGATCGCGGTCTCCGGCATGACCAACGCCGCGGTGCTGCTCCACCTCGTCGAAGGCCTGCACCATCCCGCCACCCACCTGGGCATTCTCTCCAGCGCGCAGGGCGCCGGGTCGATCGTCGGCGGACTGCTGGTGGGCCGGCTGCTCGCCCGTCTCGCGGCGGCCCGGGTCGCCGCGCTCGGTGCGGCGCTGTTCGCCGTCGCCTGTGTCGCCTGGTCGCTGCCGTGGTGGCCCGCGATGATCGTCGGTAGCGTCCTGGCCGGCCTGGGTCTGCCCTGGACCCTGATCGCCGGAATCACCGTGATCCAGACCAGCACTCCCGATCACCTCCTCGGCCGGGTGGCCGCCACCGGCAACATGGTCATGTTCGGCCCGATCACCCTGGCCATCCCGCTCGGCGCCGCCCTGGCCCAGCTGGGCGCCCGCCCGCCGCTGCTCCTCGGCGCCACCCTGGCCCTGACCGCCGCCGCAGCCTCCACCCACCGCCGCACCGCCCCGGCCCGTTGAAGCCACCTGCTCTCAATCAGGCCGAGGTCGTGCCTGCGGCCCGGGGTCGTGCCTGCGGCCCGGGGTCGTGCCTGCGGCCCGGGGTCGTGCCTGCGGCCCGAAGCCAGCCAGTGGGTGAAGCCAAGCCGGAGATCCGCAAGCCTCACGGCGTTCCAGGGCAGGTGCTACTGGTCTATCCGAGGCGGACGGTCGGCCGCCTCGGGTGGCGTCGCTGAAGTGGGCGGGTTGACCGAGGGTGGGGCGGGACCGATGCGGAGGGTGTCATTCGAGGTGGATGGCAGGAGCGGCGGCGAAGCGCGGCGGTCGATGCCGTCGTTGGTGGCGCCGACGGCGGCTGTGGTCGAGGCGGAGATTCTGGGGGACTCGACCGGGCATGCGCCGGGCCTGGGGCTGGCGGGGCTTACTGGGCGATCTGTTTGAGGTAGTTGATGACGTCCTGGGGGTTGTGGGTGGCGCAGCCTACGTAGTTGTCGGGGCGGATCAGGAACAACGTGGGGGTCTGGGTGTCGTAGGCGTGCCAGGCCTGCTTCTCCGCCGCGGGGAGGTGGTGGACCGGGAGTGACTCTGGCAGGTGGGGCAGGGTGTCCGGCCAGCCGAAGGCCAGGAGGGTGGGGTGGGCGCCGCGCATCAGGTCGAAGAGCCGGTGGCCGGTGGTGAGGGGAGCGTCCGGGGCGCGGTCGCCGGCCTGGACCCGGCCGGGGGTGGGGCGGTGCTCGGCGGTCAGTGGGCCGCCGCGGTAGTTGAGGGTGAGCTGGCGTAGGGCGGGGTCGTCGCGGCGCATCGCGTCGGGGTCGGCGGCGACGTGGCGGCGGTGCAGGGTGGTGCTGATGCCGAGCACGTCGGCGGCGACCGGGAGGCGCTCGGCCTCGTAGGTGTCCAGGATCGTGGTGTTGCCGGTGGCGATCTTCCAGCCGAGGTTGTAGCCGTCCTGGATGCCGGTGTTGAGGCCCTGTCCGCCGGCCGGGGAGTGCACGTGGGCGGCGTCGCCGGCGAGGAAGACGTTGCCGACACGGAACCGGTCAGCCATCCGGATGTTGGCCCGGAACTGCGACGTCCAGCCGACCTCGGTGATCGTGATGGCGGGGTCGGTCGCGGCGACCAGCTCCGCGACGGGGGTGTCGGTGGGCGGCGCGGTCAGCTGCCACCAGTCGCCGCCGGGCAGCGGGCACAGGCCCAGCCGGAACCCGGGGTCGCCGGGCCAGACGTGCCAATGCGCACGATCCAGGCCGGACAGTTTCACGTCGGCGATCAGCATCCGCTCGTCCTCGTGGGTGGAGCCGAGGAACTCCACGCCGAGCGCCTGCCGGACCGTGCTGCGGCCGCCGTCGGCGCCGACCAGGTAACGCGCGGTGACCACCTCGCCGGTGTCCAGGGTGACCCGGACTCCGTCGGCGTCCTGCTCCAGCGACGTGACGCCGACACCGAACTCGATCGGCACCCCCTCGGCGAGCAGCTCGGACGTGCGCCACTGCGGGACCATCAGCAGATTGGGATAGGGCACCTCGGGGGTGGGCTCGTGCAGCTCGTCCATCCGCCACTCGACGGTCGCGCCGTCGGGCCGGTGGACCAGCAACGCGGGGTAGTCACTGCCGGACTCCTGGAACCGGTCGATCAGGCCGAGGTCGTCGAGCACCTCGAGGGTGCGCGGCTGCAGACCCTTGCCGCGGGAACCGTCGAACGGGCGGGCGGATCTTTCCACGATGCGGAACGGCACGCCATGCCGTTGCAGCTGGCGGGCGACGGCGAGCCCGGTCGGGCCGGCGCCGGCGATCACAGTGAATCCGGCGAGCAGAGTGAATCTTGATTCAGTGAACATGGATTCACCGTAGAGCGCTGATAGTCTCCGGTCAAGAGGAATGGCGGTGACAGGACGTTGGTGACCGGGTTGGGCAGGCCGCAGGACGAGGCGGCGCAGGGTCAGGCTGAGGGGCGAGATACCTGGCACGGCACTCGGCCGGGCGCTCAGGCCGGGCTCCGCAAGCAGCAGGCTGCGCAGACCGAGGCGGAGCTCAAGGCCGCCGCGATCCGGGTCTTCGAGCGCTCCGGCTACCTGACCGCCAAGATCACGGACATCACCGCGGAGGCGGGGCGGGCCACCGGCTCGTTCTACAAGCATTTCGCCAGCAAGGAGGCGCTGCTCGAGGCGCTGCTGGCGGACCTGCTGGCCGAGGGTGACGCGAGCGCCGAGATGGCCGGCCACGGCACGGATTTCCGCGATCGCGCGGCGGTGCGCTGGCACGTCGCGGCGTTCTGGGGCTTCTACCGCCGGCATCGCGCGATCATGGTGGCGCTGGAGCAGGCGGCGCTCGTCGACGAGACGTTCGCCCAGCGCAGCCGCGACATGCTCGCACCCGACCTGGGTCATATCGCGGATCATCTGGCGGCGCTCGACCTGCCCGGCGACCGGCTCGTCTCCGCGTCGCTGTTCACCGTGACGATCAGCGGGTTCGCCGCCACCTGGCTCTCCGGGGCCAACCGCCCCGATCTGGGCCGCGAGCTGAGCGACGACGAGGCGATCGAGACGCTGACGACGTTCCTGCACGCCGGGCTGGGCGGCGCGAGCTAGGCGCTCACTCCCGGTGACTGCCGCGGCGCAGGGCACGCTCATTTTTCCTTCGGTACGTCGTACCGAAGGAAAAATCGGCGGTCAATGACCGCGCAGACCTCCGAAGATCACGCCCAGCGTGCGTTCCTGGAGCCCAGCGTCCCAGTCGCCGTGCAGCGCGCCCTGGCACACGCTGATCAGCAGGGCCATCACCTCGGGCAGGCGTACCGCGGTCGCCACCGTCCCGGCCTCCTGGGCCTGCCGCAGCAGCTCGCCCACCGCCTGCTCGAGGTGACCCACCGTGTCCGGCAGCCGGATCTCCACCCCGGCCCGGGCCAGCAGGTCCACCACGGAGCGTTTGCCGGCCGCCTGTGCCACCAGCCGGCTGAAGAACGTGAACAGCCCGTCGCCGCCGCCGAGCTCGCCGGCCTCCGCGACCAGCCGGGCCAGCAGCCGCTTCATGATCGCCGCGAGCAGGTCGTTCTTGGTGGGGAAGTGGCGGAACACCGTCCCGATGGCCACCCCGGCGCGCCGCGCCACCTCCTCGGTCGACGCACCCGCGCCGAACTCGGCGAACACCGCCTCGGCCGCGTCCAGGATGCGCGCACGGTTCCGCTGGGCGTCGGCGCGCAGCGGCGGACCGTCGTCGTCGGAGGGGGAGAGGGGTGACAAGCTGAGTCTCCACTCACTATTCTCAGGGGCGCTAAGTCGAGTACTCACTCACCTTAACGGAGGTGCCGAGTGACACCGCAGCAGATCTTCGCCCGGATGCAGGAGCGGTGGCTGGCCGGGGAGCCGACCTACGACGGGGACATGCTCGCTGAGGGCGTGGTGGTGGAGACGCCGTTCGCCGCGCCCGGCCGGGCGACCCGGACTGAGGGGCGGGAGCGCGTTCTGGAGCAGACCCGGGTGGGGCGGGCGGGTTTTCCGGTTCGCTTCGATGACTGCCGCAACGTGGTCGTCCACGAGACCGCCGACCCTGACGTGATCATCGTGGAGTACGAGCTGGCCGGCACCCATCTGGGCACCGGGGTGCGGGCTTCGGCGCCGTTCATCGGGGTGCTGCGGACGCGGGACGGGCTGCTCGTGGGCTGGCGGGAGTATCAGCACACGATGGCGATCGCGGCGGCGCTGACGTCGGGCTGAGCCCGGGGTCGTCACAACAAACCCGCTACAAACCCGCAGCAAACCGCCGCAGGACCAGGACCGGGTGCCCGGCACGCCGTTGTGCCGGACACCTGGAGTACCTCGGTGAGCCTCTCAGCTCTTCGCGATCGCCTTGCGGTAATCGCTGTTCAGTCGCCCGATCAGGCTCAGCGGGATGCCCTTCGGGCAGACCTCGGTGCACTCGCCCATGTTGGTGCAGCCGCCGAAACCGGCGTCGTCCTGCGCCTGCAGCATGTCGATCACCCGGCTGTCGCGCTCCGGCTGGCCCTGCGGCATCAGCCCGAGGTGGGTGATCTTCGCGGCGGTGAACAGCATCGACGAGCCGTTCGGGCAGGCCGCCACGCAGGCGCCGCAGCCGATGCAGGTGGCCGCCTCGAACGCGGCGTCCGCGTCCTTCTTCGGCACCGGCGCGGCGTGGGCGTCCGGCGCGGTGCCGGTCGAGGCGCTGATGTAACCGCCGGCCTGGATGATCAGGTCGAACGCGGTGCGGTCGACCACCAGGTCCTTGATCACCGGGAAGGCGGCGGCGCGCCACGGCTCGACGTCGATCACGTCGCCGTCCTTGAAGTGCCGCATGTGCAGCTGGCACGTGGTGGTGGCCTTCTCCGGGCCGTGCGCCACCCCGTTGATGACCATGCTGCACGCGCCGCAGATGCCTTCGCGGCAGTCGTGGTCGAACGCGATCGGGTCGTCACCGCCGAGAATCAGCGTCTCGTTGAGCACGTCGATCATTTCGAGGAACGACGCGTCCGGGGAGATGTCCTTGACGTCGTAGGTGACCATCCGGCCCTTGTCCGAGGGGCCGGACTGACGCCACACCCTGACCTTGATGTTCATTACTTGTAGCTCCGCGTGCTCGGGTGGACGTACTCGAATTCGAGCTCTTCCTTGTGCAGGGTCGGCTTGCCGTCGGCGCCGAAGTACTCCCACGCCGCGGCGTAGCCGAACTCGTCGTCGTGGCGCAGCGCCTCGCCGTCCGGGGTCTGGCTCTCGGCCCGGAAGTGACCGCCGCAGGACTCCCGCCGGTGCAGCGCGTCGATGCACATCAGCTCACCGAGCTCGATGAAGTCGGCCACCCGGCCGGCCTTCTCCAGGTTCTGGTTGAGCTCCTCGCCCTTGCCCGGCACCTTGACCCGGGTCCAGAACTCCTCCTTGAGCGCCCGGATCAGGCCGATCGCCTTGGTCAGGCCCTCCTCGGTGCGCTCCATGCCGCAGTACTCCCACATGATGTGGCCGAGTTCGCGGTGGAAGGAGTCCACGGTCCGGTCGCCGTCGATCGAGAGGAACTTCTCGATCTGGTCCTCGACCTGCCTGCGGGCCTCGACGACCTCGGCGCTGGCCGCGGTCACCTTCGGGAAGGGGCCGGACGCGAGGTAGTTGTTGATCGTGTTCGGCAGCACGAAGTAGCCGTCCGCCAGGCCCTGCATCAGCGCGGACGCGCCGAGCCGGTTGGCGCCGTGGTCGGAGAAGTTCGCCTCGCCGACCACGAACAGGCCGGGGATGGTGGACTGCAGGTCGTAGTCGACCCAGAGGCCACCCATCGTGTAGTGCACGGCCGGGTAGATCCGCATCGGCGTCTCGTACGGGTCGTCGCCGGTGATCCGCTGGTACATCTCGAACAGGTTGCCGTACTTGGCCTCGACCGCCTTCTGGCCGAGGCGCTTGATGGCGTCCGCGAAGTCCAGGTAGACGCCGAGACCGCCGGGGCCGACGCCACGGCCCTCGTCGCAGACGTTCTTGGCGGCGCGGGACGCGATGTCCCGGGGCACCAGGTTGCCGAACGCCGGGTAGATGCGCTCCAGGTAGTAGTCGCGTTCGTCCTCGGGGATGTCCGCGGCCTTGCGGGTGTCCTTCTGCGCCTTGGGCACCCACACCCGGCCGT
The DNA here is from genome assembly GCF_001509495.1 of Actinoplanes awajinensis subsp. mycoplanecinus. Taxonomy (NCBI): domain Bacteria; kingdom Bacillati; phylum Actinomycetota; class Actinomycetes; order Micromonosporales; family Micromonosporaceae; genus Actinoplanes; species Actinoplanes awajinensis. The sequence continues at coordinate 205,393 of NZ_LLZH01000318.1, read as the reverse complement.
CGTTGCGCAGCGACTCGGACATCAGGGTCAGCTTCGACTGGTGCGAGCCGGACTCCGGGATGCAGGTCGGGTGGATCTGCGTATAGCAGGGGTTCGCGAACAGCGCGCCCTTGCGATGCGCCCGCCACGACGCCGTGACGTTGCAGCCCTTGGCGTTGGTGGACAGGAAGAACACGTTGCCGTACCCGCCGGAGGCGAGCACCACGGCGTCCGCGAACTCGGTGGTGATCTCGCCGGTGATCATGTCCCGGACGACGATGCCGCGGGCCTTGCCGTCCACGATGATCAGCTCGAGCATCTCGTGCCGGGTGTTCATCTCGACGTTGCCGAGGCCGATCTGCCGCTCGAGCGCCTGGTACGCGCCGAGCAGCAGCTGCTGACCGGTCTGGCCCCGGGCGTAGAACGTCCGGGACACCTGGGTGCCGCCGAACGAGCGGTTGTCCAGCAGGCCGCCGTACTCGCGGGCGAACGGGACACCCTGCGCCACGGCCTGGTCGATGATGTTCACCGACTCCTGGGCGAGCCGGTACACGTTGGACTCGCGGGCACGGAAGTCGCCGCCCTTGACCGTGTCGTAGAACAGCCGGTAGACGGAGTCACCGTCGTTGCGGTAGTTCTTCGCGGCGTTGATGCCACCCTGCGCGGCGATCGAGTGCGCGCGCCGGGGGCTGTCCTGGTAGCAGTACGACTTGACGTGGTAACCCTGCTCGGCCAGCGTCGCGGCCGCGGAGCCACCGGCCAGGCCGGTGCCCACCACGATCACGGTCAGCTTGCGGCGGTTCGCCGGGTTGACCAGCTTGGCGGCGAACTTGCGCCGTTCCCAGCGGGTCTCGATCGGTCCGTCCGGGGCGGCCTTGTCGACGACCGGTTCGCCCTCGGTCCAGAAGTCCGTGTTCGTCATGTTCAGTCCACCAATCCGACCAGCACCGCGAACGGCACCGAGAGGTACCCGACGACCAGCACCAGGGACAGCGCCAGCGCGATGGCCTTGGCCCGCCGCTGCCCCTTCATGGTCTGCTGGCCCAGCGTCCGGGCCGCGCTGAAGATGCCGTGCCACAGGTGGAACCCGACCGAGATGATCGCCAGCGCGTAGAAGAGCGTCACGTACCAGCGCTCGGGCGCGAAGTCGGCGACCACGTTGGCGTACGGGTGCTCGTGGTCCCCGACCGGGTTCAGGTTGCCCGTGGTCAGGTCGAGGATGTGGAACACGATGAACAGCAGGACGATCACGCCGCCCCAGCGCATGGTCCGGGCGGCGTAACTGCCCTGGACCTTGGGCCGGTGCGCGTACTTGACCGGGCGGGCCTTCTTGGCCCGGATGGTCAGCACGGCCGCCGTGTAGATGTGCGCGAGCACGGCGAGCGTCAGGACGGCCCGCTGGATCCACAGGTACCACATGTTCGGCAGCAGGGGCGTGCCGAGCGCCCGCAGCCAGTGCGCGTAGTGGTCGAAGTCGACGGCGCCCAAGAAGATCTTGAGGTTGCCGATCATATGGACGTAAAGGAAGAGGACCAGCAGGATGCCACTGACCGCCATGGTGATCTTGAGGATCACCGACGAGGGCCGGACCACCTGACGAGCGGGGGGCGTTGCCGGCGCCCCCGCCGCGTGCTTGGTCTGGGGAATTGGAGTGTCTACCGCCACAACCTGGACGGTAGAAAGTCCTGAACGATTCGTCTAATGCATGATCGGGCAGGTCCCCATAGCTATAAGCTATTACGGTGCAGCTGCAACAACTCCGATACTTCCTGGCAGTAGTCGAGACCAGGCATTTCACCCAAGCTGCGGACATTGTGGGTGTCTCGCAGCCCACGTTGAGTAAGCAGATTCACACCCTGGAGACCTCGTTGGGCGCCCCGCTGTTCGAGCGGATGCGTGGCGCGGTCGGTCTCACCGTGGCCGGTGAGACCCTCCTGCCGATGGCACGGCGGATCGTGGCCGACGCGGACGCGGCGATCGAGGCCGTGCAGGACATCGTCGGCCTGCGCCGGGGCGAGATCCGGCTGGGCGCTACCCCGAGCCTGTGTTCCTCCCTGGTGCCGGCCGTGCTGCGGACGTTCCGCGCCGACCACCCCGGGGTGACCCTGCACATCAGCGAGGGCAGTTCGCAGGACCTCACCTCCGGCCTGCTCGCGCACGCCCTCGACCTTGCCCTGATCATCCAGCCCGAGCAGGGTGTCGACCCGGCGCTGGAGGCCACCGAGCTGGTCCGGGAGAGCCTGGTGGTGGCGTCGGTCGCGGACGGCCCGCCGCCCACCGTGGCCCGGCAGCTGGAGCTGGCCGAGCTGCGGCACACCCCGATGGTGATGTTCCGGGAGGGCTACGACATCCGCGAGGTCACCCTGCACGCCTGCGAGCGGGCCGGGTTCACGCCGAAGTTCGCCGTCGAGGGCGGTGAGATGGACGCGGTGCTGGCCTTCGTCGAGGCCGGCCTCGGTGTCGCGCTGGTGCCCAGCATGGTGCTGGCCAACCGGCCGCTGCTGCGGGCGACCCCGCTGGCGCCACCCGGCATGCGCCGGACGATCGCGCTCGCCCAGCGTCGCGGGGTGGTGCTGCCGCACGCCGCCGCCGCGCTGCGCGAGGTGGTTCTCGAGCACATCACCTCCGGCCGGCTGCCGTTCGGGGTGCGCGCTCTCTGATCGACTGTCCACATCGGGTAGTCAAGTGTCTACACTCCGTTTACAGTCCTGGGTGTGTGGCATGGCGAGTTTCGTGACCCGCGGCTGGTCGATGTCTACGACGCCGAGTGTCCCTGGGGCTGGGACGACGATTTCTTCATGGCCGTGCTCGCCGAGCGCTCGGCGCACCGGGTGATCGACCTGGGCTGTGGCACCGGCCGGCTCGCGATCGCGATGGCCGAGGCCGGGCACGAGGTCACCGCGATCGACCCGGCGCCGGCCGCGCTGGCGGCGGCCCGGCGCAAGCCCGGCAGCGAGCGCGTCCAGTGGGTGCACGGCTCGGTCGAGCAGCTGCCGGTGCGGTCGTACGACGCGGCGTTCATGACCAGTCACGTCGCGCAGTCGTTCGTGGACGACGAGGAGTGGGACGCGGTGCTGCGCGGGTTGCGCCGGGCGCTGATCCCGGAGGGCCGCCTGGTCTTCGACAGCCGGGACCCGGCCGACGAGCCGTGGGAGCTGTGGAACCCGGAGGACTCGTGGCGCACCGTGGTGCTCGACGACGGCGCCGCGGTCGAGGCGTGGAGTGAGGCCGAGGAGACCGGACCGAACACCGTGCACGTCACCCAGCGCTACCGGTTCGACGATGGGCGGGACCTGGCGAACTCGGCCACGCTGCGTTTCCGCACCGAGCCGGAGCTGCGGGATTCGTTGCGGGAGGCGGGTTTCCGGGTGGATCGGATCTACGGAGGCTGGGGGCGTGAACCGGTCGGACTCAGCGGGGACGGCGAGTTCATCGTGATCGCGGTGGCGACCCCGCGATTGATGTCCTGACGGTCACGGATGTGCCTAGATGTTGTCGGGAACCTTAGGAGCCATTGCGAGACATAAATCCCGGACTACCATCCGCTCCATCGGTGGTGACCGTTACGCGAGGTAAGGTGCATGTCCGACAACGAGTGGTCCGACCCACGCCTGCCCGACCGGATGGAGTGGAGCCAGCCGCATCACGAACCGCCGCCCAGCCGGGGCCGTGCCCTGCTGGCGGCCGCGGTCGTCGTGCTGGTTCTGCTGGCCGCCGGCGGGCTCGCCTGGCGTCTGATGAGCAACCGGGGCACCCCGGTGGCCGAACCCAGTGCGGCCCCGGTGCCCTCACCGCAGCAGACCGCGCCGCCCTGTCCCGACCCGAAACTGCGGGTCGCCGCCGCGCCGGAGATCGCCCCGGTGATCGAGCAGGCGGCCGCGACGCTCAGCAAGGCGGGGCAGCGCTGCTCGGAGGTTCAGGTGCAGGCCGTCGAGCCGGGTCTGGTGCTGGCCGCCAAGCCGCAGCCGGACGTCTGGGTGCCGTCCAGCAGCGGCTGGCTGGCGATCGCGAAGGCGCAGGGCCGCACCTGGGCCACCAGCGGCACGCCGCTCGCCTGGTCACCGTTGGTGATCGCCGGGCCGGAGGCGATCAGCACGCTGTTCGCCCCGGAGGGCAAGACGTCCTGGAGCGGGCTGATGCAGGCCGCGGTCCAGGAGCGACTGCCGGCCGTGCGGATGTCCGATCCGACGGTCACCACGACCGGCCTGCTCGGCGTGTACGCGCTGAACCAGGCGACCGCCAAGGTCACCCCGGATGCCGGCATCGCCAAGCTGCAGGCGCTCACTCTGCGCAGCCGGTTGGAGAACGCGGCCGTCGACCAGGCCGAGATCTTCCGGCAGATGGCGGCCGAGTCCGACTCGAACACCGCGAGCTACGACGTGGGTGTCTTCCCGACCACCGAGCAGCAGCTCACCACGTACCAGAAGACCGAACACCGGGTCCGGATGTCCGGCTCGGCGCCCGCTGACGTCCAGGTGGATGCGGACTATCCGTACGCCTCGCGCAAGGGCGCACCGGCTGACCTGGTCAAGCGCCTGCGCGCGGCGATCACCACGGAGTCGGTCACCGGCGCCGGGTTCCGCGTCGCGGCCACCAAGGGCGCGTTGCGACCGCCGGCCGACGTGCGGCTGCTGCTCGGCCCGGCCAAGCAGTGGTCCGACTACAAGGCGGTGGCGTTCCAGGTGCTGCTGCTGATCGACGCGTCCGGCTCGATGAACGAGAAGATCACCGACCGGGCCGGGCGGACCGCCACCAAGGCGTCGCTGCTGCGCGAGTCCGGTGCGGCGGCGGCACAGCTGTTCGGCGCGGAGACCAGCATCGGGATGTGGTATTTCGGCACGTCCCGGGCGAGCGAACCGGCGCACACCGAGGAGGTGTCGTTCGGGCGGATCACCGACGCGACCGACGGCAAGTCCCGGCGTCTCCAGCTGGCCGCGAAGATCGGCTCGTACCGGCCGGTGGCGACGGCCGGTACCCCGCTCTACCAGACCGTGCTGGACGGGGTCGACGAGATGCGCGGCCGGGTCAAGCCGAACACCGCCACCGTGGTGGTGGTGCTCACCGACGGCGCGGACGGCGGGACGCGGTTCACGATGACCAACGCGGACTTCCTGAAGAAGCTGACCGCCGGCGTGGACCCGGCGCGGCCGGTCCCGGTGATCGCGGTCGGCTACGGACCGGACGCGAACATGCCCGCGCTGCAGGGGATGGCCAAGGCGACCGGCGGCCGCACGATAGCCGCCACGAACCCGGCCGACCTCGCGTCCGGAATAGCCCAGGCGTTCCTGGCCGCGCATGCCACCTCGTAACGGCTAGGCGGTGCCGATCTGGTCGGCGACGATCCGGGCGGAGAGGGTGACCATCGGTAGCCCGCCGCCCGGGTGCGCCGACCCGCCGACCAGGAACAACCCGGGGATCGATCGCGCCGCCCGGCGCCCCGGTCGCCTCGGCCAGGTCGGCGGGGGTCCGGGTCTCCGCGAACACCAGGCGATCCCGCACGTCCAGGCCGCGCGCCGCCAGCACGTCGAGGATCCGATCCCGGTACGCGGTGGCCAGCCCCGGCCGCCGCCAGTCCACAGCGGACCAGTCGGTGCCGTGCCGTGCCGCGTTGACCAGCACGAACCACGCCTCGTGCCCGGCTGGCCGGACGGCGGGGTCCGGTGCCCGGGTGACGAAGACCGCCGGGTCGCCGGCCGGTCGCGCCCGCCGGCCCGGCCCGCCGAACACCGCGTCGAACTCGGCGTCGTAGTGCCGCGGGAAGAACACGGTGTGATGGGCCAGCTCCGGGGTCTCCCCGCGGACGCCGAGCAGCAGCACGAACCCGGCCAGGCTGCGGTCGGCCAGCCCGGCGAGGGGCTTCGGCGCGGGTAGCAGGTCCCGGTAGAGCGTCACCGCGTCCACGTCGGACACCACGACATCCGCCGGGACGTGCCGGCCGTCGGCCAGGCGGACGCCGTGCACCCGCCGGTCCGCGTCGATGGCGGCGACCGGGGCGCCCAGCTCTATTCGTACATTTAAATCGGTGCACCGAGCGCGCAGCGCCTCGGCGAGAGTGACCAGACCACCCGGCAGGTACCAGCCGCCGAAAGCCAGCTCGGCGTAGGGGATCGCGGCGAGCGCCGCAGGCGCGCGGCGCGGATCGGCACCGGCATACGTCGCGTAGCGGTCCAGCAGCATCCGCAGCCGCGGATCCCGCAGGTAACGGCGGCCCAGCGAGCGCAGCGACCGGCCCGGCGCGATCGCGGCCAGGTCACCGACCCGCCAGGAGAGCCGGGCCAGCGTCGCCGCGGTGACCGGGCGCTGCAGCACGGAGTCCCAGGAGGCGTGCCAGATCCGTTCGGCCCGCCGCCAGAGCCGGGCCCAGTCGTGTGCCGCGTCCGGGCCGAGCGCCGCGGTGATCCGAGCGCCGCGGTGATCCGATCGAGGAACGTCGCGTGGTCGGACGAGGAGTCCAGGACCGTGCCGTCCGGGAAGACGTGCCGGACCACCGGATCGAGCGGTTCCGGACGCAGGCCCAGGCCGAGCGGGGTGAAGACGTCCGGGAGGGTGAGCAGGCTCGGACCGGTGTCGAAGCGGAAACCGTCGCGTTCGTAGCCGGCCAGTTTGCCGCCGGCCTGCCCGGACTGCTCGAAGACGGTGACCCGGTGCCCGGCCTCGGCCAGCTGGATCGCCGCGGCCAATCCACCGACGCCGGCACCGACCACCACGATGTCACTCATCCCCAGGATGATCCGCGATGACCGGCCGTCGTGGTGCACCGGGCCGGTGCGGATCAGGGGAGGGCGCGCCCGCGCCAGGTGAGGCGGCGCAGGCGGCGCATCCGGAACGACCGGGCGATCAGGTGTCCGAACAGCACGACCGACACCGGGTGGGCCAGGGCGTCCGGGAGCACCCGGCCGCCGGTGGCGCGGGCGCTGATCGCGCGGCCGGTGACGCCCAGCAGGTAGGCGGCCACGGCGATCGGCGCGAACGCCGGCACAGCGGCCGCGGTCAGGAGCGGGACGACGTACAGAAGAAGAAGCAGGACCACGACGGCGGCCGCGCCGGGAGCGGACCCGAAGGACGCCCACATCGATTTGGCGTAGCCGTCGGCGAGCTCGGCCCAGGAGTCGTACATCCGGCAGGTGGCCAGGCGCGATCCGTCGGCGAGCGCGATCCGCCCGCCGGAGCGTTTCACCGCGCGGGCCAGCGCGATGTCCTCGAGGATCTCGTCGCGGACCGCGGCGTGCCCGCCGGCCTTGCGGTAGCCGGCCCGGTCCAGGACCAGCCACTGACCGCCGGCCGCCGCCAGCGACGGCCGCGCGGAGCGTTCCATGCCACGCAGCGGCAGGAAGGTGAGCCAGGACCACTGCAGCAGAGGTTGCACCAGCCGTCCGGCGCCGACGATTTTCGGGTACGGACTGAGCAGCACCACCCCGCCCCGCCGTAGCAACCGCACCGCCCCGGCCACCGCGTCCGGCTCCAGCACCACGTCGGCGTCCACGAAGACCAGCACGTCGGCGTCCCCGGCCCACCCGGCCAGCTGATGGCAGGCGTGCGGCTTGCCCAGCCACCCGGCCGGCGGCGCCACCCCGGCGTGCAACCGGACCCGGTCACCGGCCACCGCCCGCACCACCTCGGCGGTGCCGTCGGTCGAGCCGTCGTCGAGCACGTGCACGGTCAGTCCCGGCACCCCACGCTGATCCAGCAGCGACCGCAGGCACGGCGTGACCCGCTCCGCCTCGTTACGGAGCGGAAGGAGCACCGCGACGCGCTCGTCAACCGTCGCGTCCCGGTCCGGCCGGCGCAGCAGCAGCGCGTTCACCGCGGTGTGTGCGGTGAGCAGCAGCACCGGCAGCAGCGTGAGCCAGGCCAGGGTCATCGGGCGGCGCGCAGGCGGGGGAGCAGAGGCAGCACCGCGGCGCCCATCAGCACGGCACCCCAGGCCGCCGAGGCCGGCAGGCCGAGGAAGACGGCATGGGCGAGCACCGAGGACGCGTAGGTCCACAGCCAGAGCGCCAGCGCGGGCGAGTCGGCCGGCATCGGCATTGCCACCGACCGGGCGGTGGCGGCGGCGAGCGCGGTCATCAGCAGCACCGCGAAACCGGCCCAGCCCAGGTAGTTCCCGATCGGGATGCCGGGCACGCCGGGCAGCGCCGGAATCGGGTCCAGCCACCGCCAGTAGTCCTCGGCGACCATCTGCGGATCCAGGAACAGGTCCCAGGCGGCCAGCCCGGCCGCGGCGACCAGGATCCGCGGCACCCGGCGCCGGGCGACGCGCAGCGCGGCGAGCCAGGCCGGCCAGGCCATCCAGGTCCAGGCCAGCGGGATGATCAGCGGTACGTCGAGCAGACGCGGGCCGAGCCGCCCGGAGTATTCGTAGGTGCCGAACGGGAAGCCGGTGGCCACCCCGATGGCCTCGACCGCGAAACCACCCAGCGTCGCGGTCAGCACCAGCGCGCCGGCCGCCCGCATCCCCCGGGTGAGCAGGGCGTGCGTCACCGAGAAGGCCACACCGAGCAGCACGGTGAGCACGGTCAGCCGGGCACGGGTGTCACCGCCGGTGAGCGGATAGCAGATCTGGGCCAGGACCAGCGTGCCGAGCAGGACCCAGGGCAGCGAACGGCGCACGGATCAGGCGCCGGCCGCGCCGGAGGCGTCCTCGAGGGGCCGTTCGACGAGCGGCAACTCCCGCCCGAGCACGGCGAACGCGCGCTCGTCACCCGGGAAGTAGAAATCGCGCAGCACGTCGTCGAAACCGTAGCGGCGGTACAGCCGCCAGGCCCGGGACGCCTGCTCGTCGGCCTCCGGAGTGGAGAGCAGCACGGTCTTGCCCTTGGCCATGGCGAGCAGGGCGCGCAGCTGCCGGGCGCCGACACCGTGGCCCTGAGCGGCCGGGCGGACGTGCAGCTCGACCACCTCGAAGCAGTCGGTCAGCCACTGCCGGCGGGAGTCCTCGCCCAGGGCGTACCGGACCTGGTCGTGCCACCACTGGCCGGCGGCGGAGGTGTAGCCGTAGCCGAAACCGGCCACCCGGCCCTCGGTGGTCAGGGTGGCCACCGCCCGGAAGCCTGGCCGGCGCACGTGCGAGCCGATGTAACCCCGGCGGGTCTGCAGCAGCTCCGGGCGGTAGCCCATCGCCTCGCCGTAGACCGTGACCACGTCGTCGAGCCGCCGCAGGAGGTCGTCCGGCTGCCACGCTACGAGCCTCATCGCTTGCACCCTCATCTCCCGGCGGACCAGCCCAGCACGGTCCGGTCGCCGCTGATGTCGTGCACCGCGAACCGGGCGAACAGCTCCTCGGCGTACCAGCGATCGGCCGGGGTGCGGGCGATCGCCGCGCGGTGCTCCGGCTGACGGTACGCGAACGCGGTGAGGTCCGTCGCGTCGCGCCATACGGTGACCGTGCCCTGCCAGCCGATCGGTGCCTCACCGACCCCGAACCGGGCGAGCAGCCCGGGCGCGGCGGCGATCTCCCGCGCCACACCCGGTACCGCCCGCCAGAACCGCAGCGCCCGGGCCGGTCGCAGCCGGGCCCGGGTCAGCGCCAGCACCATGCCCTCGGACTTGCGGCCGGTCGGCGTGAACGGGCTCCGCCCCGACCAGGTACCCCGGCTGATCAGCGGTTCCAGCTCGATCCGGGCCTGGCTCGTGGCGATCTTCTCCCAGGTCGGGAACCGGACCGGCGCGTCGCTCACGGTGATCGCGGCCCACCGGGTCAGGTCCGAGTCGCCGGGCCCGAACGTCTCACCGGTGCCGGTGCCGAGGAACTTGCCGAACCGCAGCCCGGCCAGGTGCTTCCGGGCGAAGGCCATCCGCACCATGGCCGAGCCGATCGCGTGCCGGGGCACCCGCCAGACGTGCAGCGTGACGTTCGCTTGGCTCACTTGGCTCGCTTGGCTCACTTGTCGAGACCGGTCGCGGCCGTACTGGCCTCCCACAGGTCGGCGGCCAGTTTCGGGTCGCGGGCGTGCGCGGCCGGGCGGGCCACCTCGCGGCCCACGTAGTAGGCGCCGTTCGACAGCTCCACGGCCGGTGCGGTGCACAGCCAGGTCAGCAGCGCGCCGGCCGCCTCCGGGGTGACCAGGCCGGGGGCGTGCTTGTAGAAGAACCGGGTGAGGCGCCCGGCCCCGAAGTTGGTGCGGACCACACCCGGGTGGAACGACAGGCTGAGCACTTCCGGCCAGCGGCGGGCCGCCTCGGCCGCGAAGAGGATGTTCGCCGACTTGCTGGCGCCGTAGGCCCGCCACGAGTTGTAGCCGCGCGGGTCGTCGGTGAAGTCGGTGCCGGGCTGGCCCCGCATGTGCGCGCGGGAGGCGGTGTTCACCACCCGGCCGCCGGTCAGCCGGTCCCGCAGCAGGTGGGTGAGCAGGAACGGGGCCAGGTGGTTGCCCTGCATGGTGGACTCGTAGCCGTCGGCGGTCGCCCGGTATCCGCCGATGATCCCGCCGGCGTTGTTGGCCAGCACGTCGATCTTCGGGTAGTCGGCGAGCAGCCGGTCGGCCAGCTCCCGCACGTCCTCGAGCCGATCAAAATCGGCCTGGAAATGGCGTGGTTCGCGTCCGCCGCCGGCCTCCCGGACCTTCTGCACGGCCGCCGCCAGGCGCCCCGGGTCCCGCCCGACCAGCACCACCTCATTGCCCAGGGCGGTCAGCTGCTGGGCCGTGGCCAGCCCGACACCGGAGCTCGCCCCGGTGATCACGATCGTCTGCGTCATGCCGCCTCTTTACCCAAGGTCCGCTGTTCCTGCCCAAACCCATAGGGTACGAATACTCCAGCGCCCGTCCGCAGGCTACGAGCCGAGTCCCGCCCGTGAGGCCGCCGCGGGGCCGCGGCCCGCCCCGGACCGCAGCGCGCCTCCCGATCCGCGGGGGCTCCGCGACACCGTAGCCGCCCCGGACCGCAGCGCGCCTCCCGGTCGTCGGCTGGCTTCCAGGGGTGTCTCCGCGCGGTCAAGACACCTCTGAGCGCCAGCCGGCTGCCTCGGGGGCCGGCTCCCGCAGGAACGGCGCCAGCGCCAGGGTGACCACCACCGACGCCGCGGCCAGCACGGTGATCGTGGTGGCCGGCGAGAGCAGCTCGGCCAGCGCGCCGGCCACCGCCGCGCACACCGCCTGCATGGTGAGCATGCCGGCCGAGTGCAGGCCGAGCGCCTGCCCGCGGTTCTCTGCCGGGGCCATCGCGACCAGCCGTTCCTGCAGCAGCAGCGTGGAGCAGTACCCGACGGCCGCCACCACGGCGAGCGCCACCGCGGTGCGCAGCGACGGGTGCAGAGCGAACGGCAGGAACGGCACGGCCAGCAGCAGCCGCAGCCACGGCGCCAGCCGGTGCCGCCAGAGCGGCGGCAGGAACCGGCCGGCCAGCACGTCCCCGGCGAGCATGCCGACCGCGGAACCGGCCAGCAGCAGCCCGGCCCCGGACGGTGCGAACGGCACGAACAGCGCCTCGCACCCGACGATCAGACCGTTGGGCAGCCAGAGCGCGACGTAGACCGGCCGTACCCCGGGAATCGCCCACAACCGCGCGTTGACCCGCCACGTCGCCGCGACCGAGGCCCGGCCCGCGGAGCGGGCGGCGCGCCGGGCCAGACCCACCCGGACCACCAGCGCCGCGACCAGATGCAGCCCGGCACCGGTCAGCAGCGTCCCGGCCGGCGACAGCACGGTCACCAGCAGGCCACCGGTCGCGAACCCGACGATCTGCATGACCCCGTTCGCGATGTTCAGCGTCGAACGCCCGAGCAGATACGCGTCCGGGACCACGTCGGTGAGCAGCCCGGCACGCACCCCGCCGCTCACCGAGGCGGCCAGGCCGATCGCCAGCAGCACCGCGAACATCCCGGCCAGCGGCAGTCCGGGCAGCGCCAGCAGGGCGGTCAGGGCCGCGGTGAGCAGCGCCAGCGCGGTGATCGCGGCGCGCGGCGGCCACCGGTCGGCCGCGGACATCAACAGCGTCGCACCGGCCAGCTGCGCCAGTGACGGACCGAACATGCTCACCGCCGCCAGAAAAGACGATCCGGTACGGGCGTAGACGCCGGTGGCCAGCGCCAGGCCGATCACGGTGACCGCGGCGCACTGCAGGCAGGTGGCGAGGAACAGCGCGGTGAACTCCGGGGCACGGAAGAGCTGGCGATAGGTCCGCATGGCCCGCAGTCTTCGGCCCGCCGCCGGGTGACCGTTAATGTTTCGGTCAGCCGCGAAAGGTGGTGCCGATGGGCTGGTGGCGGGTGGACGCCGACACGCTCGCGACCAGCCGGTTCGTCGTGTCCGCGCTGGCCGAGGCGACCGCCGGGCTGCTCCGGCTGCGCTGGGACACCGCGGAGCTCCCGTCCGACCGGGAGTGGCTGCGGGCACACCGGCCGGCGTACCTGGCCCGGCTGGCCGCGGACCCGATCACCGCCCGGCTGGTCGAGGCGGCGCTGCGGCCGCGCTGGATCGCCGACTTCGTCGCACCCCCGCCGACCGAGGTGGAACGGCCGTTCGCGGAGGAGATCGCGGCGGTCCGGGACATCCCGTCCGCGGCGGCCCGGGGCCACGTCGCGGAGGGACTGGCCGGCCGGCTGCCGCCGGAACTGGACCGGGACGACCTCGGCGAGCGGATGGCCGGCCTGCTGACCTGGATCTGGCACGAGGCGATCGAGCCGGACTGGCCGCGGCGCCGGCGGATCCTGGAGGCCGACGTACTGGCCCGGACCCGGCAGCTCAGCCTGGGCGGCTGGCAGTCGGCGCTGGACGGGATGCGCGGCGGGATGCGGTGGCTCGGCGGCGGGCGGTTGCAGATCAACGCGTACGACTATCCACCGCGGGACATCTCCGGCGCCCGGCTGCTCTTCGTACCGACCACGCTGGCGAGCGGCTGGGCGGCGTGGCTGGAGCCGGACCCGTCGCGGTACGCGCTGACGTACCGGTGTTCCGGGATGCTCGCGGAGCCGGGGAGGGTGGTGCCCGGTGCGCTGGAGCGGCTGCTGGGCGCCGGGCGGGCGCGGGTGCTGGTCGAGCTGGAACAGCCACGGAGCACCAGCCAGCTGGTCGCGATCACCGGGACGGGGCTCGGGTCGGCGGGCGGGCACCTGCGGGTGCTGCTGGAGGCCGGTCTGGTGGCGCGACGCCGGGCCGGGCGGAGCGTGCTCTACACGCGGACCGCGGCGGGGGAAGCGGTGGTACGCGCCGCGCGGGGCATTTGATCCGCTTTTCGGGTGATTTACCGGGCGAAGAAAGTCGATCATCTGTTCGAAAAAGTGGGTGGCGCGGGGCCGTGAAGGTTGCCTTTTTGTCGTAGGCGGGTGTTAGTCTCTGCAGTAGTTAGAACGGATGTTCGAAAGACCTCCGCTCTGGCCCCGGGAGCGCGTTTCGCGGCGCGTCGACCGGGTGCGGCGCCCGCGAAGTGCCGCATGCGAGGTCCGGGCATTCGCGGGTTCGGGCCTCGTGACAAGGCAGGCCGCCGCTCGTTGCCCCCGACCCCCGGTGGCGAGCGGCGGACCAGCCGGCAGTGGCCGGCCGGGTGTGGTGTGGGGAAGCTTCACATCCGGCCGGTCTGCAGCCGGGGCTCCCACTGCCCGTGGAGCCCCGGCACCACCGGCCACTCCTGCGGGAGCGGCCCCGGTATGGCCCGTTGCGTCTTCCTCCGCGGCGGTCCGGTTCGGCCACCATGTCGGATGCGGAACAGGCGAGGAGAAACGACGATGGCGAGCACCACGGCCCGCGGCCTGATGCCGGCTCCCGATCCGGCGCAGACGCCCGGCGCGACCGCCCGGGCCGAAGCGCCCACGGTCCCGGCGCACATGCTGCCCCACCGGACCCCCACCCAGCTGCTGGCGATCGCCCGTCAGGGACTGACCGAGGCGACGCACACCACCCCCGACGGCCTGCGGTATGCGACGGCCCACCTGGCCGCCCTGCGCGCGGCCGCGGCCCTGCTCGCCGCCCGGGCTCGCCCGGCCGCACCCGGGCGGCGCACCAGAGCGACGAGCGTCTGGTCGCTGCTGGCGATGGTGGCGCCGGAGTTCAGTGACTGGGCCGGCTATTTCGCACTCGGCGCCGGCAAACGCGCGGCCGCCGAGGCCGGCATCCCGCACGTGGTGAGCGCCCGCGAGGCAGACGACCTGCTCCGCGCGGCCGAACAGTTCGTGACGGTCGCGGAGTCCTCGATCGGGGTGTCCTACCAGCCGCCGCTGGCAGCCTGACCTGCCCTGCGGCCCGCGGCGACCGGTCGCGTTCATCAGCTGACCGCCCTCCCCGGCCCGCGGCGATGGACCGTGCTCATCGGTTGACTGGCCGCTCCGGAGGCGCGCCGGCAACGCCGGTTCCCGCCGGTCCGCAAGGGCCTGATCGAGTTCGTCGGCCAACGCGATCGACGCTGTCCTGACCGGATCGGATCAGCCCGTGCGGGTCGTTGCTGCGCGGTCGCGGATCGGCAGGTTTCACGCGGTCCCGGGTGGCATGGGGCTCGCGGTCTCAGCGGCGCGGTGTCGCCGCGGTGGAAATACACGGGGAACAGGCGGGGCACGATGGCAGGGCGCATGATCAGCGGGACGGCCGCCCTCGCGGACCTGGTCCGGCCGGCGAGCGAGGTGGACGCGCCGGGCGCGCACCGGATGCTGCCGGTAGCGGACGAGCTGGGCAAACTCCTGCCCGGCGGCGGCTTGCGCCGGGGCAGCACGGTGGCGGTCGCCGGTGGCCGGGCCGGGCGGGCCAGTGGCGGGACCTCGCTGATGCTGGCGTTGCTCGCGGCCGCGTCCCGGGCCGGTTCGTGGTGTGCGGTCGTCGGGCTGCCCGCGCTGGGCGCGCTCGCCGCGGCGGAGACCGGCATCGCCCTGGAACGCCTGGCGCTGATCCCCGACCCCGGACCGGACTGGCCGACCGTGGTGGCCGCGCTGATCGACGGTGTCGACGTGGTGGTCACGGCGGTGCCCGGTCCGGTGTCCGCGTCCATCGCGAGCCGGCTGGGCGCCCGGGCCCGGCAGCGGGGCAGCGTGCTGATGCCGTTCGGCGCCTGGTCCGGCGCGGACGTGACCCTGCAGGTCAGCCGCGGCCAGTGGGAGGGCCTCGGTGACGGTCGCGGCCGCCTGCGCCGCCGCGAGGTCACCGTGGTCGCCAACGGCCGGGGCGCGGCGGCCCGCCCCAGGGAACTCACCTTCTGGATGCCGGGCCTGACCGCCCTCCCCGGATCGACTCCGGCGGCTCGCCCCGGCACACCCCGCCCTGGTGCGGACGCCGCACCCCGCCCTGGTTCGGACGCCGCGCCCGTCCGCCCGGGTTCGTCCCGGTCCGCTGCTGACGCCGTGCCTGTCCGCTCGGGTTCGCCTCGGTCCGGGGTGGATGTTGCGCTTGTCCGGTCGGTTTTGTCTCGGTCTGGTGCGGACGCTGCGGTGATTCGTACTGGTTCGTCACGTTCTGGTGCCGGGAAGGCGGGATTTTCTGCTGAGGAGCGGGCGCGGGATGAGGTCAGGCCAGGCAGGGCCGGTGGCTCGGGGCCTTGGCCGATGGCGGGGCGGGGCGGAGGCTCGGGGGCTCGGCCGGCGGGTGGGCGGAAGCGGTGTGAAATAGCGGCGGCGGAGTCGGTGGTGGGCATTCGCGTCGCGGAGGTGTGGGCGGCGGGAGTGCCCGTGCCGGTGACGTCGGGTGAGGGCTGACGTGGAGGGCGGGTTGCGGACCCTGCTGCTCTGGTGCCCGGACTGGCCGGTGGTCGCCGCGGAGATCGTGCTCGGGGTGCCGGCTGCGGAGCCGATCGCGGTGTTCGCGAACAACCGGGTGCTGGCCTGCTCGGAGGCGGCGCGGCGGGAGACCGTGCGGCGGGGGCTCCGGCGCCGGGACGCGCAGGGGCGGTGCCCGCAGCTGGTCGTGGTGGAGCACGATCCGGGGCGGGACGCGCGGGCGTTCGAGCCGGTGGTGGCCGCGGTCGAGGAGGTCGCGGCCGGGGTCGAGGTGATCCGGCCGGGAGCGTGCGCGCTCGCCGCGCGCGGGCCGTCCCGGTACTACGGCGGTGAGGAGACCGCGGCCGAGCGCATCGTCGAGCACGTCGGGCAGACCTGTGCGGTGGAGAGCCAGGTGGGTATCGCGGACGGGGTGTTCGCGGCCGGGATCGCGGCCCGCGCCGGGCGGATCGTGGCGCCCGGCGGGACCCCGGCGTTCCTGGCGGACGTGCCGGTCGGTGCGCTGGACCGGCCCGAGCTCAACGACTTGCTGCGCCGGCTCGGGGTGACGACGCTGGGGGAGTTCGCGGCGTTGCCGGCCGGGGACGTGCTGACCCGGTTCGGGTTCGACGGGGCGCTGGCGCACCGGCTGGCCTGCGGGTCCGATCACCGGCCGCTCGCGGTCCGGCAGCCGCCGCCCGACCTGGCCGTCTCGGACACCTACGACGAACCGCTGGACCGGGTGGACACCGCCGCCTTCGCCGGCCGGGTGCTGGCCGAGCGGCTGCACGAGCGGCTGGCCGGATACGGGCTGGCCTGCACCCGGCTCGGCGTCGAAGCGGTCACCGCGGACGGCCAGGAGCTGCACCGGGTGTGGCGGCACGACGGCCTGCTCACCGCGGCCGCGATCGCCGAACGGGTGCGCTGGCAGCTGGACGGCTGGCTGACCGGTGCGCGCCGGTCCGGTCCGGCGCGGCCGACCGCGGGCCTGGTCAAGCTGAGCCTGATCCCGGACGGGATCCTGGTCC
Source organism: Actinoplanes awajinensis subsp. mycoplanecinus (assembly GCF_001509495.1). Lineage (NCBI taxonomy): Bacteria > Bacillati > Actinomycetota > Actinomycetes > Micromonosporales > Micromonosporaceae > Actinoplanes > Actinoplanes awajinensis. Next base: position 188,776 of record NZ_LLZH01000318.1, on the reverse strand, counting down.
ACGCCGGCCTGCAACCCGGCCTGTGGGGCGACGCGGGCGCCGAATGGGACCGCGCGCACCGGGCGTTCAGCCGGGTGCAGGGCCTGCTCGGCCCGGAAGCGGTGGTGACACCGGTGATCGGTGGTGGCCGCTCCGGCGACGACCAGATCCGGCTGGTGCCGTGGGGCGACGAGCGCTCACCGGCCCACCCGGCCGCGGCACACGCCGACCCGATTCCGGGCCTGATCACCGTCCCGGTGCTGGACCGCACCATCGCCCCGGAGCTGCCCGCGTCACCGGCCACCCTCAGCACCCGCCACTTCCCCGTCCCGATCACACCGTCCCGCCCACCCCTGACCGCGCCCGCAAGCCCGGCCCCGCCTGCGGCCCCGGTCACCCCGGCCCGCCCACTCCTGGCCGCGCCCGCGCCCGCGCCCCCGGTCTCGGCCGTGAGTCGGGCTGCGGCCGTGAGCGCGGCCCCGGCCCCGGCCGTGAGTCGGGCTGTTGCTGTGGGCCGGGTCGATGCCGTGGACTCCGGCCCGATCGCGAGTCGGGCCGAGGCTGTGAGCCCGGCGCCGGCTGTGGCGGCGGGCCGGAAGGTGGCGGAGAAGCCCGGGGAACGGCTGGCCTCGGTCTCCCACCTGCGGCCGATCGTCAGACAAGACGTGCCTGAGCCGGAGAGGGAACACCGGGAGAGGCCGGGCCCGCAGGATGTAGTTGCCGGCGGACCGATGGCCGGCCGACCGGAGGTAACCCCGGCGCCGGGGCAGCCTGCCGTGGTGCGGGGGCGTAAAGCGCGCCGGCCTCCGCTGCTGCCGCCCTGGCCCGGGCGTCTGCCGCGGCCGTCGCCCGCGATGGTGCTTCCGCAGCCGCTCCCGGCGGTCGTCCATGACGAGACCGGGCTGCCGATCGGGGTCTCGGCCCGTCTCGAGCTGACCGGGGTTCCGGCCGCCCTGACCGTCGACCACTCCGGGCCGCTGGTGATCACCGGCTGGGCCGGGCCGTGGCCGATCGACGAGCGCTGGTGGACGCCCGAGGAAGGGCGGCGGCGGGCCCGGTTCCAGATGTCCCTGGCCGACGGCCGGGCGTTGCTGCTCTCGCTGGCCGCCGGCCAGTGGACCGTGGAGGCGATCTATGACTGACCGGGTGGCCCGATGAGCTTCCACAACCCCGACGTCCCCTGGGCCGAACTGGAGCGCAAACTCTCCGGCCGACCGGAAAAACGCCAGCCGGACAAGCGCCGCCAGGACGAGCACCGCCAGGACGAGCACCAGCCGGGCGAGCGCCGTCAGGACGAGCACCAGCCGGGCGAGCGCGGCCAGGGTGAGCGCGGCCCGGGCGAGCAGCGCCCGGACGAACACCGGCCTGACGACCGCCACCCGGGAAAGCACGCCCTCTGGGCGGACCTCCCGCCCGCACCGGTCGTCGATCCGCTGGCGATCGACGGGGACGGCGGGGACTCGCCGGCCTGGAGCCGCAAGCGCGAACCGTACCGGCGCGCCGCCGGCCTGGTGCGGACCGAGACCGATATTGACTACGCCGAGCTGCACTGCCACACCAACTTCAGCTTCCTGGACGGCGCCAGCCACCCGGAGGAGCTGGCCGAGGAGGCCGCCCGGCTCGGCCTGAGCGGCCTGGCGGTCACCGACCACGACGGGTTCTACGGTGTGGTCCGCTTCTCCCAGGCGGCCGGTGAGCTGGGCCTGCCCACGATCTTCGGCGCCGAGTTGTCGCTCGGCCTGACCCGGCCGCAGAACGGCGAGGCCGACCCGGAGGGCGCCCACCTGCTGGCCCTGGCGCACGGGCACGAGGGCTACGCCCGGCTGGCCCGGGTGATCTCCGAGGCCCAGCTGATCGGCGGGGAGAAGGGCCGGCCCGACTACCGCGGCCTGGAGCACGTCGCGGAGACCCTGCGGGATCACGTGCTGGTGCTGACCGGCTGCCGCAAGGGCCCGGTCCCGCTGGCCCTGGCCACCGAGGGGGTCGACGCGGCGGCCTGGGAACTGGACCGCCTGATCGACCTGTTCGGCGCCCCGAACGTGGCGGTCGAGCTGACCGATCACGGCGACCCGTACGACGGTGACCGCAACGACGCCCTGTTCACCCTGGCGCACCGGCGCGGCCTCGAGGTGGTGGCGACCGGAAACGTCCACTACGCGACGCCGGCCCGCCGTCGGCTGGCCACCGCGCTCGCCGCCGTCCGGGCCCGTCGCAGCCTGGACGAGATGGACGGCTGGCTGCCCGCGGCGGGCACCGCCCACCTGCGCAGCGGCGCCGAGATGGCCCGCCGTTTCGCGGACTACCCGGGCGCGGTGGAGAACGCCGCGATGTACGGCCACGGCCTCGCCTTCGACCTGAACCTGGTCGCCCCCCGGCTGCCGGACTACGACGTGCCGCCCGGTCACACCGAGATGAGCTGGCTGCGCGAGCTGACCATGCGCGGCGCCCGGGACCGCTACGGCGACCACCACCCGAAGGCGTACGCCCAGCTGGAGCACGAGCTGCGGATGATCGAGGAGCTCGGCTTCCCCGGCTACTTCCTGGTCGTCTACGACATCGTGCGGTTCTGCGTCCAGGAGAAGATCTACTGCCAGGGCCGGGGCTCGGCGGCCAACTCGGCGGTCTGTTACGCGCTGCGGATCACCAACGTCGACGCGGTGCGCTACAACCTGCTCTTCGAACGGTTCCTCGCCCCGGAGCGGGACGGCCCGCCGGACATCGACGTGGACATCGAGTCGGACCGCCGCGAGGAGGTGATCCAGCACGTCTATACGAAGTACGGTCGGGAGCACACCGCCCAGGTCGCCAACGTGATCTCCTACCGGCCGCGGTCGGCGGTGCGGGACATGGCCCGGGCGTTCGGTTTCTCGGCGGGCCAGCAGGACGCCTGGAGCAAGCAGATCGACCGCTGGGGTGACGTGGCCACCGGCGACGGCGACATGCCCGAGCAAGTGATCGAATTCGCCAATGCGGTCCAGAACTTCCCCCGCCACCTGGGCATCCACTCCGGCGGCATGGTGATCTGCGACCGGCCGATCATCGAGGTCTGCCCGGTCGAGTGGGGCCGGATGCCGGGCCGCAGCGTGCTGCAGTGGGACAAGGACGACTGCGCCGCCGTCGACCTGGTCAAGTTCGACCTGCTCGGGCTCGGCATGCTGTCCGCGCTGCACTACGCGTACGACATGATCGACGACGAGCTGGACATCGGGACGATGCCGCTCGACGACCCCGAGGTCTACGCGATGCTCTGCCGGGCCGACTCGGTCGGGGTGTTCCAGGTGGAGAGCCGGGCCCAGATGGCGACGCTGCCCCGGCTCAAGCCGGACACCTTCTACGACCTGGTGATCGAGGTGGCGCTGATCCGGCCGGGGCCGATCCAGGGCGGGTCGGTGCACCCGTACATCCGGCGCAAGAACGGCCTGGAGAAACCGAGCGTGCCGCACCCGCTGATGGAGAACGCGCTGGCCAAGACGCTGGGTGTGCCGCTCTTCCAGGAGCAGCTGATGCAGCTGGCGATCGACGTGGCCGGTTTTGATCCGTCCGAGGCCGATCAGCTGCGGCGCGCGATGGGCTCCAAACGCTCCGTGGAGAAGATGGAGCGGATCCGGCAGCGGCTCTACGCGGGCATGGCCGGCAACGGGATCACCGGGGAACTGGCCGACGACCTGTTCCACAAGCTCTCCGCGTTCGCCAGCTACGGCTTCCCGGAGAGCCACGCGATGAGCTTCGCCTACCTGGTCTACGCGAGCGCCTGGCTGAAGCGGTACCACCCGGCGGCGTTCTGCGCGGCGCTGCTGAACGCGCAGCCGATGGGCTTCTACTCGCCGCAGACCCTGGTCGACGACGCGCGCCGGCACGGGGTCGAGGTGCGCCGCCCGGACATCAACCGCAGCGACGCGATGGCCACGTTGGAGACCACACCGGAGAGCCGGCTCAAGGCGGGCGCCGGTGAGTCGCCGCAGGTGTGGGGCCTGGGCGGTCCGGCGGTGCGCCAGGGGCTGTGCTCCGTTCGTACCATCGGAATGGAACTTGCCGAGCGGATCGAGAGCGAACGGCGAACCCATGGGTCGTATCGGTCGATGACCGATCTCGCACGGCGGACCGGATGTTCGACCGCCCACCTGGAGGCCCTCGCCACCGCGGACGCCTTCGCGGCCTTCGGCCTGTCCCGCCGCGAGGCGCTCTGGGCCGCCGGCGCGGCCTCACAGGACAAACCGGACCGGCTGCCGGGGACGGTGACCGGCACCGAGGCGCCGATGCTGCCCGGGATGAGCGAGGTGGACGTGCTGATCGCGGACGTCTGGGCGACCGGGCTGTCGCCGGAGACGCATCCGGCGCGGTTCATCCGCGACCGGATGGAGCGGGCCGGTGCGGTGACCATCGCCTCGCTGCCGGAGGTGGAGGCGGGTTCCCGGGTGCTGGTCGGCGGGATCGTCACGCACCGGCAGCGGCCGGCGACCGCGGGCGGGGTGACGTTCGTGAACCTGGAGGACGAGACCGGGATGTTGAACGTGACCTGCTCGCCGGGGTTGTGGGCGCGGTACCGGCGGGTGGCGCGGAGCAGTGCGGCGCTGCTGGTGCGGGGAAAGCTGGAGAAGGTGGAGGGTGTGGTGAACCTGGTGGCGGACCGGTTGGAGGCGATCACGCCGCCGGTGACGCCGGCGTCCCGGGACTTCCGCTGAAGTGGCTTTTTCGGAAATGCCGGATATCGGGGGCTTAGTGGCATAGGGTGCGCAACCGAACAACCATCGGGGGAGCGCATCATGTTGTTCCGGATCTGCACCGGTCTGGCCGCCGCCACCGCGGTCCTGGCCACCGGTTCACCTGTCCTGGCCGCCGCCGGCGGTTCACGCGTCGTACTCACCTACACGGCCGAAGCCGGATACGCGACGGCGGTCAAACTCACCTGCGACCCGGCCGGCGGCGCCCACCCGCAACCGGTGCAGGCCTGCGCCGCGCTCACCCGGACCGGGGCGAACCCGGCCCGGCTCAAGCCGGCCGACCGCTACTGCTTCCTGCTCTACAAGCCGATCACCGCGCGGCTCAGCGGCACCTGGCGGGGACGCACGGTGAAATGGACGCACACCTACGGCAACAGCTGCGAGATGAACCGCGCCACCGGCGTCCTGTTCGCGTTCTGAGGATGCCGTTCCGGGTCAGGACTCGACCCGGCCGATAGGCTGCCCGGGTGGACACCGCAATGGCACGAACCGGCCGCCCGCACGTCACCGCCCGCACCGCGGCGGTCTGGGCGGTCCTGCGCCGCGAGCTGGACCGGAACGCCGGCCGGACGCTGACCGTCCTCGACGTGGGCGGTGGCACCGGCGGGTTCGCCGTGCCGCTGGCCGAGGCCGGGCACACCGTCACCGTGATCGACGCCAGCCCGGACGCGCTGGCCGCATTGACCCGCCGCGCCGCCGACGCGGGCGTGGCCGAGCGGGTGCACGCCGTGCAGGGCGACGGCGACGCGCTCGCCGGCCTGGTCGAGCCGGGCAGCGCCGACCTGATCCTGTGCCACGCCGTGCTCGAGGTGGTGGACGACCCGTCCGGGGTGGTCGCCGCGATCGCCACCGCGCTCCGGCCCGGCGGCGCGGTCAGCCTGCTGGTCGCCAGCCGCGCGGCCGCGATCCTGGCGCGAGCCGTCAACGGCCACCTTCGGGCGGCGTCCGCGCTGGTCACCGACCCGGAGGGCCGCTCGGGGCCGCGCGACACGCTGCGCCGACGATACGACGCGGAGACCGCCGCTGACCTGCTCAGCGCCGCCGGGCTCCAGGTCGAGGAGACCCATGGGGTACGAGTGGTGACCGACCTGCTGCCGGCCACCGTCGTCGAGCAGGACCCGCAGGCGGTGCTCGACCTGGAGCTCGCGCTGAGCGCACAGCTCCCGTTCCGGGACATCGCCTCCCAGCTGCACCTGTTCGCCCGCCGCCCATGACCTCGGCGTCCCCGTCCTCGTCCTCGGCCTCGGCCGGCGGCCCGGACCCGTTGCCGTCCGCGGCGAGCGGGCCGGTCCCGTTCCCGGATGATCGCCTGCACCCGGACGCGTTTCACCGGGTGCATCCCGCCTATGGCACCGGCAGCCTGGCCGACCTGCTGCCCAGTGCGAGCGCGGTGCTCGGGGTCCCGGGCGCGGCCGACGTGCTCGGCCTCGGCGCCCGCCTCGACGGCGTCGACAAGATCGCCGTGCTGCTGGTGGACGGGCTCGGCGCGTACCAGCTGCCGGTGGCCGCACCGCACGCCCCGGTCCTCGCCGACCTGGCCTCCGGTGGCCGCGGGCACGCCGGCACGCTGACCGCCGGGTTCCCGTCCACCACCCCGGTCAGCCTGGTCACCCTGGGCGCCGGGGTGCCGCCCGGCGCGCACGGCGTGCTCGGTTTCACCGTGCGCCGCCCGGACGGCCGCCCGCTCACCCACATCTCCTGGGGCGACGACCCCGACCCGCGCGAGTGGCAGCCGGTGCCGACCCGGCTGGAGCTGGCGGCCGCGGCCGGGGTACGCACCACGGTGGTCAGCCGTCCGCAGTTCGAGGGCAGTGGCCTCTCGCTCGCCGCGAACCGGGGTGGCACGTACCGCGGCGCCGCGGACGGCACGGCGGTCGCCGACGGGATGCTGGCCGCGCTGCGCGAGGCGGACGGCAGGGCGCTGGTCTACGGCTACCACCCGGACCTCGACCACTTCGGCCACGAGGACGGTGTCGACTCGGAGAGCTGGCGGGAGGCCGCCCGCGGGGTCGACAAGCTGCTCGACCGGGTGGTGCACGGGCTGCCACCACGGTCCGCGCTGCTGGTGGTCGCCGACCACGGGCAGCTCAACGTGCCGCTCGAGGGCCGCCGGGACATGGCCGAGATCGCCGAGCTGCGCGACGGCGTGATCGGGGTGGCCGGCGAGCCGCGGGTCCGCTATCTCTACGCCGAGGACGGCGCCCGGGACGACGTGCTGGCCAACTGGCGGGGCGTGTTCGGCCACGAGGCCTCGGTGCTGACCCGCGAGGAGGCGATCGGCGCGGGCTGGTTCGGGCCGGTGCCGGCCGGGCACGCCGACCGCATCGGTGACGTGGTGGTGATCTGCTGGGGTCGTACGATATCGGTTGCTTCTGGGTGGGAACCGGTCAAGGCGGGACAGCTGGTGGCATATCACGGCTCGGCGACCGCAGCCGAGATGACCGTGCCGCTGCTGATCGCCCGCTGACCGACGCGCATCCGGATCCTTCGATGTTTTCTTCGCTGTGCGCGCGCTGTGTTCGAATGTTCTACCAGGGGTAACTGGCCTGGTGAGCCGGGCTTTTCGGACGAAACGATCTTCCGGACATGGAAAATCACCCGCACTCAGCCGTCGTCCCGCTTTCCGACCCGCCGACCCCCTCGTAGACTTGCGTGGTAAGGCAGCCGACGGCTGCCCCGGCCCCACGTGGGTCGGACATGCGCCCGGGGAGGAAAGCCGTGCCGCTCTCGGACCACGAGCAGCGGCTGTTCGATCAGATCGAGCGGTCGCTTGCCGAGGACCCCAAATTCGCCTCGGCTGTGCGGGCCAGCGACCCGCGTTTCCATGCACGGCGCCGGCTCATCATCGCCGCGTTCGTGATCGTGCTTGGTCTGGCTCTCGTCGTGTACGGGACGGTGGCGAGCAACACGCTGCTCGGCGTCGCCGGTTTCGTCGTGATGCTCGGATCGGCAGCCTTCGCGATGCAGTCACGAAAGCGCGGTCAGGCCCCCGACCTCAGGTCGGTCGGCGGGACCGCCGCACGGCGGACACGTCAGGGGCGCCGCGGTAACGGCGGTTTCCTGGACCGCCTGGAAGACCGCTGGAAGCAGCGGCCGGAAGGGCATCGCTGACGGCCCCGGCCGACGCGGAGACGAACGGCGGCCGACGGCCGCCGTCGTCGTTTGTCTGACGCGGCCGCGATAGCGGTCGCGCGTTCTCTCGTGCTGCCCTCCCACCGTTCTTGCGCGCCCCGTTCCACGCGTGCGCCCCGTTCCACGCGTGCGTCTCTTTCACGCGTGCGTCTCTTTCACGCGTGCGTCTGCTCCGCGCGTGCGTCTGCTCCGCGCGCGTGCGGGCCCACTCGGAGCGTGGCTGGCTCGGAGCGTGGCTGGCTTTCAGGGGTGCCTCAACCCGGTTGAGGCACCCCTGAAAGCCAGCCACCACGCCTGGCGTCGCGGCACGCCGCGGGCCCGTTGCGCCGGTGCGGAGCGCGGCTGGTGCTGAGGGGTGCCTCAACGCCGGTGAGGCACCCCTGAGAACCAGCCACCCCACCCCGCCCCCGCCGCGGGCCGGGTTCTGCGGGACAGGGAAAGGGCCGCTGTTCCTCGACACCGAGGAGCAGCGGCCCTTTCGTCTGATCAGCGGCTCTTGGTCAGCAGCCGGCGCGGGTTGAACCGGGTCATGCCGTCCCGGAGCCGGGTCGCCGCCTCCATCATCCGGGTGGACGCCTCGGAGATCGCCAGGCGCCACTCGAGCAGGATCGACGGCGGGAACAGCACGGCCCGCAGCCGGTTGCGCAGCGTCGCCGAGTGGGACAGCCCGGCCCGGACCTGATGCAGCGCCGAGGTCAGCTCGGCGCCCTGCATCGGCTGCCGGGCATACCGGGCGCGCTCCTCGGCGGTGCCGAGCAACTCGACCGCCGTGGCCGGCTCCGGACCGAGCAGGGCCTCCTTCACCAGACGCTGCGCGGTGACCCGAGGGGTCTCCGTCGGATCGATCGTGATCCGATAGTCGACCATCGTGTCGACCAGCTCGTCCCAGGCCGCGTGCGCATCCGCGCGGGCCTGCACGGTCTCGGTGCTCACCGCGATCGCGGTGATCGCGCCGGCCGGCCCCGGTTCGGTCGGGTCGGCCGTGGCCAGGACCGGTGGCGGACCTGCCGTCGCCGCGTGCCGACGGCGGCGCAGCAGGACCCGGCGCAACGCCGGGACCAGCAGCAACGCGATCAACGTGGCGATCACGCCGAAGATCAGCAGGCCGGTCCAGTTCTGCGTGTCGGCGCTTGCCGGGTCGGCCAGTGCCGAGTTGTCCCCGTCGTTCCCCGCCTCGGGCCGGTTGTTCAGGCCCGGTGAGGCGGAGGAGCCGATACCGGGAGCGGGGGCGGCCGAGGACGAGGCGGTCGGCGTCGTGGCCCGGTCGGTGTCCGGCGCCCAGTCCGAGTTGCCGCGGGCCGAACCGGCCACCCCGGTGGTCGGCGTGGCGTCGAACGGCACCCAGCCGAAGCCCTGCAGGTAGACCTCGGTCCAGGCGTGCGCGTTGCGGTTGGTGATCACGTACGAGTCACCGTCCGCGGTGCCCCGGGTGAAGCCGAACGCCACCCGGGCCGGAACACCGGCGACCCGGGCCATCCACGCCATCGCGGCCGCGTACTGCTGGCAGTACCCGATCTTGTTCCGCAGGAACGACTCGATGGCGGAGAGGCCGCCGTCGGACTGGGTCGACAGGCTGTACGCGAAGTTGTTCTTCACCGAGAAGAAGTCGTAGATCGCCCGCACCTTGTCGTAATCGGTGCGCTTGCCCTTGATCAGTTTGGCGACCTGGGTCTCGACGTAGGCGTTGTCCGGGACGCTCGTATACATCTGCCGGACCGGGTCGTCCTTCGGCAGCGACGGGGCGCTGCGCAGCTCGGTCGGCGTGTACTGCGGCCGCAGATAGTCGATCGAGTACTTCTGCTTGCGGGTGGTGCTCCGGCTGGAGAACAGCACCAGCTGGTTCGGGTCGTACGCCCAGCTGCCGGAGATGTTGTCGATCCCGACCAGGTACGAGTAGACCGGCGCCATGTTCTGCCGCAGCGCGTCGGAGACCTGGATGTCGGCGTGGTACCGCTGGTACCGGGCCTGGCTGCTGGCGCCCTCGCGCTGCGGGTCCGGCAGGCTGCCCCGGTTGAGCGGGGTCCCGCCCGGCGGCTGGTTGCCGAAACCCTCGGAGGTGAGCAGGTCGGCGACACCGAACCGCAGGTAGAACGGGTCCTTCTCGGTGGTCTTCACGGTCAGCAGGTTGACCGTCGCGGTCTGGTTCAGCTGACCGCTCAGCGAGGCGAACAGGTTGATCTTCCCGCCGCCGCCGGTGCCCAGCCCGCCACCGGCACCGGGGCCGTTCTGGGTCAGCTGGGACAGCAGGCCGCCGGTGACGGTCGGCACGGCCAGCGGCAGCAGCACGGCCACGATCACGCCGGCCAGGCCGAGCCGCCGACCCGCCGCGGCCAGCGGGGACGGCTCCCAGACGTCCACGTCCCGGCCGTCGCCGGTGAACCGGCGGCCGAACCGGCGGACCCGGTCGACGTTGTCGGCGACCAGGAGCCAGAGGTAGCCGCAGGCGGCCACGACGAACGGGGTCACCGGCACGCTGTCCAGGTAGACCGCCACCGGGATGGAGTAGATCGCCAGCAGTGGCAGACCGGCCAGCGCCGGCCGCCGGAACACCGCGGTGAGCAGGTCGATCACGATGGCCACCACGCCCAGCCCGAGGGCCGCGACGAAGAGCAGGCCGTCCCGGTCCGGCACCGGCACCGCGTACGCCCGGGTGTCCTCGCCGGCCTGCTTGATCAGCTCGGCGAAGTGGGCGAAGGTGGCCGGCATCGGCACCAGCGTCTCGTGCCCGCTCGGGAAGATCCAGGTCAGCGTGACGACCAGGGCCACCACCATGCCCAGCGCCTGCGCCCAGCTCGGGAACCGCAGCGTCCGGGTGAGCACCGCCGCCCCGGCGATCATGACGATGGTGAGCAGCACCTGCAGCAGCCAGGTCCACGAGTCGAAGATCGCGGTCAGCGGCGCCGAGCCGAGCAGCGTGGCGCCGGCCGCGACCATGCCGAGACGACGGCGGCCGGTCATCGGGTCACCCCGCTGACCGTCTCGGCCATCGCCGCGCGGTACGCGAAGCCCTGCGCCCCGCGGCCCACCGTGGGCCAGAGCGCCGGCAACGTCTCACCGTGCGACACCCGCACCGACCGCCAGCCGCTGCGGACCAGGGCCAGCGACGCGGCCGCGTGCTCCTGATCGGAGTCCTGCCGGTCGCCGGCCGTCATCGGCACCCAGGTGGCGCTGTCGACGGCGAACGCCAGGCAGGTCGCGCCGTTGCCGCGCAGCCCGCTGAGCAGGTGCGCCTCGGCGGTGGTGAGCGAGCCGAACAGGCCGATCACCAGACCGCCGTCGGACCGCCGCCGGACGTGCTCGACCAGGGCCGCCACGTCGCTGGTGGCGGCGAGTTTCACGTCGGCCAGGGTGTCCAGGATCAGGCCCTCGCCGCCGCCCTCGGACGCGTCGATGTCGGTGCCGCCGCCGGTCACCAGGCGCACCTTGTACCCGGCCTCGCGCAGGTGCACCGCGATGCTGGCGGCCGCCGAGACCGCCCACTCGAAGCTGGCCGTCGGGCCCTCGCCGCGGTGCGCGTTCAGCCGGGTGTCCAGGACCACGGTGGCCCGGCTCTCCCAGGGCTGCTCCTCGCGGCGGACCATCAGCTCACCGGTACGGGCGGTGGACCGCCAGTGCACCCGGCGCAGGTCGTCGCCGCGCCGGTACTCCCGGGTCGCCGCGTCGTCCTCGCCGTGCACCGCCACCGAGCGGGCCCGGCTGTCGCCGGAACCGGCGTACTCCCCGGCCAGCCGCACCCGGGGGAGCGGCAGGACCTGCGGGATCACGGTGAGCTGGTCGACGCTGGGGAACGAGCGGGTCAGCTCGCACAGCCCGAACGGGTCGGTCAGCCGGATCACCAGCGGGCCGATCGGGTACCGGCCGCGCACGTCGGCGCGCACCGTGTACGCCACCGAGCTGGCCTGGTGCGCGCCGAGCCGTTCCAGCACCACCCGGGGCCGGCTGCCCAGCGCGTACGGCAGCCGGTCCTCGAGCAGCATGGTGCCGGTGGGCAGCCGGGACAGGTTCTGCAGGCGCAGGATGACCCGCGCGCTGGAACCGACCGGCGCCCGGCCCGGCTCCAGCGAACGGGTGCACGCCAGCTTGTAGCGGCTCCGCCCGACGTACGCCGCGGCCAGCAACGGCAGCGCGGCCAGCAGCACGGCGACCCGCAGCAGGTCCCGCTCGCCCAGGATGAGCGCGGAGATGCCGGCGGCGATCGCGGCGGCCAGGAACGAGCGCCCGCGCGTGGTGAGACCCCGAAGCGCCTCCCGCATGGTCACCGCCCCCGGGACTCGTACGGCGCGCGGCCGTCCCGGGGTGCGTCGTACGGATTGCGGTTCGCGACCGGGAGTGGCAGCCGGTGAACGATCTCGGACACGATGGTGTCGGTGGTCCGGCGGGCCAGCTGCGCGTCCGCGGTCGGGATGATCCGGTGGGCGAACACCGGCACCGCCAGGGCCTGCAGGTCGTCCGGGAGCACGTAGTCCCGGCCCTCCAGCGCGGCGACCGCCTTGGCGGTGCGCATCAGCTGCAGGGTGGACCGCGGTGACGCGCCGAGGCGGATCTCCGGGGACTCCCGGGTCGCGGTGACCAGGGCGATCGCGTACTGCTGGACGGCGTCGGCGGCGTGTACGGCGCGCGCCGTCTCGATCAGCCGGCGGACCATCGCGGCGTCGGCCACCGCACGCAGGTCGTTCAGCGGGTCGTGGTCGCTCTGGCCGCTCAGCATCGCGAGCTCGGCCCTGGGGTCCGGGTATCCCATCGCGATCCGGGCGGTGAACCGGTCGCGCTGCGCCTCCGGCAGCGGATAGGTCCCCTCCATCTCGATCGGGTTCTGCGTGGCCACCACCATGAACGGCGCCTGCAGCTCGTAGGTCGTCCCGTCGACGGTGACCTGCCGCTCCTCCATGCACTCCAGGAGGGCGGACTGGGTCTTCGGCGAGGCCCGGTTGATCTCGTCGCCGACCACCAGGTTGGCGAACACGGCACCCGGCTTGAACTCGAAGTCGCGGGTCTCCTGGTTGTAGACGCTCACCCCGGTGACGTCGCTGGGCAACAGGTCGGGGGTGAACTGGATCCGGCGCACCGAGCAGTCGATCGATCGGGCCAGCGCCTTGGCGAGCTTGGTCTTGCCGACGCCTGGCACATCCTCGATGAGCAGGTGCCCCTCCGCCAGCAGTACGGCCACGGCCAGGCGTACCGTCGCGCTCTTGCCCTCGATGACCTGCTCGATGTTGGCCATGATGGCTTGTGTAGCGGCGCGGAATTCGGCGCTCGGCAGCGGCCCTGTCGGCTCGCCCCAGGTCGGCGTTGTCACGGGCTTCCTCCCAGTAATACGTACCCCCGGTGACGGCTTACCCACCGTCAGGGCACCCCAAGTTTGCGGGCGCCCAGCGGTCCGTGAACCTCCGGCGCTCGCCGCCCGTCCTGACAGGTTATCCCCGTCTGTACACCCCTCCGAAAGGCCGGAACGACCAAGGCTTTCGAGAAAACGGGACGAACATGGTCCATTTACCGACGGTGATCAGGTTCCGGACTCGATCGGTACTACGAGCGCATACCGGTCGCCGTGCGTGACGACGGCCGGGTATCATGGCGCGCATGGCTCGGCGTGTTCTGCTCCTTAGCCGGCCGTGCTGATCACGCATCGGTGACAGCACGGCGCCCCCTCCTGCGTGAGGGGCTTTTTTATGCCCGGAGCGCGTGACCCCAGCCCACATGACGTAGACGAGATGGTGTTGAAGATGAGCGAGACCGAGAATCCGTTCCGCTACACCGCCGCGCTGGCCGGCGAGATGGAGCTGCGCTGGCAGCAGTACTGGGCGGAGAACGGGACGTTCCACGCGCCGAACCCGGTCGGCGAGCTGGCCGACCCGGACCACCCGCGCGCCGGCGCGCCGAAGCTGCACGTGCAGGACATGTTCCCGTACCCGTCCGGCGCCGGCCTGCACGTCGGTCACCCGCTGGGCTACATCGGCACCGACTGCTATACCCGCTTCCAGCGGATGAACGGCTTCAACGTCCTGCACCCGATGGGCTTCGACGCCTTCGGCCTGCCCGCCGAGCAGTACGCGGTGCAGACCGGCACCCACCCGGCCGTGACCACCGCGGCGAACGTGGAGCGCTACCGCCAGCAGCTGCGCCGGCTGGGCCTGGCCTACGACGAGCGCCGCTCGTTCTCCACCACCGACCCGGAGTACTACCGCTGGACCCAGTGGATCTTCCTGCAGGTCTTCAACTCCTGGTTCGACCCGGAGCTGAAGAAGGCGCGGCCGATCACGGAGCTGATCGCCGAGTTCGAGTCCGGTTCCCGTCCGACAAATCCGGCATGGACCGCTATGTCGGCCACGGAAAAGCGTCAGCTGATCGACGACCACCGGCTGGCGTACATGAGCGAGGCCCCGGTCAACTGGTGCCCGGGCCTGGGCACCGTGCTGTCGAACGAGGAGGTCACCCCGGACGGCCGCTCCGAGCGGGGCAACTTCCCGGTCTTCAAGCGCAGCCTGAAGCAGTGGATGATGCGGATCACCGCGTACTGCGACCGCCTGGTCGAGGACCTGGACACGCTGGACTGGCCGGAGCCGGTCAAGCTGATGCAGCGCAACTGGATCGGCCGCTCGCAGGGCGCGCACGTCGACTTCCCGATCGGTGACGACCACATCCGGGTCTTCACCACCCGCCCGGACACGCTGTTCGGCGCGACCTACATGGTGCTGGCCCCGGAGCACGATCTGGTCGAGTCGATCATCCCGGCCGCCTGGCCGGCCGGTGTGCCGGACGTCTGGACCGGCGGGCACGCGAGCCCGGCCGAGGCGGTCACCGCCTATCGAGCGACGGCCGCGGCCAAGACCGAGGAGGAGCGGACCGCCGACGGCAAGGTGAAGACCGGTGTCTTCACCGGCGCCTACGCGACCAACCCGGTCAACGGCGAGCGCGTCCCGGTCTTCATCGCCGACTACGTGCTGGCCGGGTACGGCACCGGCGCGATCATGGCGGTGCCCGCGCACGACGAGCGGGACTTCGACTTCGCCACCGCGTTCGCGCTGCCGGTGGTCCGCACCATCGAGACGCCCGAGGGCGTCGAGGGTGCCTACACGGGCGACGGCGCTGTGATCAACTCCGGCTTCCTGGACGGGCTGACCAAGGTCGACGCCAAGGCCGCGATGATCACCTGGCTGGAGGAGCAGGGCAAGGGCTCCGGCGCCACCACCTACCGGCTGCGCGACTGGCTGTTCAGCCGGCAGCGGTACTGGGGCGAGCCGTTCCCGATCGTCTACGACGAGACCGGCCTGCCGATCGCGCTGCCCGACGCGATGCTGCCGGTGGTGCTGCCGGACACCGACGACTTCGCGCCGCGCACCTTCGACCCGGACGACGCCGAGTCCGAGCCGGAGACCCCGCTGTCCCGCAAGAAGGACTGGGTCGAGGTCGAGCTGGACCTGGGCGACGGGCTGAAGACCTACACCCGCGAGACCAACACCATGCCGCAGTGGGCCGGTTCCTGCTGGTACGAGCTGCGCTACCTGGACCCGCACAACGAGCAGGAGCTGGTCGACCCGGCCAACGAGGCCTACTGGATGGGCCCCCGCGAGCCCGGCGGCTCCGGCGGCGTCGACCTGTACGTCGGCGGTGTCGAGCACGCCGTGCTGCACCTGCTGTACGCCCGCTTCTGGCACAAGGTGCTGTTCGACCTGGGGCACGTCTCGTCCTTCGAGCCGTTCCACAAGCTGTTCAACCAGGGCTACATCCAGGCGTACGCGTTCCGTGACGCCCGCGGCGTGATCGTCCCGGCCGAGGAGGTCGTCGAGCGTGACGGCGCCTGGTACTACGGCGACCAGAAGGTCAACCGCGAGTACGGCAAGATGGGCAAGTCGCTGAAGAACGTCGTCACCCCGGACGAGATGTGTGACCAGTACGGCGCCGACACGTTCCGGGTCTACGAGATGGCGATGGGCCCGCTGGACGTGTCCCGTCCCTGGGACACCCGCGCGGTGATCGGCTCGCAGCGCTTCCTGCAGCGCGCCTGGCGCCTGGTGGTCGACGAGGAGACCGGGCAGAACCGGGTCACCGACGAGCCGCTGGACCCGAAGTCCCGCAAGGTGCTGCACAAGGTCATCGCCGGGGTCCGCGAGGACATGGGCGAGCTGCGCTTCAACACCGCGATCGCCAAGCTGATCGAGCTGACCAACACGCTGACCCCGCTGCCCCGGGTGTCCCGTGAGGCGGTCGAGCCGCTGGTGCTGATGATGTCGCCGTTCGCGCCGCACCTGGCCGAGGAGCTGTGGGGCCGGCTGGGCCACCAGGGGACGCTGGCCTACGCCGACTTCCCGCAGGCCGACCCGGCCCAGCTGGTCGCCGACTCGATCACCTACCCGGTGCAGATCAACGGCAAGGTCCGTGGCCGGGTCGAGGTCAGCCCGGAGACCGGGGAGGCCGAGGTGCGCGAGGCCGCGCTGGCCGCTGTCGCCGACGCGCTGGACGGCCGCACCCCGAAGAAGGTCATCGTGGTGAAGGGCCGCCTGGTCAGCGTCGTCGTCTGACACACGGAACACCGAGGAGCCGCCGGTCCAGGCCGGCGGCTCCGTCGCGCTTACCCCTTTTTTGGTACGACGGGGAGCCCCGTCCGCGCTCACCGGGTGGCGGCCGCGAAGAAGTCGGCTGCGGGGTGTGCGCTCTGGTCGTACCGAAGGATGGTGAACTGACCTGGAGGGAAGCGGTCCGGACGCGCGGGGTCAGGCAGCGGCCGGGACGACCGCGGCAGCCGCGGCGCGGCGGGAGGTCTGGCGCCAGCGCAGGACGATCGCGGTGGAGAGCAGGAAGCCGATCACGGCGGGGGCCATGGTGACCGGGCTCATCTTGCCGGGGGAGGCGACCGCGGCACCGATCACGGCGTAGGTGACCGTCGACGGGATGGCGGCGATCGTGGTGCCGAGCAGGTAGCGCTTGCGGCACACGCTGGTGGTGCCGTAGGCGTAGCCGACCAGCCCGAACGGTGCCAGCGGGAGGAAGCGGACCAGCAGCACCGCGGCCAGCCCGCGGCGGTTCAGCCAGCCGTCCAGCCGGGCCAGCCGGCCACCGGCCTTGGCCTGCAGCGCACCGCGCCCGGCCCAGCGGCCCGCGTAGTAGGTGGCGATCGCGGCGATCACCGCGGCGGCCAGGGCGGCGACCATACCGGTCGCGGCGCCCAGCAGGGCACCGCAGGCGACGGTCACCGCGGTCCGCGGGACCAGGACCGACAGGAGCAGACCACCCAGTACGGCGACGGCGACGGCCGCGCCGGGGCCGAGTGCGACCACGGCGTCACCGATGTCGCGCAGCGGGAGGGTGGCGGCGGCGACGGCGAGGCCGGTGATCGCCGCGGCCAGCAGGCCGAGCCGGGCGAACCGGCGCTTCCGGCTGATCGGCGCGTGCGCCTCCAGGTCCGTCGCGACGGCCGGGGCGGACTGGCTGATCGCCGCAGCCTGAGGGTCCCGCTCGAGGGTGCACACGGGGTGATCAGGTTTGTCGGTCATGCAGGCCTACCGCCCCAACTGTCGTCGGTTCTGGACAAGGTCGTGCAGGTCTATTCCGCGCTCGTCGTCGTCTTCCGGCCGTGCTCTCCGCCGCCGGTCCTCAGGGTCAGGCCGGGGTCGCCGCGGCCAGCCGCTCGCCTCGCAGCCGCTCCGGCCACGAGTCGTCGAGGGGCGCAAGCCTATCCGCGCCGGTCGACCAACGCAGTAGCAGATCGGCTATCGCTGGGTTGCGAGCGAGCGCCGGACCGTGCGAATACGTCCCGATGACCTTGCCGGCCCAGGCGCCCTCGGTCTGGCCGTCGTTGCCGATGCCGCCGGTGACCCGGGCCAGCGGCGCGGCGTGTTGGCCCAGGTGGGTGCGGCCGCCGTGGTTCTCGAAACCGGTCAGCGGGGGCAGGCCGAGTCGCGGGTCGATGTCGCCCCGCAGCTCGCCGACCGCCCGGGTCTCGCCCCGGTCCGAGAAGATGTCGAGCAGGCCGAGGCCCGCACATTTTGTCCCCTTGGCGAAGAACGAGTGGCCGAACAGTTGGTAACCCGCGCAGATGGCCAGGACCGAGGCGCCCTGGTTGACCGCTCGGTGCAGGCCGCCGTCGGTGATCAGGCGCTGGGCGGCCAGCGCCTGCGGGCCGTCCTCGCCGCCACCGATCAGGTAGATGTCGGCCGAGGTCGGCATCTGCATGTCGGAACGGACCTCGTAGGTCTCCACCGGGATGCCGCGGGCGGCCGCCCGGTGCGCCAGGATCAGCATGTTGCCCCGGTCGCCGTACGTGCTCAGCAGATCGGGGTAGATCCAGACGATCCGCAGCGTGCTGTCGTTCATGCCTTGCCCTCTGTCGTTCCGCCTCGGGTGGACTCAGTTGACACGGTCGAGCACCGCCCGGATGTCCTGGAAAGCCGTGTAGTTGGCGATCACCTCGAGGCGGCCCGGCGGCACCGACGCCAGCGCCTCGTCAAAACTGTTTACGTGCCGGAACGGCACCTGGTTCACCTGGAGCCGGACCGCCAGGTCGAACGCCCGGTCGCCGGTGATCAGCACCGGACGGTCGCGCAGCGGTGAGAAGTCGACGTCCCACAGCCAGGAGGTGTCCAGGCCGTCGGGGTCCCGGGCGTTGATCGAGAGCAGGGTGGGGGCCTGGTCGGCCATGTCGAAGGCCTCCAGCCAGCTCGCCGGGTTCTTGGCGAGCAGCAGCCGGATGTTGCGGCCGTCCCGGTCCACCTGGGCGTAGCGGCCGGCGATCGACGACACCCGGGAGAGCCGGGGCAGCGCCTCGATCGGGCGCACCCCGAATTCGCCGGCGACGGCCAGCGCGGTCGCCGCGTTACCGAGGTTGACCTTGCCGGGCAGCTGCAGCTTGACCAGGTGCCAGTCGCCGCGGGGGTCGATGACGCCGTCCTCCTCGACCACCCACTGCGGGCGGGGGCGGCGCAGCGGGCAGCCGGAGCACCACCAGTCGCCGTTGGCGCGCTCGATCGGGTGGCCGCTCTCCGGGCAGACGAACGAGTCGTCGTGCCAGCGCTGGCCGGCGCTGAACCAGGTGACCTGAGTGCTGGCGGCCGCCGACCAGACGACGAGCGGGTCGTCGGCGTTGGCCACCACCCGGATGTCGGGGTGGCTAGCCAGCGTGGTCTTCCACAGCTGCGCCATCATCGCCACCTCCTTCGCCCGGTCGAGCTGGTCACGGGAGAGGTTGAGCAGCGCCACCACCTTGGGGCGGGTGGCCTCGATCACCTGTGGCAGGTAGTGCTCGTCCACCTCCAGCACCGCGAACGGGGTGTGCCCCTCCTTGGCCAGCGCCGAGGTGTGCCCGGAGGGCATGTTGGCGCCGAACGAGTTGGTGGCCACCCGGCCGAGCACGCCGACCGCGGCCGCGGTGAGCCGGGTGGTGGTGGTTTTGCCGTTGGTGCCGGACACCAGGGCGACGGCACGCCCTGAGGCGAGGTGGGTCAGCAGGTCCGGATCGATCTTGAGGCCGATCCAGCCGCCGATCACCGACCCGTCGCCGCGTCCCGCGGCCCTGGAGAGAGCGGCCGCCGTCTTCGACGCGGTGGTCGCGACTATGGCCCGCAGGGGCATCTTCCCGTCCGTCACGCAGCGAGGGTACCGGAACCAAGGGTGACGTCGAGTTGCCGGAAGGCCCGGAACCCCTTTCGCCCGTACGGCTTATTGCGTTTGCGCCGCTGACCGGCGTGGTGGTGTCACGAACGGGTTACCACCTGAGTTTTTATGTGTTCTGGTTCACCGGCTTTCCTCGACGCAGTGTGTTTGGTTGAACACTCTGCGCGATGACATTTGTCTCGCGGAGGTAACAAACTGGACAGGGCCTGATGTGCCAATCACTTTGTGTAACTGAATCGCACCTGACGATCATGGGTTCGTTCGGGTACCAAGGATCAGCCGGCGGCATCCGCTCGCCGGCCGCACCGGACGGTTCACGCCGAGCCCTGCCCCGATCCCGAGGGTGCGACGCCGCAACACCAGATCGACCAGACGAGGCAATCGGGGGCAGGGACGGGGGAACCAGAAACCCGGTCCGTACCGAGCCGCGCGACACCGGCGGCGCCATCGGTGGGGGCCTTGGGGTGAAGCCGCGAAAGCGGCCGGGCAACCTTCCCGCCCGAACCCGACAGCTAACCTCGCAGGCGTGCCGGAGGGATCTCCTTACCGTGCACCAACACAGTTCGAGCCGTAACCGCCGCATGTCCGGCGCCGGTACCGTCGCACTGTCCCTGGGCCTCTGCCTCTGTGCAGGTCAGCTCGTGGCCACGTCACCCGCTTCGGCGGCCACCACCACGACGCCGGTCGCCGCCACCACGGTGACCACGACCACCACCGCCGCGGCGGTGAAGGTGAAGCCCAGGCTGAGCAACAAGCTCAGCACCCGGAAGCTCCCCTGGGGCTCCAGTCTCAAGGTCACCGCCAAGGTCATCAACCCGAACACCGGGAAGGTCGCCAAGGGCACCGTCCGCTTGCAGGGACTTCGCAACGGCAAGTGGGTGACCTGGGACACCGAGACCGTCCGCAACGCCAACGGGACGGTCACTCTCAAGGCCGCGCCGAAGACGTCCGCGTACGTCCGGACGCTCTTCACCGGGACCGGCTACAGCCAGGCGGCCACCAAGGGCGTCAAGGTCACGGTCAAGGCCAGTGGCGCTAAGATCCTCGCCGAGGCGAAGAAGCACAAGGGCGCGCTGTACAAGTTCGCGGCCGCCGGACCCAAGCGGTTCGACTGCTCCGGCTACACGCTGTACGTCTACAAGAAGGCCGCCGGCAAGAAGCTGCCGCACAAGGCCAACTCGCAGCAGCACTACGGCAAGTCGGTCAGCAAGTCCAACAAGAAGGTCGGCGACCTGATCGTCTTCCGGTCGGGCTCGTACGGCTACCACGCCGGCATCTACGCCGGCGGCGGCTACATGTACGACTCGCCGCACACCGGCGCCCGCGTCGGCAAGCACAAGATCTACGGCAGCAACTACGTCGTGCGCCGGCTGGTCGCCTGACCGTGCCCCGGCACGGGGAACGGTCAGTGGACTCGGCGCTCGGTCGCCCGCGGTGCTGCGGGTGTCCGGAAAGCCCTCGGCGCCGAGGGTGCTAGGTCGTTCGGCGGTGCCGAGGGTGCTCCGCTGCCCGACAGCACCTAGTAAGTAAGGAAACACCGCCAGTGGGGCGCGACCCGATTCCGGGCCGCGCCCCACTGGCGTTCCCGTCCCCCGCCCCGCCTGCCCGCCTGCCCGCGGCCCGGCTGGTGCTCACGGCTGTCTCACGAGCGCCGAGCCGACCGTGAGCACCAGCCGGGGCCGCGAGGCGCGCCGGTGCCGCGCCGAGACGGGAACATCGCGCGGGCTGCGCTCCCCGGCGCTGCGGTCGTGGGTACTCACTGGGTTCGGTCGACGAGCGGTGGCAGTCGTCATCTGGGCCGCGATACTCACCGTGGGCGCTCGCCAAGGGCAGTCGGCTGGTCCTGGTGGCCGCTATCGGGGTCTGGAAAGGGCAGTGAGGACCAGCCGGGGTGGTGACGCGCGCCGCTACCGCCCGCGAGGCCGCGAGGGCGCTGGGCCGCGAGGGCGCTGGGCCGCGAGGGGCTGCTGGCCCCAGTTGGGCCGCGAGGGGCTGCCGGCCCCGCTGGGCCGCGAGGGGCTGCCGGCGCCGCTGGGCCGGGAGGCGGGGAGTGCCGCCGCGCCCCGAGTGGGGGCTGCCGGTTCGGGGCAGGTGGGGCTCCACTTTCCTCCCCGGTAGGGGGTTCGGGGGCTCCACTTCGCTCCACGGGTGGGGGTGGGGGGTGAGTTCGGGTGGACTTATCGACCGTCGTGGGCTGGATGTCGGAAACCGGACCTCGTGGATCATGCTCCGGCCCTCCACTCCGGCCCACCGCCTGTGAACTGGGATTACGTCCGCGAAAACGGTTTTGGGAAGGTCGCTTTCGGGTTGCAGGTGGAGGGAAGTGGAGTAGAGTGGGGCACAGTGGCAGGACCGAGGGACTCAACCGGAGCCTGCCGGCCCGAGTTGACAGACGGTCCACTCCCTCCGCGAAGGAGCGGCCGTCCCGGCAAAGGGGTGGGGGCCGATGTTTCTCGGCACGCACACTCCTCGCCTCGACGAGAAGGGCCGGCTGATCCTCCCGGCGAAGTTCCGCGACGAGCTGGCGGGAGGTGTCGTGATCACGAAGGGGCAGGAACGCTGTCTTTACGTGTTCCCGATGCCGGAGTTCCAGCGCATCGCGGGTCAGCTGCGCGAGGCGCCGGTGACCAACAAGTCCGCCCGGGCGTACGGCCGGGTGTTCTTCGCCAGCGCACACGACGAGGTCCCCGACAAGCAGGGCCGGGTCACCATCCCCGCACATCTGCGGGAGTACGCGAGTCTCGGCCGGGATCTCGTGGTGATCGGGGCCAGCACCCGGGTCGAGATCTGGGACAAGCAGGCGTGGGACGACTACCTCTCGGCGAGCGAGCAAGAGTTCGCCGACATCGAGGAGGGGGTGCTGCCCGGCGGACTGTAGGCGTGGCACTCGGTGGGCCGCTGGGAGTGCGGCCCGGACGCCACTGCTGCCGTACTGCGAGATCTCCAGCCGCTCCCGCTCCTGGCGCCTCTTCCCCGGCGCCAGGCGCGTGTCCGGGGCCGGGTAAAACCGGCGCGGGACTGAGCGGATGGGGATCTGGCGGTACGGATGGGCGGCCGGGCCGGTACGGAAACGGCCGGCAGGCAACACGGGTAACAACCGGGTGAGACGTGAACGGGTGGGTTTTATGGGGGTCGTCATGGGGGAGCCGCGCGGTGCGCACGTTCCGGTACTGCTGGAACGCTGCCTCGAGCTGCTCGATCCGGCTCTCGTCCGGCCCGGCGCCGTGCACGTCGACTTCACGCTGGGCCTGGGTGGCCACGCCGAGGCGGTGCTGGAGCGGTACCCCGAGGCCGTCCTGATCGGACTGGACCGGGACACCGAGGCGCTGGCCCACTCGCGGCACCGGCTGTCCCGGTTCGCCGAGCGGATCCACCTGGTGCACGCGGTCTACCACGAGCTGCCCCGGGTGCTGACCGAGCTGAGGATCCCGGCGATCGACAGCGGGTTGTTCGACCTCGGTGTCTCCTCGCTGCAGCTGGACGAGGCGGACCGCGGGTTCGCGTACGCGCAGGACGCCCCGCTGGACATGCGGATGGACCAGTCGCAGGGGATCACCGCGGAAGAGGTGGTCAACTCGTACGAGCCGGGCGAGCTGGTGCGGATCCTCCGGCAGTACGGCGAGGAGAAGTTCGCGACCCGGGTGGTCTCGTCGATCGTCAAGGAGCGGGCCAAGGCGCGGATCGTCTCGACGTCCAAGCTGGCCGACCTGATCAAGGAAGCGATCCCGGCCGCCGCGCGCCGAACGGGTGGAAATCCCGCGAAAAGGTCCTTCCAAGCACTACGCATTGAGGTCAACGGCGAGCTGGCGGTGCTCGAATCCGCTGTCCCGGCGGCTTTGGACGCGTTGTCGCCCGGCGGGCGACTTGTGGTGATGAGTTATCAATCTCTGGAGGACAGGATCGTGAAGCGCGCCCTCACCGCGAGGTCGCGCAGCACCGGGCCGATCGACCTGCCGGTCGAGCTTCCCGGTACCGGTCCGACGCTGCGGCTGCTGACCCGGGGGTCGGAGTTGCCCAGCGAGGCGGAGGTGGCGGAGAACCCGCGCGCGGCTTCGGTGAAATTGCGCGCGGTGGAACGGATTAGCGAGCAGGGGGTTACGGGCAAGCAGGCGCCACGGTCCGCACGCGAACGGACACGGTGACTGCTTTCACCCGAGAGGGACAAGGGCGACACCGGGATACAACGCACGGGGGACAAGGGCGGATACGCCCGGGGGCGAACCAGGAGGGGGAGGGGGAAGCATGAGCGAGCGAAGCAACGCGCCGCGGTCGGGGGGCCGTCCGGGGGAACGTGGGCGTGGGGCGAGCCGCGATGCCGAGGTCGCGGGGGGTGGCGCCCGGGGGGTGCGCCAGTCCGGCGGGCGATCCGACACGCGCCGATCCGGGATGCGCGGCGACGAGGGTCGCGAGCAGCCCGAGACGGTGATCGAGGTCGACGGCACTGCCGCCAAGCAGCTGAAGACGGACGGGATCTCGCTGCCGTTCCTGCCGCGCCTGCGGGTGGCGCCGCCGCTGCCGATCCGGGCGCCGCGGCCGACGTTCGCGGCCGGCGTGATCGCGCTGGTGCTGGTCGGCGTGGTGGGCATCCTGCTGATCAACACGAAGACCATGGAGCAGTCGTTCCGGCTCGACGCGCTGCGCGAGAACCAGACCAGTCTGGACGAACAGCAGCAGGAGCTGGAGCAGCAGCTGATCCAGGTGTCCGGCCCGGGCAACCTGGAGGCCGCCGCGCGCCAGCTGGGCCTGGTGCCGGCCGGTGCCCCGGCCAAGATCCGGCTGCCGGACGGCAAGTACATCGGTACGCCCCGGCCGGGCCAGGGACAGACCGCGCCGACCGCGCAGGACTCGCTGACCACCGGTGGCGCCACGACCGGGGCCGGGGCTGATCCGGCCGCCGCCGACCAGAACGCTGTGGGAACGGGGCAGTAGGCCGTGTCGCCGCGAGCCGATGACGAGACACCGCGCCGGGGCACTCCGCCCCGGCGCGGTGCGTCCCGTGCCGTCCCCGCCGAGGGGACCGAGGACGCCGAGCGCACCGAGCGGCGCGGCTTCTCCAGCATCGGCGAGGCGCGGGCGTACACGCCGCGCGGGCGCACGGTGGCCGAGCGCGGCCGGTCGCCGCGGACCGGGCGCAACACCGGTGATCCGTTCCGGCCCGCGCTGCAGGTGGTCGAGGACGGCGAGAGCACGCCGCGGGCGCGTCAGCGCGGCGGGCGCACGACCGAGCCGCCGGCCACGAGCCGGGAGTCCGGGGAGGCCGGCGCGACGAGCCGGGAGCCCCGCGAGCCCCGTGAGGCGGCCGGTAGGAGCCGGGAGGGTGCGGGCCGGGGCCGGGCGCCGCGCGAGGCCGCCGGCCGGACCAGGGAACCCCGCGAGGCCGCGGGGCGGGAGCGCGATCTGCGCGACCGGCGGTCCGTGGAGCGTGACGACGAGCGCGTACGCCGTACGCCGGAGCCGTCCCGGACGTCCTCACGTCGTACCGGAAAGGAAGAACCCGGACCACGGCGGCGGGTGACCGGGGGGCAGGGGCGTGGCCCGGTCCGGGAATCGGCCCGCAGGCCGCGGCCGGTGCCCGCCGAGCCGCCCAAGCTCGCGAACAGCAGCCGCCGTCTGCGCCTCGGCACGGTCCTGGCGCTGTCGCTGTTCACGATGATCGGGATCCGGCTGGTGGTGCTGCAGGTGGGCACGTCGCCGGCCGAGGTGGAGAGCCTGGTCAAGCTGCGCGAGAAGCGGCTCAGCACGGTGGAGCTGCCGGCCGCGCGCGGCGCGATCCTGGACCGCAGCGGCGCGATCCTGGCGAACAGCGTCGAGGCGCGGTACATCTACGCCGACCCGGAGAACGAGAAGCTGCGCGAGGATGTCGCCGGGACGGCCGCCAAGCTGTCCCCGCTGGTCGGCGTGCCGGCCTCCGAGCTCGCCGAGAACATGCAGCGCAAGCAGTCGTTCGGCACCTGGCTGCGGTTCCGCTACCTGGCCCGCGGGGTGGACATCTCGGTCGCCAACAAGATCAAGGCGATGGAGCTGCCCGGCATCTACACCCACAGCGACGAGCGGCGCGACGTGCCCGGCCGGGACCTGGCCGCGAACCTGATCGGCTTCACCAGCTCGGACGGGCACGGCCTGGAGGGTCTCGAGGCGCGCTACGACGACCTGCTGCACGGCACCGACGGCAAGCGGGTCTTCGAGACCGGCAAGGGCAACTCGCTGAACATCCCGATCACCGGCGGGTACGAGCTGAACACCCCGGCCAAGCCGGGCAGCTCGCTGAAGCTCACCATCGACCGCTGGGTGCAGTACCAGGCGCAGCAGATCCTGGACGCCGAGGCGAAGCGCAACAACGCCACGGTGGCCGGCGCGGTGATCCTGGACGTGAAGACCGGCGAGGTGCTGGCGCAGGCGAGTTACCCGTACTACAACGCCGCCCAGCCGCTGAAGGCCGACGCCTCCGACCGGATCGACGTGCCGACCAGTGTGGTCACCGACCCGGGCTCCAGCCACAAGGCGTTCGTGCTCGGCGCGGCCCTGCAGGAGGGCCTGATCACGCCGGAGTCGACGCAGACGGTCGCCCCGTCGATCGTCCGCGGCGGAGTGCCCTTCAACGACGGTCACCCGCAGAAGAAGGGCACCAAGCTGACCATGGCCGGGGTGCTGGCCTACTCGTCGAACGTGGGCACGATCCTGATCGGCGAGAAGCTCGGCAAGGAGAAGCTCTACGAGTACCAGCAGAAGTTCGGGCTGGGCCACGCGACCGGCGAGGGCATGCCGGCCGAGGCCGAGGGCATGCTGCTGAAGCCGGAGGACTGGAGCGGCTCGGCGTACGGGTCGGTGCCGATCGGGCACAGTGTCTCGGCGACCCTGGTGCAGATGGCCGCCGGGTACGGCGCGATCGCCAACGACGGCGTCTACATCCAGCCGCACCTGATCAAGTCGACGGTCTCCGGGATCGACGACAAGGAGACCCCGGTCGCCCCGTCGGAGACCCACCGGGTGCTGGACGCCGAGGTCGCCTCGGAGCTGCGCACCATGATGGAGGCGGTGGTCGAGGACAACGAGGGCACCGGCACCAAGGCGCAGGTGCAGGGTTATCGGGTGGCCGGCAAGACCGGCACCGGCAAGATGGTCGTCGACGGGCAGTACACCAGTCACAACGCCAGCTCGTTCGTCGGCATGGCGCCGGCCGAGAACCCGCGGTACGTCATCGCGATCTCGATGGATGTCGCGAAGGGCACCGGCGGCGAGGTCGCCGCCCCGGCTTTCGCCCAGATGATGTCCTACACGCTTTCCCATTACTTTGTGCCACCGTCGACGACGAAACCGCCGACCTTCAAGATCCATGGATGAATTCAGGTCGCATGGCGTTGACAGGAACACCTGACCAACCGGGTAGGGTCTGACGCCGTGTCCGGCATTCCACGACCTGAGTCCGTCGCGTCGTTTTCGTTGAGGCAGCTCGCCGAGTTGCTTCCGGCTGCGCTGCACGGCGATGACATCGACGTCACGGGGGTCACTCACAGTAGCGGCGCGGTGCGCCCCGGAGATCTCTACGCGGCGCTGCCCGGCGCGAACCGGCACGGCGCCGAGTTCGCCGCCGCGGCGGCACAGGCCGGAGCGGTGGCGGTGCTGACCGACCCGGCCGGTCGGGAGGCCGCGCTCGCCGCCGGGTTGCCGGTGCTCGTCGCCGACGATCCGCGGGCGGTGCTCGGCGCGGCCGCCTCGGCGATCTACGGCGAGCCGTCCCGGCGCCTCACCATGATCGGGATAACCGGCACGGCCGGGAAGACCTCGACGTCGTACCTGGTCGAGGCGGGTCTGCGGGCCGCCGGCCGGGTCACCGGGCTGGTCGGCACGGTGGAGACCCGGCTCGGCGACTTCGTGGTGAAGAGCGTCCGGACCACGCCCGAGGCCACCGATCTGCAGGCGATCCTGGCCGCCGGCCTGGAGCGCGGGGTGACCGCGGTGGTCATGGAGGTCTCCAGCCACGCGCTGGTGATGGGCCGGGCCGACGGGATCCGGTTCGCAGCCGGCGGGTACACCAACTTCGGCCAGGACCACCTGGACTTCCACCCGACGTCGGAGGAGTACTTCGCGGCGAAGGCGCGGCTCTTCGACGGCCGCTCGCTCGTCGAGGTCCTGAACTTCGACGACCCGGCGCTGCGCCCGCTCTTCCGTCCGGAAACGATCAGCTATTCCGCGGCCGGGGACACCGCCGCCACCTGGTGGGCCTCGGACCTGCGCCCGTCCGACTTCGGGCAGCGGTTCGTCGCGCACGGGCCGGACGGTGTCGCCGTCGAGACCGGGGTGGCCCTGCCCGGCCTGCACAACGTGGCGAACGCCCTGCTGGCGATCGCGCTGCTGGTCGGGGTGGGTATCGACCCCGCGGTGGCCGGGACCGGGGTGCGTGAGTGCCGCGGCGTGCCGGGCCGGCTCGAACTGGTGCCGGCCGAGAGCCCGGTGCTCGGCGTGGTCGACTACGCGCACAAGCCGAACGCGATCGTGGCGGCGCTGGCCGCGCTGCGCGAACTGGCCACCGCCCGGGGCGGGCGGCTGATCTGCGTGCTCGGCGCCGGCGGCGACCGGGACAAGGGCAAACGGCCGCTGATGGGCGAGGCTGCGGCCCAGGGCGCCGACTTGGTGATCATCACGGACGACAACCCCAGGACCGAAGACCCCGATTTCGTACGGGCGGCAGTGCGCCAGGGCGCCGAACACGCGCACACGGCGGCCAAGGTGATCGAGGTGGCCGGCCGGCGCGCCGCGATCGACGAGGCGGTCCGCCTGGCCGGCCCGGGTGACGTGATCGCCGTGCTCGGCAAGGGCAACGAGCAGGGTCAGGAGGTGAACGGCCAGGTGTTGCCGTTCGACGACCGGGTGGAACTGGCCGCCGCTCTGAAGGGACCCGCATGATCAACCTTTCGCTCGGCGAGATCGCCGCGATCACCGGTGGCCGGCTGGTCAACAGCGACGGCTCGGAGACGGTCAGCGGGGGCGTCGAGTACGACTCCCGCAAGGTCGGACCCGGTGGCCTGTTCGTGGCGTTCGCCGGTGAGAAGCAGGACGGCCACGACTTCGGCCCGGCCGTGGTCGGCGCCGGAGCGGCCGGCGTGCTCGGCACCCGCGACGCGGGCGTGCCCGGGATCGTGGTCGCCGACCAGCTGGACGCGCTGGCGAAACTGGCACACGAGGTGCTCGGGCGGCTGCCGGAGCTGACCGTGGTCGGGCTGACCGGCTCCTCGGGCAAGACGACGACGAAGGACTACATCGGGCAGCTGCTGTCCCGGCTGGGCCCGACCGTGGCGCTGCCCGGGTCGCTCAACAACGAGCTGGGCTTCCCGTACACGGTGCTGCAGGCCGGTGAGAAGACCCGGTTCCTGGTGCTGGAGATGGGCGCCCGGGGGGTCGGGCACCTGCGGTACCTGACCGGGATCGCCCGGCCGTCGATCGGGGTGGTGCTGAACATCGGTGCGGCACACATCGGCGAGTTCGGGTCGGTGGAGGGCACCGCGCTGGCCAAGGGCGAGCTGGTCGAGGCGCTGCCGGAGTCCGGTGTCGCGGTGCTCAACGCCGACGACCCGCTGGTGGCCGGGATGGCGCCGCGGACCGGCGCGCGGGTGCTGCTGGTCGGTGAGGCCGAGGGGGCCGAGCTGCGGGCGAGCGAGGTCGCGGTGGATGCCGCCGGGCGCGCGTCGTACGTACTGAAAAACGGGTCTTCGGTGGGGACCGTCCACCTGAACGTCGCCGGGCGGCATCAGGTGGCCAACAGCCTGGCGGCCGCAGCGGTCGCGCTGACCGCCGGACTGCCCTTCGACGAGCTGGTCACCGCGCTCGGTGAGGTCGGCATCGTCTCCGGCCGGCGGATGGACGTGTTCGCGCGGCCGGACGGCGTGACGGTCATCGACGACTCCTACAACGCCAACCCGTCGTCGACCGCCGCGGCGCTGCACGCGCTGGCCGCGATGGGCGCCGGCAAACGCACCACGGCCGTGCTCGGCTACATGGCCGAGCTGGGCGACCACGAAGTGTCCGGTCACGCCGAGGTGGGCCGCCTGGCCGCCGAGCTCGGTGTGGACCGGCTGATCGCGGTGGCGGACGACGCCCGCCCGATCCTGGACGGCGCCGCGGAGGTGGGCGCGTGGCGGGGCACCGCCCGGCTCGCCGCCGACCAGGCCGCCGCGATCGCGATTCTGCACGATGACCTGCGCGCCGACGACGTCGTGCTGGTCAAGGGTTCCCGGTACCGCACATGGGACGTCGCCGACTGGCTGCGGCGTTCCGAGGAGGTTCAGCCCACGTGAGGGCAGTCATCGTCGCGGCCGCGGTCGCCTTTCTCATCTCGCTCTTCGGCACCCCGATCGCGATCCGGGTCTTCTCGGCGCTCAAGGCCGGACAGCCGATCCGGACCCTCGGCCCCGCTTCCCACATGGGCAAGAAGGGCACCCCGACCATGGGCGGGGTGGCCTTCATCATCGCCACGGTCTTCGCCTACGTGGCCGGGCACCTCGCCCTGACCACGCTTCCGGAGCGGCAGATCGCCCAGGAGCGGCCGACCATGACCGCCCTGGTCCTGCTCGGGCTGTTCGTGTTCTGCGGCGCGGTCGGCTTCATGGACGACTTCCTGAAGATCCGCAAGCGCAACTCGGACGGCCTCTCCGCCAAGGGCAAGCTGCTCGGCCAGCTGCTGGTCGGCACCGGCTTCGGCATCGCCGCGCTCTACTTCCCGAGCACCAACGGCGAGACCGTGGTCAGCGAGCACATCTCGTTCATCCGGGACGTGAGCTGGCTGGACGTCGGCAAGGTCGGCTCGGTGATGGTCTTCGTCTTCGTGATCATGGCGATGTCGAACGGCGTGAACCTGACCGACGGCCTGGACGGCCTGGCCACCGGTGCCTCGATCCTGGTCCTCGGCGCGTACTCGCTGATCGGCTTCTGGCAGTACCGGCACTGGTGCGGTGACGACAACTACCGGCTCACCAACCAGCTCACCCAGGAACACTGTTATCAGGTCCGCGACCCCCTGGAGATCGCGCTGATCGCGGCGGCGGCCGCCGCGGCCTGCGTCGGCTTCCTCTGGTGGAACACCAACCCGGCCCGGATCTTCATGGGCGACACCGGCGCGCTCGGCCTGGGCGGCCTGATCGGCGGCCTCGCCGTGGCCACCCGGACCACGCTGCTCTCGGTCATCATCGGCGGCCTGTTCGTGATCGTCACGATGTCCGTGGTGATCCAGATCATCTCGTTCAAGACCACCGGTAAGCGGGTGTTCCGGATGTCGCCGCTGCAGCACCACTTCGAGCTGGCCGGCTGGAGCGAGGTCAACATCGTGGTGCGGTTCTGGATCATCGCGGGCATCTGCGCCGCGATCGGCCTGGGCCTGTTCTACAGCGACCACCTGGCGGTCATGGGTTAGGACCCGTCCCGATCATGGGGTAACTCTCATGCGACACGCCATCGACGTGTGCGTCGATGGCGTGTCGTCCGGACGATGATGAGGGCATGGCGGACGACCGTACCGAGAAGGACCGCCCGTCACTGAGCCGGCAGTTCCTGCCCGCCGTGCACGGGTTGCTGGCCCGTCCGCTCTCGTCGTACTACCTGCTGATCGCGAGCGCCGGCCTGCTGCTGCTGATCGGGTTGACCATGGTCTTCTCGGCGACCAGCGTGAAGGCGTACGCGGCGAACGGCAACGCGTTCTCGGCGATCTCCAGCCAGGCGGTGTACGCCCTGCTCGGCCTGGTCGCCTTCTGGATCTGCCAGCGGCTGCCCGCGGTCACCCTGCGCGCCCTGGCCAAGTACGTGCTCGGCGCGGCCATCCTGCTGCTCGCCTTCCTCAACCTGGTCGTCGTGATCAAGGGGGTCGGCCCGCTGAAGAACGCGCAGGTCGGTCCGATCTCGGTCAGCCTGCTCTCGCTCTCCTTCGGTGGCGTCAGCATCCAGCCCTCCGAGGTGGCCAAGCTCGGCCTGGTGCTGTGGGGCGCCGACGTGATCGCCCGCAAGGGCCCGGCCCTGGGGCACTGGCGCGAGCTGGCCATGCCGCTCTTCCCGGTGATCGGCCTGCTCTTCGTCCTGGTCGGCTACAACGACGTGGGCACCATGCTGGTGCTGCTGGCGCTGACCGTCGGCCTGCTCTGGGCGGCCGGGGTGCGCCTGCGGGTGTTCGGCGCGCTGGGCGTGCTCGGGCTGACCGGCATCGGCCTGCTGATCGCGGCCGCGTCCCGGGGCGCCGGCTCCGGCACGGACGGCGCCGAGAACTACCGCGTGCAGCGCCTCACCGCGTTCCTCACGCCGTTGGAGAAGTGCGACCCGGGCGGGGTCTGCTACCAGCTCATCCAGGGTCGCTCGGCGATCTTCGAGGGCGGCTGGTTCGGGGTCGGGCTGGGCAAGGGCGCGCTGAAGTGGGGCTGGGTGCCCGAGGCGGAGAACGACTTCATCTACGCGATCGTGGCCGAGGAGCTCGGCGTGGTCGGCTGCACGGTGGTGCTGGCGCTGTTCTCGGTGCTGGCGTACACCGGGTTCCGGATCGCCCGCCGGTCCACCGACCCGTTCCGCCGCCTCGCGGCCGCCGCGATCACCACCTGGCTGGTCGCCCAGGCCGTGATCAACATGGGCGGGGTGGTCGGTCTGCTGCCCATCACCGGACTTCCGCTACCGTTCATCTCCGCAGGTGGCAGTGCCCTCGTCGTGG
This sequence comes from Actinoplanes awajinensis subsp. mycoplanecinus, assembly GCF_001509495.1. Lineage (NCBI taxonomy): Bacteria > Bacillati > Actinomycetota > Actinomycetes > Micromonosporales > Micromonosporaceae > Actinoplanes > Actinoplanes awajinensis. Next base: position 156,658 of record NZ_LLZH01000318.1, on the reverse strand, counting down.
CGATGGCGGCGATCGGCATGCTCGCCTCGTTCGCCCGCGCGGAGCCGGACGCGGCGCGTGCCCTGAACGCTCGTCCGACGCCTCGATGGGTGCGACTAGTCTGGGCCCCGCTGCCGCCGCTTCCCCCGCCGCGGCGGCCGGTCCAGCCGCGTCCGCCGGCCCCGAAGAAGCCGGGTTCCCGGTCATCCGTGGGTGGGACGAAGGACCGTCTCTAGCCCGCTCTAGGGTGGCGGGCGAAACGGTAGGAACGGAGAGGAGACGGTGATGGTTCCGCTGCGGTCGGTCGTGCTCGCCGGAGGAGGCACCGGTGGTCACATCTATCCGCTGCTGGCCTTCGCCGACGCTCTGCGACGCCATTTCCCGCAGATCCGGATCACGACGCTGGGCAGCCCCAAGGGGATGGAGAACCAGCTCATCCCGGCGGCCGGCTACGACCTGCGGGTGATCCCGGCCTACCAGCTGCCCCGGTCGCTGAACCTGGACCTGCTGCGTACCCCGGACCGGATGTACAAGTCCGCGGCCGCCGCCGGTGAGATCATCGACGAGGTGCAGGCCGAGGTGGTCGTCGGGTTCGGCGGTTACGTCTCGACCCCGGCCTACCTGGCCGCCTGGCGCCGGGAGCTGCCGATCGTGATCCACGAGGTGAACGTGCCGCCGGGGGTCGCCAACCGGATGGGCATGAAGTTCACCAAACGGATCGCCGTCGGTTTCCCGCACCAGCTGGAGCAGGCCGAGTCGCTGCGCAACGCGCGCCTGGTCGGCGTGCCGCTGCGGACCGGGATCACCCAGATGGACCGCCCGGCGCTGCGCCCGCAGGCGCTCTACCACTTCGGGCTGCGCCCGGACCTGCCGGTGCTGTTCGTCTCCGGCGGCTCGTCCGGCGCGCGGACGATCAACCTGGCGGTGGCCGCGGCGGCCAAGCGGCTGGCACACGCCGGCATCCAGGTGCTGCACGTGCAGGGCGGGCGCAACGACCCGTTCGAGGTGCCGGGCGACCTGCCGGTGCCGTATGTCGTCGTGCCCTACCTGTCGGACATGCAGCTCGGATACGCTGCCGCCGACCTGATGCTCTGCCGGGGCGGGGCGATCACGGTGGCCGAGACCACCGCGCTCGGCATGCCGGCGGTCTACGTGCCGTACCCGTTCAGCAACCAGGAGCAGCGCCGCAACGCGCTGCCGGTGGTGGAGAACGGCGGCGGCATGCTTGTCGACAACAGTGAGCTGACCCCGGACTGGATCGAGCGGAACATCATCCCGCTGGCCCGGGACCGGCAGCGGCTGGCCGCCATGGGCCACGCCGCGGCGCAGTACGGCCGTCGTGACGGTGACGAGCAGCTCTTGCGGTTCGTCCTGGAAGCGGCCGGCCGATGAACGCCGTCAACACAGTGACCGAGGGAGTTAAGTGGTGAACACGGCGGAGTTGACGCCAGCCGGTGAGATGACCGCCGAGGACCTCGGCAGCGTGCATCTGATCGGGATCGGCGGGGTCGGCATGGCCGGCCTGGCCCGGCTCCTGCTGACCCGGGGCGTACCGGTCTCCGGCAGCGAGCTGCGCGAGTGGCCGGCCCTGGCGGCGCTGCGCGCGCTCGGCGGGACGGTGCACATGGCGCACGTGCCGTCGAACCTCGACGGCGTGGACACGGTCGTCTACTCCACCGCGATCCCGGCCGATCACGTGGAGATGGTCGAGGCGCGCCGGCGGGGCCTGCGGGTCCTGCACCGCTCCGAGGCGCTCGCCGCGGCGATGACCGGCCGGCAGACCATCGCGGTGGCCGGCACCCACGGCAAGACCACCACCACGTCGATCATGACGGTGATCCTGCAGCACGCCGGGCAGGACCCGTCCTTCGTGATCGGCGGGGAGATGTCCGCGGCCGGCTCCAACGGCCACCACGGCACCGGCCCGCACTTCGTGGCCGAGGCGGACGAGCACGACCGGTCGTTCCTGATCTACCGGCCGCACGTCGCGATCATCACGAACATCGAGGGTGACCACCTCAACAACTGGGGTGACCTGGAGACGCTCAAGGCGGGCTTCCTCCAGTTCGGCGGGCTGGCCGACGGGTTCGTGGTGACCTGCGCGGACGGCCCCGGCACCGACGAGCTGATCGCCGGGCTGCGGGCCGCGGGCAAGACGGTTTACACGTACGGCGAGTCCGAGGGCGCCGACCTGCGGATCAGCGACGTGGTGTCGACGGTCAGCGGGGTGCGGTACTCCGCGGAGCTGCACGGCGAGTCGCTGGGTGACCTGAAGCTCGCGATGCCCGGCCGGCTGATGGGCCTGAACAGCGCCGCGACCGTGCTCACCGCGCTCAAGCTGGGCGTGCCGCTGGACAAGATCCGCGAGGCGCTGGAGTCGTTCCCCGGTGTGCGCCGTCGCTTCGAGCGCAAGGGCATCGCGGCCGGCGTCCGGGTCTACGACGAGTACGCGTACCACCCGACCTCGGTGATGGCCGCGCTGCGCACGCTGCGCGAGGTGGCCGGGGACGGCCGCCTGCTGGTGGTCTTCCAGCCGTACCGGGTCTACCGGACCCGGGACCTGCAGGCCGAGCTGGCCGAGGGGCTGGCCGTCGCGGACCAGGTGATCGTGATGGAGGTGTTCGGCCCGGGGGAGACCCGCGGACCGGGCGAGGGCGGTCTCGCCCTGACCGCCGCGATCGACCTGCCCGCCGACCGCAAGGTCTTCGTGCCGGACTGGGCCGACGTGCCGGCCGAGGTGGTCCGCCGCAGCCGCCCCGGCGACGTGGTGGTGACGATGGGCGCGCCGCCGATCTCGCTGATGGGCGACGAGCTGCTGGCCGCGCTCACCGACGCGGACCTCCGGCCGGATCTCGCGGGCTGATCCGTGGCGGGCTCGGGCACACGCAACTGGCGGCTGGTGCGGGCGGACACCGACGCGGTGCCGCCGTCCGCGCGCCGGTTCATGGCCCGGGCCCGGCAGCGCAAGCTGCAGGCCGCATTGCCCTGGCTGGCCGGGGCCGGCGTGCTGCTGGTGGCCACCGGCCTGGTCTGGCTGTTCTACGGCACCTCGGTGTTCGGCGTGAAGACCGTCGACGTGGCCGGTGCCCAGGTGCTCGACCAGGAGCAGGTGCGTGCCGCGGCCGCGGTGCCGGCCGACCGTCCGCTGGCCCGGGTCGACCTGGACGACGTCGAGGCCCGGGTGCGCGGCCTGGCGCCGGTGGACCGGGTGACGGTTACCCGGAGCTGGCCGTCCACCCTGCGGATCGAGGTGGTCGAGCGGGTCGCGGTGGCCGCCGTGCCGGTCCGCGACCAGTTCACCCTGATCGACGACGACGGTGTGCCGTTCCGGGCGGTCGCCACGGCGCCGGCCGGTCTGCCGCTGGCCCGCCTGGCGACGCCCGGCCCGGGTGACCCGAGCACCGGCTCGGCGCTGACCGTGCTGGACGCGCTCACCGACGATCTGCGCGAGCAGCTGGTGGCCATCTCGGTGGCCTCGCCGGTGCAGATCCGGCTGGAGTTGCGCAAGGGTCGCGTGGTGATCTGGGGCGACGACACCGCGAGCGAGCAGAAGAGCAAGGTGACCTTGGCGTTGCTGAAGCGCAAGGGCAACGAGATCGACGTCAGCGCGCAACCGATCGTGACCATTCGGTGACGATTTGGCTAAACCGACAAAAACGTACGAACGGAATATTACCGTCGAGGTTACGGGTGACTCGCATACTCACCTCGTAAGCGGACGCGACACGCCGTCCCGGTTCTTTGGCTGGGGCGCGATGTCCGCATACGTTGCGTCGAGAGGTTTGAGTAGTTGACATAACTCTAAACCTCTAGTAGAGGGTGAGGGTTTCCTCGCCCTCCCTTGCACGGCAGTGGATGTCGAAGTGCGGTTCCGCCTTGGAACCGCAGGGGCCCTCGACATTCGCCAACCCCGGAAGGGAAGGCTGAGCCCGATGACACCTCCGCACAACTACCTTGCGGTCATCAAGGTCGTAGGCATCGGCGGCGGCGGCGTGAACGCCGTGAACCGCATGATCGAGGTTGGGCTCAAAGGCGTCGAGTTCATCGCGATCAACACCGATGCCCAGGCCCTGCTGATGAGCGACGCCGACGTCAAGCTCGACGTCGGCCGGGAACTGACCCGTGGACTGGGCGCCGGCGCCCAGCCCGAGGTCGGCAAGAACGCCGCCGAGGACCACCGCGACGAGATCGAGGAGGTCCTCAAGGGGGCCGACATGGTCTTCGTGACGTGTGGCGAGGGCGGCGGCACCGGCACCGGCGGTGCGCCGGTGGTGGCCAACATCGCCCGCAAGCTCGGCGCGCTGACCATCGGCGTGGTGACCCGCCCGTTCTCGTTCGAGGGCAAGCGGCGTCAGGTCCAGGCCGAGACCGGCATCGACGAGCTGCGCAACCAGTGCGACACCCTGATCGTGATCCCGAACGACCGGCTGCTCGCACTCGGCGACCGCGGGATCAGCATGATGGACGCGTTCCGTCAGGCCGACCAGGTGCTGCTCTCCGGTGTTCAGGGCATCACCGACCTGATCACCACCCCGGGTCTGATCAACCTGGACTTCGCCGACGTCAAGAGCGTGATGAGCAACGCGGGCAGCGCGCTCATGGGCATCGGCAGTGCGCGCGGCGACAACCGCGCGGTCGAGGCGGCCGAGCGGGCCATCTCCAGCCCGCTGCTGGAGCAGAGCATGGACGGTGCGCGCGGCGTGCTGCTCTCCATCGCCGGTGGCTCCGACCTGGGCCTGTTCGAGATCAATGACGCGGCACAGCTGGTCACCGACGCGGCACACCCGGACGCGAACATCATCTTCGGCGCGGTCATCGACGACGCGCTCGGCGATGAGGTGCGGGTGACCGTGATCGCGGCCGGGTTCGACGGGGGTTCGCCCTCGTACAAGCCGGCCGAGCCGATGCGCAGCAAGGTGCACCCTCCGGTGCAGTCGCACCAGAGCAGCAACTCGCCGTCGCCGATCTCGTCGACGTCGCTGACCCCGCACCAGTCCACGCCGGCACCGGCCACGCCGACGCCGCGCAAGCACGTCCTCTTCGACGACGTGGACGTGCCGGACTTCCTGAAGAACGGTTCCTGACCGCGTTCCTGGCTCATGACTGATCAGACGAGTGACGACGGGCGGCGGGCCGAGCTCACCGCCAACCTCCGGCAGGTACGCGACAGGATCGAGCGTGCCTGCGTGGCGGCCGGGCGGCCGCCGGAGGCGGTCACCCTGACCGCGGTGACCAAGACGTACCCGGCGAGCGACGTGCTGCTGCTCGCCGGGCTCGGCGTCCTCGACGTCGCCGAGAACAAGGACCAGGAGGCGGCCGCCAAAGCCGCCGAGGCGCGCGCCGCGGGCGTCCGCCTGCGCTGGCACTTCGTCGGCCAGCTGCAACGCAACAAGGCGAAGTCGGTTGCCACGTACGCCGACGTGATCGAGTCCGTGGACTCGCTGCGCCTGACCACCGCGCTGGACCGGGCCGTGGCCGCGGTCCGCGACGAACCCCTCGAGGTGCTGGTCCAGGTGAGCCTGGACGGCGACCCGGACCGCGGCGGTGCGGCCGGCGACGACCTCTGGCGGGTGACCGACGCGGTGGCCTCATCGGACGGTCTGCGGCTGGGCGGGCTGATGGCCGTCGCTCCACTGGGGTGGGAGGCCGGGCGGGCTTTCGAGCGACTGGCCGAACTGGCCGGTCGTCTGACCACGGCGCATCCGGGCGCCACCACGGTCTCCGCGGGGATGAGCGGCGACCTGGAAGCGGCCGTTCTGCACGGGGCGACACACGTACGGATCGGTACATCTTTACTCGGGATGCGAAACTCGCTGCGGTAGCCTTGCGGCGGGCAGCAAACTACATAGGTGTTGTTTTGCGCGACGCGCCACCGCCGGCGGCCGTTGCGTCTGACGACGCAGCGTCGCAGCAGGTCACAGGTCCGAATCGGACCAGGTGTCCGGCTCGCCAGGGGGGACGCGGCACGCCAGGGGGGCGCGGGCCGCAACAGCGGACGGAGGTGGGGGCATGAGTACTTTCCGTAAGGCGGCCGTCTGGCTGGGGCTGGCCGAGGAAGAGGACGAGCGCGACTACGAGGAGCGGGGTTACCAGGAGCGCTCCTACCGGTCGACCCGGGATCGGGACCGGGACCGCTACTCCTCCGGTGACCGGTACTCCGACGGCGGCTTCGAGGACGAAGAGGTCGAGGAGGAGCGGGCGGTGCCGCGGTCGCGTCCCGACCGGGAACGGCCCGAGCGGTCCGAGCGCGCTGAGCGGTCCGACCGCTCCGAGCGGTCCGAGCGCAGCAGTCGGCTCAGCGACCGGGTCTCCTCGGTGCGTGCCGAGATGGACCGGGACGACGACGACCGGATCGAGCGGGCCAGTGTCCGTTCCATCACCCGGCCCTCGGTGGCGCCCGAGCAGTCCTCGGCGCTGACGTACTCCACCCGGGAGAATCTGGCACTGGCGCCGCAGCCGGTTCCGCAGGTGCACAAGCGCCCGATCGAGGAGGAGCAGCGGTACCAGATCACCACGCTGCACCCGACCACGTACCGGGAAGCGCGGACGATCGGCGAGCACTTCCGCGACGGCGTCCCGGTGATCATCAACCTCACCGAGATGGACGAGTCGGACGCTCGCAGGCTCGTCGACTTCGCGGCGGGTCTGGCGTTCGGTCTGCGGGGTACGATCGAGCGCGTGACCAACCGGGTTTTCCTGCTCTCTCCGGCGAACGTCCAGGTCACCGCAGAAGACAAGGCCAAGATCGCTGAGGGCGGGTTCTTCGCCCAGAGTTGACCCGAACGAGGGATCCGCCGGACGTGCTGTCGATCGTGTTTCAGATTATCTATCTGTTGGTGTACCTCTTCTTCCTGGTGCTGCTGAGCAGGTTCGTCATGGGAGCCGTGCTCCAGTACGGACGTCGCTGGCAGCCGGGCCGGGGCGCATCCGCCGCACTCGAATTGGTGTGGAGCGTCACGGATCCACCTCTCAAGGCGTTGAGGCGTGTGATCCCACCGCTGCGCATTGGTAACGTGAGTTTGGACCTGGCTTCCATCGTGCTGCTGGTTATCCTGTTCGTGCTCATGGAGTTAGTGCTAGTTCGCCTCATCTCGACCTACAGATAGACAGCAGCCCCAACCGCGGCCGCGACTGACCCGAGGAGTTTCGATGCCGCTGACCCCGGCCGACGTGCATAACGTCGCCTTCAAGAAGCCCCCGATCGGCAAGCGGGGGTACGACGAGGAGGAGGTCGACGCCTTCCTGGACGAGGTCGAGCGCGAACTCGCCCGTCTGATCGAGGAGAACAACGAGCTGCGCGCCCAGGTGGAACGCGGCGGTCGGGGTGGCGCACCAGCCGGCCCGAGTGCCGACCCCCGCCTCGCGGCCGAGCTCAACGACCTGAAGGCCCAGCTCGACCGTGTGCAGCGGGACAAGTCCTCGGCCGAGCAGGCAGCCCGGCAGATGCAGGCTGAGCTGGAGCAGGTGCGCGCACAGGGCCCCGGCCCCGGTGGTGCCGGCGCGGCCGGCGCCGACGGTGAGCAGCAGGCTCTCCGGGTGCTGATGATGGCCCAGCGCACGGCCGACGACCACGTGTCGGACGCCCGCCGCGAGGCCGACAAGCTCCTCTCCGACGCCCGTTCCAAGGCGGAGGAGGTCACCCGCGAGGCCCGCGCCAAGGCGGACGCCCTCGAGCGCGACGCCCGTCAGCGGCACCAGGAGGCCATGGGCGGCCTGGACGCCAAGCGGACCGCGCTGCAGAAGCACATCGAGGAGCTCAAGCAGTTCGAGCGGGAGTACCGGACCCGCCTGAAGGCTTACCTCGAGAGCCAGCTGCGCGACCTCGACGGCCGTGGCCAGGGCCTGGAGGCCGAGATGGCGCGCGCTGACGCGAACCGTTCGGTCGGTGGCTCCGGCGGTCTCGCCGCGGCCGGCCTGGCCGGTTCGTACGGCGGCCGGTCGAACGCCATCGAATCGGGCCGCTGACCAGAAGCCCCGGCACCCCGACGAGGATGAGCCATGATTCCTGCTAGTTTCCCGCTCATCCTTGTCGCGGTGGTGTGTCTCGCGATCGGCCTGGTCCGCGGGTCGAGCAGCCTTCTCATAGCCTCGATCGTGGCCAGCCTGCTGGCCGCGGTCGCCCTGGTCATCGGCGCGCGTCAGAACGCCGCGGCTCGCCGCCCGGGTGCGCCGGACGACTCCGTACCGCCGGGGTCGGCCCCGCGCCGCACCACCGGGGCGCCGTCCGACGCCCACGATTCTGCCCCGGCGGGCGCCGCGTTCGCAGCCGATTCCGGCTACCCCGACGACTCTCCGCACACCGCCGGCGTGTCCTATGCCTCCGACTCTCCCGAGCCCGCTGAGTCCTTCGCGGCGACCGGGCGAACCGACCCGAACGGCTATCCCGCAGCCACCGCTGAACCGGTATACGCAGATCAGCCGCCAGCGGATCACGGAGACACCGCTGATCTTCCCGGCGCTGCCGATTCGGGTGCTGGTGCGCCTGCCGCGGGAACACACCTGACGGACGAATCGGCGGCCGGTGCGGACTACCAGGCCGCCTCGTCGACCATCGGCGCGGCCCGCGGCCGCGACGGGGACGATCAGTCCTGGCGCCGTCCGTCCGCCACGGGCGGATATCCGGATCACGGCGACGGGTCCGGGTATGCCGGTCCGGGGTCGCCGGGGCTGCACTCCTCGGATCTGGACTCCTCGGTGCTGGATGCGCCGGGGCGGGCTTCGTCCGGCTCGGGTCCTGGCTTCTCGGGTCCGGGCTTCTCCGGGATGGATTCTTCGGGGCTGGACTCCTCGGGGTTGGACTCCTCGGCGTTGGACTCCTCGGCGTTGGGCGACGAGTTCGCTGAGCCGGACGCGGACGATCCCGACGACGAGCCGCTGCCGCAGTCGGTCCGGCCGACGGACGCCGTGCAGGTGGCCCGGCTGGACACCGAGGTGCTGGTGGTGGACGGGCGGCCGCGCTACCACATGGCGGACTGCCCGCACCTGGTCGGCCGCCTGACCGAGCCGTTGCCCGCCGACGAGGCCGTGGAGCTGGGGTTCAGCCCGTGTGGGCTGTGCCGCCCGGTCGACCGGCTGCTCGCGGCGAACGCCCGCCGCTGACGGCGGGCATGGCGAAGCGGGACGTGCCGTCCGGGGTGTCGGTGCCGGTGCGGGTCCGGCCGGGGGCCGGTCGCACCCGGGTCGGCGGGCGGTACGCCGGGCCGCACGGGCCGGCGCTGATCGTCGCGGTGGGCGCGCCCGCGGTGGACGGCCGGGCCACCGAGGCGGTGCGCCGGGCCCTGGCGGAGGCGCTGGGGGTGCGTGCCGCGGTCGTGGCGCTGCGGATCGGCGCGACCAGCCGGGACAAGGTCTTCACCGTCGACGCCCCGGCCGGCGATCTGGAATCCCGCCTGGCCGGCCTGCTCGGCGACTGACCGCCACCGTTGCCGGCCGGTTGACACGCGGTGAGGGTGGGGTGACTCGAGGTGTATCGTCGAGTATCCGAAATGGGGCTCGGCGCGGTCGCCGGGGCATCTCATGCTCCGTGTCGTTGCCGGCCTCTGGTGTGCGCGGCGCTTTCCAGCCGCGCCATTTCTGCAGGTGGGGCCGGATCCGCTACGACAGCCGTTCGGCCCGGGGCAACGGGGGAAAGACAGCGGGGCCGGTGTGCCGGGGAGAGTTCGGCCGGCCGGTTCCGAGGACCGCTGATCGCCGCGCCGGGCGCGCGGCCGAGGGAGCGATGATGGCCAAGGCAACCGAATCCCGTTCCGCGGCGAGTGGTGCGGCCGCTACCGAGCGGAGCCGGACCGCAGCGGAGACCGAGCAGATCCGGAACGCGCTGGTGGCGCGGCTCCGCGAGCTGCAGGCCGAGTACGATCAGGCGCTCAGTGCGATCACCGAGCTCTCGCGCGTACGGCTCGCGGATTCGGCCGGGGATGACCAGGCCGACACCGGGACCAAGACGTTCGAGCGGGAGCAGGAGATCACGCTGGCCAACAACCTGCTCGAACGAATCACACAGGTGGAACGCGCCATCGAGCGGCTCGGCCAGGGCAACTACGGTTGGTGTGAGCGGTGCGGCACCCAGATCCCGGTGGAGCGGCTCGCCGCCTTCCCGTCCGCGACTCTCTGTGTGTCCTGTAAGCAACTGGAGGAAAGACGCTGAACGCCGACAAGGCCGCCCGCTTCACCCCGCGCGCCGTGGTGGTGCTGGGCGCCACCGCGCTCATCGCGCTGGCGCTCGACCAGTGGGTGAAGCACCTCTCCACCGAGAACCTGGAAGAGCACCACCCGGCCCGGATCCTCGGTGGCCTGATCTATCTTTCGCTGCTGCGCAACGGCGGTGCGGCGTTCAGCTTCGGCACCGGGTTCACCTGGGTGTTCCCGCTGATCACGCTGGTCGTGGTCGGCTGGATCATCTGGATGGCGACCAAGCTCCGGTCGGTGCCGTGGGCGCTCTCGCTCGGGCTGGTGCTCGGCGGCGCGCTGGGCAACCTGGGCGACCGGCTGTTCCGGGCGCCCGGGCCGTTCCAGGGCCACGTGGTCGACATGATCAGCATGTTCGCGCCGGGCGGGGAGAAGTTCGCGGTCTTCAACATCGCGGACAGCTGCCTGACCGTCGGCGTCTGCCTCGCGGTGCTCCTGGAGCTGACCGGCCGGCAGCGCGACGGCAGCCGGTTGTCCGGCAAGACCACCAAGACCGGGACGAGCGCGACCGAGGCCGGCCCGGCCGAGGCGGGCAAGACCGATGCGACGACCGGAACTGAGGAGCGGGCATGAGCGGGACACGTTCTCTTCCGGTACCGGACGGACTCGACGGGATGCGGCTGGACCAGGCGGTCTCCCGGCTGTTCGGGCTGTCCCGGACCGCCGCGGCGACCCTGGTCGAGGCCGGTGACGCGCTCGTCGACGGCATTCCCCGGCCGAAGTCGGACAAGGTGGCCGCGGGCTCGTGGCTCGAGGTGACGCTGCCCGCGCCGATCACCGCGCCGGTCCTGGTGGCCCAGCCGGTGCACGGCATGACAGTGATCTTCAGCGATGACGACATCGTGGTGGTGGACAAGCCGGTCGGCGTGGCCGCCCACCCGAGCCCGGGCTGGACCGGCCCGACCGTGCTGAGCGGCCTGGCCTCGATGGGTCACAACGTGGCGACCAGCGGCGCGGCCGAACGCCAGGGCATCGTGCACCGCCTGGACGTCGGCACCACCGGCCTGATGGTGGTGGCCAAGTCCGAGATCGCGTACACCGCGCTGAAGCGGGCGTTCAAGGAGCGCGAGGTGGAGAAGCGCTACCACGCGGTGGTGCAGGGTCACCTCGACCCGCTGCGCGGCACGATCGACGCCCCGATCGACCGGCACCCGACCGCCGACTGGAAGTTCGCGGTGATGTCCGACGGCAAGCCGAGCGTCACGCACTACGACACGCTGGAGGCGTTCCGCTCCGCGAGCCTGGTCGACGTGCGGCTGGAGACCGGGCGTACCCACCAGATCCGGGTGCATTTCTCGGCGATGCGACACCCGTGCGCCGGTGACATCACGTACGGTGCGGATCCCACCCTGGCGGCGCGGCTGAAGCTGAACCGGCAGTGGTTGCACGCCAAGGAGCTGGCCTTCGCGCACCCGCGTACGTACGACGAGGTGCGGTTCGTCAGCGAGTACCCGGACGACCTGAAAATCGCGCTGGACGTCCTCCAGGACGTCGGCTGACCTGATGGAGTGACACCGTGGGCCCGCATCGACTGCGCGCGGTCCTCGTCAGGTTCGGGGGCGGCTCACTCCGGTTGCAGATCATGACCGGAGTGGCGCTGGCCGCTACCGCCGTGCTGGTGCTCGCCGTCGCCTGGGCCGGTCACTCCGGCGGCCCGGCCGGCGAGGACCCGGGCGACGTGGTGCGGGTCGGTGTGGTCGAGGGCCAGTCGGTCGCCGGGTACCTGGACTCCGCCCAGCGCGAGCTGAGCATGCTCGCCGACCCGTCCGGCCCGGCCGCCGGGGACACCTGGGCCCTGATCAGCCTGCGTGACTACGCGGCACCGGACCGGTTGCCGGCGCTGCTGGACGGCGCGCTGGTGGCCCAGGTGTACGCCCGGGTGCCACTGCCGGACACCCGCACCCAGGTGTCGCTGATCCCGGTCTACCGGTGGCCCGGCGACGTGACCGCCGGGATGCTCGACGCGGCGCTGGTCCGTGATCAGGAGCAGGCCGACTATCTGCGGCTGGAACGGTCGCTGACCGGAGACGATCAGCGCCAGACCCGGCTGCGGGCGACGTACGCGAATGCCGCCCGGACCGCGGCTCAGGAGGCCGCCGCGTACCGATCAGGGTGTTCCTGTGTGTTCGCGGCCGTGGTCCGCGCCACCCCCGCGACCCTCGACGACATCGCGTCCCGCGCCGCGGTCCGGGCGGTCGACCCGGCGCCCGAGGTACGCACCCTGGACCGGACGGAATTCCGCCCGCCGTTGCCCGAGGAACGTGGCACGGTCTCCGCCGAGCCGTCGGCCGTGCCTGTGCCAACGGTGGCGCCGGATGTTGCCTCCACGTCACCGGCACGGTTACCGTCGTCGATCGGGATCACTGTGACTTCGGCCTCACCGGATCGCCGGGTGGCCGGGTCGCCGGCTGTCGTCACGTCGTCACCGGAACCGCTTGCCGTACCCTCGGAGGCGGAAGTGAGTGCTGCTCACGAAGGATCAAGCGCGTCTGCCGAAGCCTCCGGTGCCGAACCGGAGCGCTAGTTTTTCCGTATTAAGAAACGTTCGGGCGGATGCACGTGCACGACCAGCGTGCCGCTATGTGATCAAGAACGACCGGGGGATGGGCGCTCGGTCGGTGGCCCGAATAGGGTTCTCATCCGTAGCCTGTCTTGGCGAGAACCCCTCGCCGCAACACGACGTCGGGTAGGCGCAGAAGGGACAAGCCGTGGACGGGACCGAGACCGGCTGGGGCCGGCCTGCGGAACCAGCCCCGCGCTGGCGGGCCTTGCTGGATCGTGCCCGGCATGGTCATCGCGCCGAGGAGCCCGCCGAGGAGCCGAAGCCGGAGACGGCGGACGTTCCGCAGCAGTGGGGTCAGCAGGCACCATCGGCACGCGCGTCGGCCAGGCCGGCGAATCCGCTGGACAGCGGGCCGCCGCCGCGCCGTGGCGCCGAACCGGACGCGCAGCGGGCCATGCCGCAGCGCCCGATCAACCCGCTCGACCCGCGGTGGCAGTCCCGGTCGGAGCAGCAGCAGCACAGCTTCTTCGACCCGACGCCACGGTCACCGCAACCGGCTCCGCCGGCCGCGCCACAGCCGCCGGCGCCGCCGACCCGGGGCGCGTACCCACCGGCGCCCGGCTATCCGCCGGCCCCGCCGCAGCCCAGCGCGTACCCGCCGCCCAACGGCTACCCGCAGCCCAACGGCTATCAGCCGCCGAACGGAGCTCCGCAGCCGAACGCTTACCCGCAGCCGAACGGCTATCAGCCGCCGCCGGCCGCCTATCCGCAGGCGTACGCCCCGGCCGCGCCCCCGGTGGCTCCGCCGGTCGCCCCGCGGCCGGTGTCCCCGCCACCTGCGCCGGCCGCCCGGCCGGCCCCGGTCGCGCCGCCGGGCATCCGGCTCGACGCCCCCGCAGCCCCGCCCGGCATCCGGCTCGACGCCCCCGGTGCCCGGGCCGAGCCGACGCTCCGGCCGGAGACGACCGGCGCCCGGATCGAGTGGCGGCAGACCCGCGGCGACGAGGGCCTGGACCGCTCGGCCGCGGTGATGCGGCGCAAGCTCGGCAAGCCCCGGGTGCTGGCGTTCGCCAACCCCAAGGGCGGCGTGCACAAGACCACCGCGACCGTGCTGGCCGCGGCCACCATCGGCAGCGTCCGCGGCCGTGGCGTGCTGGCCTGGGACGACAACGAGCTGCGGGGCACGCTCGGCCTGCGGGCCGGCAGCGCCCGGCACGCCCGGACGATCAAGCACCTGCTGGCCGACCTGATGCGGATCGAGAACCTGCACGGCGACGCGCTGCTGCAGGAGCTCGACGCGTACCTGCGGCACGCCTCGGACGGGTCCTACGACGTGCTGGCCGGCGAGGAGAACCCGCGGTTCGCCCAGCGGCTGGACCAGGACACCGTGCGCCGGGTGATGGATCTGCTGCGCCGCACCCACGACGTGATCTGCGTGGACACCGGCAACAACGTGGAGAGCGTCAACTGGCAGACGGTGATGCGGACCGCCGACCAGCTGGTGATTACCACGGTGCCCCGCGAGGACGCCGCGTTCACCGCGGACTGGATGCTCGACGTGCTCGAGGAGAGCGGGATGGGCGAGATGGTGGCCAACGCCGTGACGCTCATCTCGTGCCCGTCGCCGGGCGCCCTGCCGCTGCTGGAGGACTTCAAGAAGCACTTCGCCACGCGGACCCGCGCGGTCGCCGTGGTGCCCTACGACCCGGCGCTCGAGGTGGGTTCCTCGATCGAGTACGCGGACCTGCAGCCGGAGACCCGGCAGGCCTGGCTGCGTGCCGCGTCGGTGATGCTGGAGCCCTTCGCCGAGTAGTATTCCGGGGCGCTGCCAAACGAAGAGGGGGTCCCGGGTGTCCGACTCGTTCGTGCATCTGCACGTTCACACCGAGTATTCGATGCTCGACGGAGCGGCCCGGGTCAAGGAACTGATCGCCGAGGCGAAACGCCTCGGCATGCCGGCCGCCGCGATCACCGATCACGGCAACATGCACGGTGCCTATGAGATGTACAAGCAGTCGAAAGACGCGGGCATCACGCCGGTCATCGGTGTCGAGGCGTACGTGGCCCCGGAGTCGCGGCTGACCAAGAGCCGGATCAAGTGGGGTCGTCCGGAGCAGAAGTCGGACGACATCTCCGGTAACGGTGCGTATACCCACATGACCATGTGGGCGCGCAACGCGGTCGGCCTGAAGAACCTGTTCCGGCTCAACTCGCGGGGCTCCATCGAGGGCCAGCTCGGCAAGTACCCGCGGATGGACTTCGAGATCATCGCGGAGCACGCCGAGGGCATCATGGGCACCACCGGCTGCCCGTCCGGCGCGGTGCAGACCCGCCTGCGGCTGGGGCAGTTCGACGAGGCGCTCAAGTCCGCGGCGAAATACCAGGAAGCGCTCGGCAAGGACAACTACTTCCTCGAGATCATGGACCACGGTCTGTCGATCGAGAAGCGGGTCCGGGACGGGCTGCTGGAGATCGGCAAGAAGCTCTCCATCCCGACCCTGGTCACCAACGACTCGCACTACACCCACGAGGAGCAGTCCGCGGCGCACGACGTGCTGCTCTGCGTGCAGACCGGCAGCAACGTGGCCGACCCGAACCGGTTCCGGTTCGACGGCTCGGGCTACTTCGTGAAGTCGGCCGACCAGATGCGCGCGGTCGACTCCTCGGACGCCTGGCAGGAGGGGTGCCGCAACACCCTGCTGGTGGCCGAGAAGGTGGACATCGACGGGATGTTCACGTTCAAGAACCTGATGCCGCGGTTCCCGATCCCGGACGGTTTCTCCGAGGAGGAGTATTTCCGGCACGTGGCGTACGAGGGGCTGCGCAAGCGGTTCCCGGCCGGCATCCCGGAGACCCACGTCACCCAGGCCGAGTACGAGCTCGGCGTGATCATCAGCATGGGCTTCCCGGCGTACTTCCTGGTGGTCGCGGACTTCATCCAGTGGGCGAAGGACAACGGCATCGCCGTCGGTCCGGGCCGCGGGTCCGCCGCCGGCTCCCTGATCGCGTACGCCATGGCCATCACCGACCTGGACCCGATCCAGCACGGGCTGATCTTCGAGCGGTTCCTCAACCCCGAGCGCGTCTCGATGCCCGACGTCGACATCGACTTCGACGAGCGCCGGCGCGCCGAGGTCATCCGGTACGTGACCGAGAAGTGGGGCGACGACAAGGTCGCCCAGATCGCCACGTTCGGCACGATCAAGGCGAAGGCCGCGGTGAAGGACTCGGCCCGGGTGCTCGGGTTCCCGTTCGCGGTCGGCGACCGGATCACCAAGGCGATGCCGCCGGACGTGATGGGCAAGGGCATCACCCTGGGCGGCATCTTCAACAAGGACGACAAGCGGTACAACGAGGCCGGTGAGGTCCGCACGCTGTACGAGACCGACCCGGACGTCAAGAAGGTGATCGACACCGCGCGCGGCATCGAGGGCCTGATCCGGCAGACCGGCGTGCACGCGGCCGGCGTGATCATGTCCGCCGAGCCGATCATCGATCACATCCCGCTGATGCGCCGGGCCGCCGACGGCGTGATCATCACGCAGTTCGACTACCCGACCTGCGAGAACCTCGGCCTGCTGAAGATGGACTTCCTGGGCCTGCGGAACCTGACGATCATCGACGACGCGAACAAGAACATCGAGCTCAACCACGGCGCGCCGCTCGACCTGCTGGCCCTGCCGCTCGACGACAAGGGCGCGTACGAGCTGCTGGCCCGCGGTGACACGCTTGGCGTGTTCCAGCTCGACGGTGGCCCGATGCGGTCGCTGCTGCGGCTGATGAAGCCGGACAACTTCGAGGACATCTCGGCCGTCCTGGCGCTGTACCGGCCGGGCCCGATGGGCGTCGACTCGCACACCAACTACGCGCTGCGCAAGAACAAGCTCCAGGAGATCACCCCGATCCACCCGGAGCTGGAGGAGCCGCTGCGCGAGATCCTCGAGCCCACCTACGGCCTGATCGTCTATCAGGAGCAGGTGCAGCGCGCCGCGCAGATCCTCGCCGGGTACACGCTCGGCCAGGCCGACCTGCTGCGCCGGGCGATGGGCAAGAAGAAGAAGGAGATCCTCGACAAGGAGTTCATCCCGTTCCGCGACGGCTGTGTCGCGAACGGGTACTCCCTCGAGGCGATCCAGGCGGTGTGGGACGTGCTGGTCCCGTTCGCCGGCTACGCGTTCAACAAGGCGCACTCCGCGGCGTACGGGCTGGTGTCCTACTGGACGGCGTACCTCAAGGCGCACTACCCGGCCGAGTACATGGCCGGTCTGCTGACCAGTGTCGGCGACGACAAGGACAAGATGGCGGTCTACCTGGCCGAGTGCCGGCGGATGGGCATCCAGGTGCTGCCGCCGGACGTGAACCAGTCGGCCGGTCCGTTCACCCCGATCGGGACCGACATCCGGTTCGGACTGGGCGCGGTCCGCAACGTCGGCGGCAACGTGGTCGAGGCGATCGCCCGCTGCCGCAAGGCAAAAGATGGGCAAGCACAGGGTGGGTACTCCAGCTTTTACGACTTCCTCGCCAAGGTGGACGCGGTGGCCTGCAACAAGCGGACCATCGAGTCGCTGATCAAGGCGGGCGCGTTCGACTCGATGGGGCACACCCGCAAGGGCCTGCTGGCCGTGCACGCCGAGGCGATCGACGCGTACGCCGGGGTCAAGCGGAACGAGGCGGCCGGCCAGTTCGACCTGTTCGGCGCGTTCGGCGACTCGGTCGGCGGCTCCTCGGCCACGGTCGCGATGCCGACCATCGGCGAGAGCGAGTGGGACAAGCGCGACAAGCTCGTCTTCGAGCGCGAGATGCTCGGCCTCTACGTCTCCGACCACCCGCTGGCCGGGCTGGAGCAGGTGCTGCAGAGCAACGCCGACGTCAGCATCGCCGCGCTCAACGAGGACGGCTCGGTCCAGGACGGCCAGGTGGTGACGATCGCCGGCATCCTCACCGGGGTGCAGCGGCGGATCACCAAGCAGGGCCGCGCCTGGGCCTCGGCCACCGTCGAGGACCTGGCCGGTGGCGTCGAGACGCTGTTCTTCCCGAACACCTACGAGGTGATCGGCCAGTACATCGCCGAGGACGCCATCGTGGTGGTCAAGGGCCGGGTGGACCGGCGCGACGACACCCCGCGGATCATGGCGATGGACATGTCCATCCCGGATATCTCCCACAACCCGGACAGCAAGCCGGTGGTCCTGACGATGCCGATCACCAGGTGCACCCCGCCGCTCGTCGACGAGCTCAAGGAGATCCTGGTGAGCCATCCGGGCGACACCGAGGTGCACGTCCACCTGCAGAACGGCAAGCGGACCACGATCTGGCGACTGGTCGCGGTCCGGGTCGCGCC
The DNA here is from genome assembly GCF_001509495.1 of Actinoplanes awajinensis subsp. mycoplanecinus. Taxonomy (NCBI): domain Bacteria; kingdom Bacillati; phylum Actinomycetota; class Actinomycetes; order Micromonosporales; family Micromonosporaceae; genus Actinoplanes; species Actinoplanes awajinensis. The sequence continues at coordinate 138,650 of NZ_LLZH01000318.1, read as the reverse complement.
GACGCCCGCGTTGCGTGCCGACCTCAAGATGATCCTCGGCCCGGCGGCCGTCGCCTGACGCCGCGGCGGGATCTGGAAGGATCACAGGGTGCACCCAGAGGAAGTCCCGGAAGTGGTGGAGCACCCGGCGGCGCGGCCGCCGTGGTGGCAGATCCAGCAGGGCAGCCGTCGTTCGTGGCGGCGCGCGCTCACCGTCGCGGCCGGCAGTTTCGCCGTGGTCACGGCGCTCGGCGTCCCGTTCGGGCTGCTCTGGCACGCGCTCGCGCCGACCGTGCCGGTGATCGACGCCGGTGACAACGGCATCGTGGTCAACGACCCGTCGCCCGAGCAGTACATCGCCGCCGACGGCTGGCTGACCCTGCTCGGGATCGGTTTCGGACTGCTGGTGGCGATCGTCGCCTGGCTGCTGCTGCGCCGCGACCGTGGCCCGGCGCTGCTGCTCGGCGTGGTGGCCGGCGCCGGGGTGGGCGTGCACTGGGTCGCGGTCCCGATCGGCGAGATGATCGGCAAGGACGCGTACGAGCAGTGGCGGGCGTCCGCCGCGCAGGGCGCGACCTACCTGGCGCCGCCGGAGGTGCACTCGCTGGGGCCCACGCTGATCCCGGCGTTCGTCGCGGCGATCGTACTGACCCTGCTGGCCGGCTGGTCGAACGATCCGGACCTCGACCACCCGGGCGCGCAGCCCGGATACGGCCCGAACCACGGGCAGTACGACGAGCCGTACCCGTCCTACAACAGCACCCCGGCGCCGCAGCCGGTCGCCGGCGACCCGCTCAGTTCGGGCTGGCCGGTCGGGCCAGATCCGACAGCGGCACCGGCACCGCCCGCACCCGGGCCAGCAGACCAGCCTCGCGGCTGAGGATCCGCAACTCGGCGCGCAGCCGGGTCGCGGTGTCCGGGGCGGACAGCAGCAGGTGGCGTTCGTCCAGAGTGAGCTGGGCGGTCGCGGCGACCAGGTGGGACAGCACGGTCGCGTCGTCCGGCACCTGATCGATGATGTCGGCGTTCGGCCTCAGCAGTTCCAGGTATTGCTGGAAGGCGGCCAGGACCCGGGGCTTGAGCAGCTCGGCCAGCGGGTCCGGGGTGTCCTTGTCCGGCAGCCACTCGACGTTCGCGGTCAGGTACGGCTCGGAGCCCTGCTCGACGTCGAGGATCCGGAATCGGCGGCGGCCGACCGTCATGATGTCGAATCGGCCGTCCGGCAGCTCGGTGACGTGCCGCAGCTCGGCGGTGCAGCCGACGTCGTACAGGTCGCCGGCGTTGACCGGCGCGGGCGCCGGGTCCGGGCCGTCGCCGGTCTCCGGCGGCACCTCGGTGCCACGCCGGAGGGTGACCACGCCGAACTCGCTCGGCGGCTCAGCCGGCCTCGCGGCCAGCTCCCGCACGAGAGCGCGATAACGCTCCTCGAAGATGTGCAGGGGCAGCACCAGGCCGGGAAAGAGCACCGTGCTCATCGGGAAGACCGGTAGCCGATCGCTCACGCGTTCAGCCTAGCCGTCCGCTGACCTTGGTCAACCCACCGTGTCCCAACGCCTGGGCCGGGGTATTGCGCTCGCGGTGGCCCCTGGGTGGCCGCCTAGACTGGTCCCGTGCTGAATCGGATCGACCTGCGCGGCTCCCGCCGGGACCCGCGCGGTCTGCTGCCTCGTGCCCAGCTCGACGTCTCCGTGGCTGTCGAGAGGATTCGTCCCGTTGTCGAGGCGGTCCATCAGCATGGGTTCAGTGCGATCCGGGAGGCGACCGAGAAGTTCGACGGCGTCACCCTGGAGCGCCTGCGGGTGCCCGCCGAGGCCATCGAGGCCGCGGCCGCGACGCTCGACCCGGACGTCCGGGCCGCCCTGCTCGAGGTGATCAAGCGGGCCCGCAAGGTGCACGCCGACCAGAGCCGCAGCGACACCACCACGAGGGTGGTCGACGGTGGCACGGTCACCGAGCGCTGGATCCCGGTCCGCCGGGTCGGCCTCTACGTGCCCGGTGGCCTCGCCGTCTATCCGTCCACCGTGGTGATGAACGTGGTGCCGGCGCAGGTGGCCGGCGTCGAGGGCCTGGTCGTGGCGAGCCCGCCGCAGGCCACGAACGGCGGCCTGCCGGATTCCCGGGTGCTTGCCGCGTGCGCGCTGCTCGGCGTGACCGAGGTCTACGCGGTCGGCGGAGCCCAGGCGATCGCCATGCTGGGGTATGGCGCCGACGGCGTCGACGAGGGTGACCGCTGCGAGCCGGTCGATGTGATCACCGGGCCGGGCAACATCTGGGTGACCGCGGCCAAGCGGCTGCTGCGCGGCACGGTCGGCATCGACGCCGAGGCCGGCCCCACCGAGATCGCCGTGCTGGCCGACGAGACCGCCGACCCGCGGCACGTCGCCGCCGACCTGATCAGTCAGGCCGAGCACGACCCGCTCGCGGCGAGTGTGCTGGTCACCGACTCGCCCGCGCTGATCGAGGCGGTGGAGGCCGAGCTGGTGATCCAGGTCGCGGCGACCAAGCACGAGGAGCGGGTGCGGACAGCGCTGACCGGCGAGCAGTCCGGTGTGGTGCTCGTCGACGACCTGGAGCAGGGGCTCGCGGTGGTCGACGCGTACGCGGCCGAGCACCTGGAGATCCAGACCCGGGACGCCCGGGAGTGGGCGATGCGGGTGCGCAACGCCGGCGCGATCTTCGTAGGCGCCTGGTCGCCGGTGTCGCTCGGCGACTACGCGGCCGGTTCCAACCACGTGCTGCCGACCGGTGGCTGCGCGCGGCACTCGTCGGGGCTGTCGGTGCAGTCGTTCCTGCGCGGCATCCACGTGATCGAGTACGACGAGGCGGCGCTGCGCGACGTGGCCGGTCACGTGGTGACCCTGGCCGACGCGGAGGACCTGCCCGCGCACGGCGACGCGGTAAAAGCGCGGTTTCCGTCCGATTCAGGGTGGCGGGCGGGGCGGTCGGACGGGAGGTTCCCGGCATGACGACCATCGACGATCTGCCGATCCGGGACGATCTGCGGGGGAAGTCGCCGTACGGCGCGCCGCAGCTCGACGTCGCGGTCCGGCTGAACACCAACGAGAACTCGTACCCGGTGCCCGAGGACGTGGTCGAGGCGATCGGCAAGGCCGTGCAGGCCGAGCTGCGCGACCTCAACCGCTACCCGGACCGGGACGCGGTCGCGCTGCGCACCGAGCTGGCGTCCTACCTGGGCCACGGCCTGTCCACGACGAACGTGTGGGCCGCGAACGGGTCGAACGAGGTGCAGCAGCAGCTGCTCCAGACGTTCGCCGGGCCGGGGCGGAAGGCGCTCGGGTTCGGACCGTCCTACTCGATGCACCCGCTGCTCGCGGCGGGGACGGGCACCGAGTGGATCGGCGCGCTGCGTGACCCGGATTTCGGTCTGGATCCGGCGCGCGCCGTCGCCGAGATCGAGAAGCACGACCCGGACGTGATCTTCCTGTGCTCGCCGAACAACCCGACCGGCACGGCTCTCGACCCGGCCGTGGTCGACGCGGTGCTCGGTGCGGCGAAGGGCATGGTGATCGTCGACGAGGCGTACACCGAGTTCGCCCGTCCGGGCACCCCGAGCGCGCTCACCCTGCTGCCCGAGCACCCGCGCCTGGTGGTGAGCCGGACGATGAGCAAGGCGTTCGGCTTCGCCGGTGGGCGGCTGGGTTATCTGGCCGCCGACCCGGCCGTGGTCGACGCGGTGCAGCTGGTCCGGCTGCCCTACCACCTCTCCTCGATCACCCAGGCCGCCGCCCGCGCGGCCGTCGTGCACCGGGACTCGCTGCTGGTGACCGTCGAGGCGATCAAGGAGCAGCGCGACCGGATCGTCACCACGCTGCGGTCGCGCGGCGTGAAGGTGGCCGACTCCGACGCGAACTTCGTGCTCTTTGCGACGGCCGACGACCAGAAGGCCGTGTGGCAGGCGTTCCTCGACCGGGGTGTGCTGATCCGCGACGTGGGCCTGACCGGCTGGCTCCGGGTCACCGCCGGCACCGAATCCGAGACGTCCGCATTCCTGAACGCCGCTGAGGAGATCCTTTCGTGAGTCGCACCGGGCGGATTGACCGCGTCACCAACGAGACCAAGGTGCTCGTCGAGATCGACCTCGACGGCACCGGCAAGGGCGACCTGAGCACCGGCGTGGGCTTCTACGACCACATGCTCAACCAGCTCGCCAAGCACGGCGGGTTCGACCTGACCGTGCGTACCGAGGGCGACCTCGAGATCGACTCGCACCACACCATCGAGGACACCGCGATCGCCCTGGGTGAGGCGTTCGCCCAGGCGCTCGGCGACAAGCGGGGCATCCGGCGGTACGGCTCGGCCACCATCCCGATGGACGAGGTGCTGGTCCGGGCGGCCGTGGACCTGTCCGGCCGGTCCTACGTGGTGCACGACGAGCCGCTGCTCACGCCGTACATCGGGCCGGTCTACGCGACGAGCATGACCCGGCACATCTTCGAGGCGTTCGGGCACGCGGCCCGGGTGACCCTGCACGTAGACGTGCTGCGGGCCTGCCGCCCGGGCGGTCACCCGGACGCGCACCACGTGGTGGAGGCCCAGTTCAAGGCGTTCTCCCGGGCGCTGCGCGAGGCCGTCGAGATCGACCCGCGCAACGCCGGCGCGCTGCCGTCCACCAAGGGCGTGCTCTGATCATGCCGACGAACGAGATGACCACGAGCGTGGTGATCCTCGACTACGGGTCGGGGAACCTGCGGAGCGCCGAGCGCGCGGTGGCGCGCACCGGTGTGGACGTCATCGTGACCAGCGACCTGCGCGCGGCCGCCGAGGCCGACGGGCTGGTCGTGCCCGGGGTCGGCGCCTACGCCGCCTGCATGGCCGGGATCAACGAGCTCGGGGCCGGGCCGGTGATCGCCGAGCGGGTCGCCGCCGGGCGTCCGGTGCTCGGCATCTGCGTGGGCATGCAGATCATGTTCGACTCCGGGGTGGAGCACGGCGTGCAGACCGCGGGGCTGGGGCTGCTGCCCGGCTCGGTGACCCGGCTGCAGGCCCGGCGGATCCCGCACATGGGCTGGAACACGGTCACCGTCCCGGACGGCTCACGGCTGCTCGCCGGGCTGGCCGGTGACACCCGGTTCTACTTCGTCCACTCGTACGCGGCGCAGGACCTCGGCGCGCTGAGCCATGCCGAGGTCACCACCGCGGCGCACGACGAGCCGTTCGCGGCCGTGGTGGAGGCGGGCGCGCTGAGCGTCGCGCAGTTCCACCCCGAGAAGTCGGCCGACGCGGGGTATGCGCTGCTGGCCAACTGGGTGAAAACACTGTCGTGAGCAAGGAACGCGCGAAACGACGGGCCGAACGGCTCGTCGTCCTCGAACGGGAGAAGGCCGTCCGCGCCCGGAAGGTCGCCCGGCGGCAGTGGCGTCGCACGCTGCTCAGGTCCGTCCGGCCGAACGTCCGGCTGGGCCGGGACGGCCGTCTCTACAGCCGCAGCCGGCGCCAGCGGATCGGCATCGTGGTCGTCGCGCTGGTGGCCATCGGCCTGGTCTGGTTCTTCATCCCGGACCCGGCTCTCCGTGTCCTGCTCACCGTCCTGCTCGTCCTCGCCGCGCCGGCCCTCGTCGTCGTCGCGCTGGGCCGCCGTCCTTAGCTTCTCAAGGGGAAAACGTGACACTGCAACTGCTGCCCGCCGTTGACGTCGCCGACGGCCAGGCGGTTCGCCTGGTCCAGGGTGCCGCCGGCTCGGAGACCTCCTACGGCGACCCGCTCGACGCCGCGCTGGCCTGGCAGAACGACGGCGCCGAGTGGGTGCACCTGGTCGACCTGGACGCCGCGTTCGGGCGGGGCTCGAACGCCGAACTGCTCGCCGACGTGGTCCGCCGGCTGGACGTCAAGGTGGAGCTCTCCGGTGGCATCCGCGACGACGAGTCGCTGACCCGGGCGCTGGCCACCGGCGCCCAGCGGGTCAACATCGGCACCGCCGCGCTGGAGGACCCGGAGTGGTGCGACCGGATCTGCGCCGAGTACGGCGACCGCGTCGCCATCGGCCTGGACGTGCGCGGCCGCACCCTGTCCGCGCGCGGCTGGACCCGCGACGGCGGTGACCTCTACGAGGTGCTCGCCCGCCTGGACAAGGCTGGCGCGGCCCGCTACGTCGTCACCGACATCACCAAGGACGGCACTATGCGCGGCCCGAACCTGGAGCTGCTGCGCGAGGTCTGCGCCGCCACCGACAAGCCGGTGATCGCCAGCGGTGGCGTCTCCACCCTGGACGACCTGCGCGCCCTGGCCACCCTGGAACCGGTCGGGGTGGAGGGTGTGATCGCCGGCAAGGCGCTCTACGCCGGCGCGTTCACCGTCCGCGAGGCCCTGGACGTCCTGGGATGACGGTCGCCGTGCGGGTGATCCCGTGCCTGGACGTGGACGCCGGCCGGGTGGTCAAGGGGGTCAACTTCGTCGACCTCCGGGACGCCGGTGACCCGGTCGAGCTGGCCGCGGCGTATGACGCGGCCGGCGCCGACGAGCTGACCTTCCTCGACGTGACCGCCTCCTCGGACGACCGCGGCACCATGCTGGACGTGGTGCGGCGGACCGCGGAGACGGTGTTCATCCCGCTCACGGTGGGTGGCGGGGTGCGCTCGCCGGCGAACGTGGACGTGCTGCTGCGGGCCGGCGCGGACAAGGTCGGCGTGAACACCGCGGCGATCAACCGACCGGAACTGATCAGCGAGATCGCGGAGCGTTTCGGCAACCAGGTGCTGGTGCTGTCGCTGGACGTCCGCCGGGCCGCGGATCAGCCGTCCGGCTGGGAGGTCACCACGCACGGCGGGCGTCGCAGCGCCGGTCTGGACGCGGTCGCATGGGCGGCCCGGGTGGCCGAGCTGGGCGCCGGCGAGATCCTGCTGAACTCGATGGACGCCGACGGCACCAAGGCCGGTTTCGATCTGGAGCTGATCCGCGCGGTGCGCGCCGTGGTGGACATTCCGGTGATCGCCAGCGGTGGCGCCGGCCTTGTCGAGCACTTCCCGCCGGCGGTCGAGGCGGGCGCCGACGCGGTCCTGGCCGCGAGCGTCTTCCACTTCGGCGACCTCACGATCGGCCAGGTCAAGGACAGTCTGCGCGGCGCCGGGCACCCGGTCCGCTGACCGATTTTTTACGGTACGACCTGAAAGTCCCGTCCGTAGGCTACGAGCCGAGTCCCGAGCGCACGGGGCCGCGACACCGCGGCGACCCGCGGCCCGGCCGCGACTGCGGGTTTTCGGCTGGCTGTCAGGGGTGTCTCCGCGCTGCGGAGACACCCCTGACGCCCAGCCAGAATCGGGGGGCGCGCCGCGGCCCGGACCGGCGCGGGCGTCGCGTGGCCGCAGCCAGGTGACGTGGCTCGTAGCCTACGGACGGGACCCGGTATGCGTACCGAACAGGTTTTATCGGTCGTCGGCGAGACGCATGCTGTACTCGCGGACCGCGGTGTTGTAGGCGGTGTCGCCGAGCGTCCAGTCGGTGTACCCGGGCTCGGCGACCCGGTTGAGCTGGGTCTGCAAGGTCATCACGGCGGAGGACAGGCCGCTGAACGGGCGGGTCCGCCAGAGCTGCTCACCGGCCGGGGCCACCTCGATCACCTCGTCCTCCACGGTGATCAGTCCGGCGCCGGCCAACCGGCGGACGGACTCCTCCAGATCGGCGCGGCTCGGCACGCTGTGGTGCAGAAAGTCGGCCGCGGCCAGCAGATCCGTGATCGTCGCGCCGGCCACCGGCAGGGCCGCGTGCAGCGCCCTGTCGCGTTCCAGGCGCTCAGCGATGACCGCGGAGACGAAGATCCACGCGTCGTTCCAGTTCCAGCCGCCGGCCCCCATGTCGCCATGATGCCGTGCCGGTGGCATGGCGGGAAGCGAATGTGTCCGGATGATCACCGGCTTGTGACCCGCCCCGGGAACATCGGGGTTCGTCTGTCTCAGTGTGCGGGCACCGCGGACCGGTCCGGATCGGGGACCGTCAGCCGGGGCAGGAACAGGTGCACCAGCGGGCCGATCGCCAGGGCATAGACGATCGTTCCCACCCCGACGGTGCCGCCGAGCAGGAAACCGGTGCCCAGCACGAACAACTCGATCCCGGTGCGGATCACCCGCACCGACAGCTTCGGGAACCGGCCGGCCAGCCCGGTCATCAGGCCGTCGCGCGGGCCCGGGCCCATCCGGCTGCCGATGTAGAGACCTGTCGCGAACCCGTTCAGCAGAATCCCGGCGACCAGATAGCCGACCCGGGCCGGGATGGTGACGCCGGCCGGCAGCAGGGCCAGCGCGCCGTCCGCGGCGAAGCCGACGATCACCAGATTGGCCACCGTGCCGATGCCGGGCCGCTGCCGCAGCGGGATCCAGAGCAGCAGCACCGGGATGCCGACCAGCAGCACCACCAGACCGAAACTGATCCCGGTGACCTTTGTCATCCCCTGGTGGAACACGTCCCACGGGTTGAGGCCCAGGCCGGACTCCACCATCAGCGCCATGCTGACGCCGTACAGGACCAGGCCGAGCAGGAGTTGTGGCACGCGACGAACCAGGCTCATGGTGCCACTCTCGATGCCAATTCCCCGGTGTTAAAGTGCCAATCCTCGGGAGGTGGCTATGACAACGTCGGTTCGAGGCGACCAATTGGCTCGTCTGCTCGGTCGGTGGCATTCGCTGCCGGGCCGGCACCGAAGTCCGGACTACGCCGCGCTGGCGGCCGCGGTGCGCGGGCTGCTCTCCGACGGACGGCTCGCCCTCGGGGTGCGGCTGCCCGCCGAACGGGAGCTCGCCGAGTCCCTGGCGGTCAGCCGGACCACGGTGTCCGCGTCGTACCGGGCGCTCCGCGAGACCGGTCACCTGACCAGCCGGCGCGGCGCCGGCAGCTGGACCACGCTGCCGAACGGCCACCGGGTGGCCACCTCCGGCCTGTGGACGCCGGACGACGACCTCGACATGATCGACATGGGGGTGGCCGCCTCGGCCGCGCCGGTCGAGCTGGTGCCGGCCGCCCGGGCCGCCGCCGACGACCTGCCGCGCTACCTGGGCAGCGCCGGATACCACCCGACCGGGCTCGCCGAGCTGCGCGACGCGGTGGCCCAGATCTACACGGCCCGGGGCGTGCCCACCTCGACCGAGCAGGTGCTGATCACCAGCGGCACCCAGCAGGCGCTCGACCTGGTGCTCCGGCTCTCCGTGCCGGCCGGCGCGCCGGTGCTGGTGGAGACGCCGACCTACCCGAACGCGCTGGCCGCGCTCTCCGCCCGGCGGGCCCGGATCACCACGCACGGGCTGGACACCGCGACCGGCTGGGACGGCGAGATGCTGCTCGGCGCGCTCCGGCAGACCCGGCCCCGGCTGGCGTACATGATCCCCGAGTTCCACAACCCGACCGGGCACCTGATGCCGGTCGAGCTGCGCGAGCGGATGGTCGCCACCGCGCACTCCACCGGCACCGAGCTGGTCGTCGACGAGTCGTTCGTGGACCTGCCTCTGGACGATCCGCAGATGCCCCCGCCGGTCGCGGTCTTCGACCGGCACTCCCGGGTGATGTCGATCGGCGGGATGAGCAAGCCGTACTGGGGTGGCCTGCGGATCGGCTGGGTGCGCGCGTCGGCGCCGATGGTGCAGCGGCTCGCCGCGATCCGGGTCGGTGTGGACATGGCCAGCCCGGTGCTGGAGCAGCTGGTCGCCGTGCACCTGCTGCGCGACGCGCCGTCGATCGTCGAGGCGCGCCGCGCGCAGCTGCGTTTCCGCCGGGACGCCCTGGTCACCGCGCTGCGCGAGCAGCTGCCGGAGTGGCGGTTCTTCGTGCCCGGCGGGGGTGTGACGCTCTGGGTGGAGCTGGACGGCCCGATCTCCAGCGCGCTGTCCCGGGCCGCCGAGGACGTCGGGGTACGGCTCGCGCCGGGGCCCCGGTTCGGGCTGGACGGCACCCTGGAACGGTTCCTGCGGCTGCCGTTCACGCTCGCGGCCGACGACCTGGTCGAGGCGGTCCGGCGGATCGCCTCGGTCCGCCACGACCTGGACCGGACACCGTCCCGGTCGGGCTGGCGCACCCCGGCGGTCATCGCCTGACCCCGGGCTAGCTTGCCGCGCCCTGGTGCAGGCCGAAGCGGTTGCCGTCGGCGTCGCGCAGGGTGGCGATCAGCGTGCCGCCGCCGACGTCGTGCACCCCGCGTTCCTCGGTGGCGCCCGCCGCGATCAGGGCGGTCACCTCGGCGTTGATGTCCTCGACGTGCCAGTAGGTGATCGGCCCGGCGGTCACGTCGCCGTGCGGGTCGAGGCCGAGCTCCGGTCCGCCCTCCGGGCGGTAGCCCACGTAGTACGGTGCGTCGGCGTACGGTTCGACACCGAGCAGCCGGGTGTACAGAGCCTTCGCGGCGTCCAGGTCCTTGACCGGGACGGTGATCGTACGGATCGGCATGGCTTTTCCCTTCGTCACGTCGGACTCCCGTGGTCCGTCAAACGTATGACGGACCCCGAGCGGAGAGTGTGACGATGAGCGAATCCGAGTTCCTGGCCCGACGGTTCGAGGACGCCCGGCCGCACCTGCGCACGGTGGCGCAGCGGATCCTCGGCTCGGCGCACGAGGCCGACGACGCGGTCCAGGAGGCCTGGGTTCGCGTCATCCGCGCGGACACCGGCGACGTCGGCAACCTGACCGGCTGGCTGACCACCGTGGTGTCCCGGATCTGCCTGGACATGCTCCGGTCCCGGTCGGCCCGCCGCGAGGACCCGGCCGAGCTGCCGGTGACCGTGCCCGCCGCGGCGGCCGGCCCGGAGGACGAGGTGCTGCTGACCGACGCGATCGGCCCGGCGCTGCTGCTGGTGCTGGACACGCTGAGCCCGGGGGAGCGGCTGGCGTTCGTGCTGCACGACCTGTTCGGGGTGCCGTTCTCCCAGATCGCCGAGGTGGTCGGCTGCACACCGGAGGCGGCCCGGCAGCTGGCCAGCCGGGCGCGGCGGCGGGTACGCGGCGCGGAGGGCCCGGCCGAGCACAACCTGAACCGGCGCCGGGCCGTGGTGGACGCGTTCCTGGCCGCGTCCCGCGGCGGTGACTTCGGGGCGCTGCTGGAGCTGCTCGACCCGGAGGTGGTGCTGCGGGCCGACGCGGCGGCGGTGGCGATGGGCTCCGACGAGCGGGTCACCGGGGCCGACCTGGTCGCGCGGACGTTCACCGGACGGGCGCAGGCGGCCCGGCTCGCGCTCATCGACGGGCAGCCGGGCGCCGCGTGGCTGCACCGGGGCGAACCGCGGGTGCTGTTCGTGTTCACGATCGGCGCCACCGGGCTGGTGGCCGGGATCGAGCTGCTGGCCGAGCCGGGTGGTCGTACCGTCGCAATGGTGTGAAAAGAAGCCGCCTCCCTTTCAGGAGGCGGCTTCGGTGACCAGAAGCGGTCAGATCTGGGCCAGGGAACCCGCGTACATCTTGTCGATCTGCTCGGCGAAGTTCGTCTCGACGCTGCGCCGCTTGATCTTCATGGACGGGGTGATCTCGCCGGCCTCGATGCTCAGGTCGCGCGGCAGGATGGTGAACTTCTTGACCGTCTCCCACCGGTTGAGCTTGCTGTTCAGCTCGGCGAGATAACCCTCGACCAGCGCGTGCGTCTCGGGGGCGGCGACGATCTCGGAGTAGCTCTTGCCGGCCAGGGGTCCCTCGGCCGCCCAGCCCGCGATGGCGTCCTCGTCCAGCGAGATCAGCATCGTCACGAAGTTGCGGGACTGGCCGACCACGATCGCCTGCGAGGTGTAGGGACAGACCGCCTTGAACGCGCCCTCGATCGCACTCGGCGCGATGAACTTGCCGCCGGACGTCTTGACCAGGTCTTTCTTCCGGTCAGTGATCTTGAGGAAGCCCTCGGCGTCGAGCTCGCCGATGTCGCCGGTGCGCAGGAAGCCGTCCTCGGTGAACGCCTCCGCGGTGGCCTCCGGGAGGTTGTGGTAGCCCCGCATCACCGGCGCGCCGCGCAGCAGCACCTCGCCGTCGGTGTCGATCCGGACCTCGAGGTCGCCGAGCGCCTCGCCCACCGAGCCGATCTTGAGGCGGCCGTGCCGGTTCACGAAGTTCGCCGCGGAGGCCTCGGTCATCCCGTAGCCCTCCAGGATCGGCAGGTTCGCCGCCGCGAAGAACTCGGAGATGTCCCGGCTCAGCGCGGCCGAGCCGCTGACCAGCACCCGCAGGTTGCCGCCGAGCTTGGCCTGCAGCTTGGAGAAGACCAGCTTCTCGGCGATCGCGTACTGCGCCTTGAGCGCCGCCGGGACCGGCTTGCCGGCCTGCTCCAGCACGACCTTCTTCTTGCCGGTCGCGACGGCCCAGGTGAAGATCTTCGGCTTGAGCCCGCCGCCGGAGAGGCCGCTGGTGACGGTCTTGTTGTAGACCTTCTCGAAGATCCGCGGCGGGGCGCACATCAGCGTCGGCCGGATCACCGCGAGCAGGTCGATCAGCTTGTCCACCCGGCCGTCGACGTAGGTCGGCACGCCCACGTGCACGATGCCGCAGAGCAGCGTCTTGCCGAACGCGTGCGACATCGGCAGCCACAGGTAGTGCAGGTCGGTCGGGGAGAACAGGCCGGTGGTCTCCTGCGCCACGCCCTCCCAGGTCCAGGCCCGGTGCAGCAGCTCGACGCCCTTGGGGCGGCCGGTGGTGCCGGAGGTGTAGATCAGGGTGGCGATGTGGTCGGGCGTCAGCTCGGCGACGACGTCGTCGATCAGGCCCGGGTTCCGCTGGATCGCGGCGGTGCCACGCGCCTCCAGCTCGGCCAGGGTGATCTGCGGCGGTGTGGCGCCGGCGTCGGCCGCGCCGTCGATCAGCACCACCTGGGTGACGCTCGTGGTCGCGCCGGCGATCTTCAGCGCCTGCTTCGGGTTTTCCGCGATCAGCACCCGCGACCCGGAGTCGGACACGATGAACGCGGTGTCCTCCGGCTCGGTGGTCGGGTAGACCGTGGTGGCGGCCGCGCCGGCCACGTTGATGCCGAGATCGGCCAAGACCCACTCGAGGCGGGTGCTGGACAGGATCGCGACCCGGTCCTCCAGCCCGACACCGAGCTCGCGCAACCCGGCCCCGATGGCCTTGGCGCGTTCACCGACCTGGCGCCAGGTCAGCCAGTCCATCCCGGTGTCGTCCGCGTTGGGCCCGGCGAACGCCCGCGCGTCCGGAGTCTTGGCCACACGCTGGAACAACATGTCCGGAATTGACCGGTAGGGAACGTCGAGAGCCATCAGGCGCCGCCTTAAAAACCTCAAACGGGGGGTACGTAACGTGGGTGTTACCGCAGAGTAATGCGAGGGCGGTTACACGGCTAGAGTGCCCCGGCAACTGGTCAAATCCTAGTCGTTACCGTGACCTCATGGTTTTCCTGGTGATCGGCGGTACCGGCATCGACACGGTGGTCCCGGTGGCGGACCTGCCGGTGCTCGCCGCCGACTCGGCCCGGCCCCGCGGCCCGATCGAGGATCACGTCTCGCACACCGGCACCTGCGTCGCGCTCGGGCTGGCCGCGCTGGGCGCGTCGGTGCAGGTGATCGACACCGTGGGTGACGACGAACCGGGGCGCCGGGTGACGGCGGCGTTCCAGCGCTGGGGGATCCCGCTGCGTACCGCGACGGCGCCGGGCGGGACCCGGCGGGCGGTCAACCTGATGAGCCCGGACGGGCGGCGGCTCTCCCTCTACGACGGGCGCGACGTCCCCGGCTACCGGCTGCCGGAACATCTCTACCAGCCGCTGCCGGACGGCATCCGGCACGTGCACGTCACGATCGTGGACTGGGCCCGGCACCTGCTGCCCGCGCTGCGCGCCGCCGGGGTCACCGTCTCCACCGACCTGCACGACTGGGACGGCACCGACCCGCACCACCGGGACTTCGCGCTCGGCGCCGACCTGGTCTTCGTCAGCGGGGTACGGCTCGCCGCCGGCGCCGCGGAGCGGATCCTGGCCGAGGGCGTGGCCTCCCGGGTGGTGGTCACCCGGGGCGCGGACGGCGCGGACCTCTACACCCGGGACGGGGTGACGCATCTCGACGCGGCCGACCCGGGCGCGCCGATCGTGGACACCAACGGGGCCGGAGACGCGTTCGCCGCCGCTTTCCTGACCGGTTGGACGGCGGGGAAGAGCGACGGCGAGTGCCTGAGGGACGGGGTGATCGCGGGGGCTTACGCCTGCACCCACGCGGTCGGCGCGGACTCCTTCATCACCCGGCCCGGCCTGGTCAGCCGGCGCCACCACTGAGCAGGGACACGCCGCTGCCCGGGGTCAGCAACGACACGCCGGCGCCGGGGGTCAGCAGCGAGACGCCACCGCCCGGGGTCAGCAACGACACGTCGGGGTCTTTCGTCGAGGCCGCAGCCGGCCCCGCGGTCAGGACTGCTGCACCTACTGCCAGGGCCAGCACAACCGCTGCCCGGAATCCGCCACGTCGGATCTCCATGCCCATGCCTCCGGTTTGCTGTAGAACGTTCCTGGCCTGAGCGTAAGCGTTCGGTTACGGGCACCGGGTATACCGGATTGTCCATACCGTCCCGGCGTGGCTCCGGTGATCGAAAAGTCAGAAACCCAGCTTCGCCCCGCGCAGCCGCTCGGCCACCGCCGGGTCGCCCTCGATCTGCACCTGGGCGACCTGCTGACGCCCGGAGAAGAACAGCGCCAGCTCACCGACGTCCCCGGTGATCCGCACCACCGGCGCCGGCGCGGTGCGCACCGGCGGGAAGCCGGTCGCGATCACCTCGGCCGGCACGCCCGCCTTGCGCAGGGCCAGCCGGGAGGTGAGCTTGGCGCTGCGCCAGAGCGCAGCCTGCTGACCGGCCGCCAGCACCCGCGGCTCCCACTGCGGTGCGGCCCGGCGCACGTCCTCGTGGTGGATGAAGAACTCCAGCGTGTTGGCCAGGCCGTCCATCAGCGGGTTGCTGACCGGGCTCCACACCGGCGGAGTGCGCACCTCGTCGATCAGCTGGGGGTAGGGCAGCGCCGCCCGGGCCAGCCGGATCTTCTCCCCGTAGGCGGCGAGCGCGGGGATCAGCGTCCCGGCCGAGGCGTCCGGGCGGCGGTCCCGGATCACCAGGTGCGCGGCCAGGTCGCGGGTGGTCCATCCGGCGCACAGGGTCGGCACGTCCGGGCCCACGTGCAGCAGCAGGTCGGCGAGCAGCTGGCGTTCCCGGCGTGCGTAGTCGTTCATCGGCCGATGGTAAGGCGCGCGGAGGGACCCGGTGTAATCGTGGCCACAATGTAAACAGTGGGGCTGGCGGGCACCGGTTCGGCAGGATGGGATCGGTAAGGTCGGATTCGCCGGCCAACGCTTACCAGTCAGGTAGGGATTTTGAGCAGCGGAGCCAGCCGCGACGTGCTGGGACGGGGTCTGCGGGTGCTCGGCCACGCGATCCGCACGGAGCCACGACTCTTCATCGTCGGTGCGATCGGCAGCAGCCTGTTCGGGCTGCTGATCATTGCGAACTCGTACGTCGTGGGCTGGGTGATCGGCCACGTGGTGGTCCCGTCGTTCGCCTCGCACCAGGTGGACGCGGGCCGGCTCTGGCTGGTCGCGGCGATCTTCCTGGGGATCAGCGGCCTGCGCGTCGCCAGCATTTTCGGCCGGCGTCTCGGCGCCGGTTTCATGCAGTTCCGGCTCCAGGCGCGGTACCGGCGCGCGGTCACCGGCCGTTACCTGTCGCTGCCGCCGGCCTGGCACCAGCGGCACGCCACCGGCACGCTGCTCTCCAACGCGAACTCGGACGTGGAGGCGGCCTGGGGGCCGATCGCCCCGCTGCCGTTCGCGGTTGGCACCATCGTGATGCTGATCGCCGCGATGATCTCGCTGTTCCTGACCGACTGGGTGCTCGCGCTGGTCGGCGCGACGCTGTTCCCGGCGCTGTTCGGGCTCAACCTGGTCTATTCGCGGCGGATGTCGCCGCGGCAGATCCGGGCCCAGCAGATGCGTGGCAAGGTCAGCGCGGTCGCGCACGAGAGCTTCGACGGCGCGCTGGTGGTCAAGACGATGGGCCGGGAGGCCGACGAGTCCCGCCGGTTCGGCGTCTTCGTCGACGAGCTGCGCGACTCGCTGATCGCGGTCGGCCGGCTGCGTGGCCTGTTCGACCCGCTGATGGACAGCCTGCCCAGCCTCGGCACCCTCGCGGTGCTGCTGCTCGGCGCGTGGCGGCTGCGGTCCGGCGCGATCGGGGTGGCCGACGTGGTCAGCGTCGCGTTCCTGTTCACCGTGCTGGCGTTCCCGGTCCGCGCGATCGGCTGGGTGGTCGGCGAGCTGCCGCGCAGCGTCGCCGGGTGGGACCGGGTGCGGGCGGTGCTCGACGCCGAGGGCGATCTCGCCTACGGCGACGGTTCGCTGCCCGGTGCGGGTCCGGCCGAGTTGCGGTTCGATCAAGTGCGTTTTTCGTACGGCGAGGGGCCGCAGATCCTGCACGACGTCAGCTTCACGGTGCCCTCCGGGCGGACCGTGGCGCTGGTCGGCGCGACCGGTTCGGGCAAGTCGACGATCGCCTCGCTGGCGGTGCGGCTGGTCGACCCGGAGTCCGGCTCGATCGGGATCGACGGGGTGAAGCTGCCCGACCTGGCGCTCTCCGCCCTGGCCGGCGCGGCCGCCCTGGTGCCGCAGGTGCCGTTCGTGTTCGACGACACGGTCCGCGGCAACATCGCGCTGGACCGGCCCGGTGTCGACGACGACGCGGTCCGGGACGCGCTGGCCCTGGCGCAGGCCGACCGGTTCGTGGCCGGGCTGCCGGACGGGCTGGACACCGCGGTCGGCGAGCGCGGCACCTCGCTCTCCGGCGGGCAGCGGCAGCGGCTCACGCTGGCCCGGGCGCTGGCCGGCAAGCCCCGGCTGCTGGTGCTCGACGACGCCACCAGCGCTGTCGACCCGCGGGTGGAGGCGGCCATCCTCGGCGCGCTGCGAGCCTCCGACGCGCGCGCGTCGGTGCTGGTGGTGGCGTACCGGCGGGCCACCATCGCGCTCGCCGACCAGGTGGTCTACCTGGAACGCGGCCGGGTGGTGGCGACCGGCACGCACGCCGAGTTGATGACGTTCCACGCGGGCTATCAGGACCTGGTCACGGCGTACGAGAAAGCGGAGCACCAAGAGTGAGCGGCGAAGGAACCCTGGCCACCGTCAAGCGTGGCCTGGCCTTGTCGCCGGAGCTGCGGACCGGTCTGGGCGGCACGATCGTCCTGGCGGTGCTGCAGATGGCCGGCCGGGTGGCCGTGCCGATCGCCGTGCAGCAGGGCATCGACCACGGCATCCGCGCGCCGGGCGGCCCGGACCTCGGCGTGGTGGTCCGGATCGTCGCGATCACCCTGTGCGCGCTGATGATCTCCACGCTCTGCGGGTACCTGATGACCCGCCGGCTGTTCACGGTCAGTGAGACCGCGCTGAGCGGGCTGCGGCAGCGGACGTTCCGGCACATCCACGACCTGTCCATGCTGCACCAGCAGTCCGAGCGGCGCGGCTCGATGGTGTCCCGGGTGACCAGCGACGTCGACCAGATCTCCCAGTTCCTGCAGACCGGCGGGGTGCAGCTGCTGCTCGCCACCGGCCAGCTGCTGGTCTCGGCCGTGGTGATGTTCGTCTACTCCTGGCAGCTCGCCCTCGTCGTGCTGCTCGCGTTCGGCCCGGCGGTCGGTGTGATCCGGCTGTTCCAGAAGCGGCTGGCCGAGGTCTACCGCGCGGTCCGCGAGCGCACCGGCGTGATGCTCGGCGCGGTCGCCGAGAGCGTCGTCGGCGCCACGGTGATCCGGTCGTACGGGGTGGCCGGCCGCACCCAGGCCCGGCTGGACTCCTCGATCGAGGATCTCCGGGTGGCCCAGCAGCGGGCCATGCGGACCAGCGTGACCAGCTTCTCCAGCGGGGAGATCGGCGCCGGCCTGGCGCTGGCCGGGGTGGTCGTGGTCGGTGTCTGGCTGGGCGCCGACGGCGCGCTCACCGTCGGGCAGCTGACCGCGTTCCTGTTCCTGGTCACGCTGTTCATCCAGCCGGTGCAGATCGCCACCGACATGCTGAACGAGGCGCAGAACGCGGTGGCCGGCTGGCGCCGGATCCTGGACGTGCTGGACGTCGAGCCGGACGTGGCCGACCCCGACGACCAGGGGGTGGAGCTGCCGGCCGGCCCGCTCTCGGTGCGCTTCGCCGACGTGTCGTTCCGCTATCCGGGCGGCCCGATCGTGCTGTCCGGCGTGGATCTGACCCTCGACGCCCGGCGCAAGTACGCGGTGGTCGGGGAGACCGGCAGTGGCAAGACCACGTTCGCCAAGCTGCTCACCCGGCTGATGGACCCGGCGCAGGGCGAGGTGCTGCTCTCCGGGACGCCGCTGACCTCGGTGCGCTTCGCGTCGCTGCGGTCGCGGGTGGTGATGGTGCCGCAGGACGGCTTCCTCTTCGACGCCACGGTGGCGGAGAACATCCGCTTCGCCGAGCCGTCGCTCACCGGCGAGCAGCTGCGCGCGGCCTTCGTCGAGCTGGGGCTCGTCGACTGGCTGGACGGGCTGCCGCAGGGTCTGGAGACCGAGGTCGGCGAGCGCGGGGAGGCGCTCAGCGTGGGGGAGCGGCAGCTGGTGGCGCTGGTCCGGGCGTACGTCGCCGACCCGGATCTGCTGGTGCTGGACGAGGCGACCAGCGCTGTCGACCCGGCCACCGAGGTACGCCTGCAGCACGCCCTGGACCTGGTCACCCGTGGCCGGACCACGGTGGCGATCGCGCACCGGCTGTCCACCGCGCAGTCCGCGGACGAGGTGATCGTGGTGGACGCGGGCCGCGTCGTGCAACGCGGCCCGCACGCCCAGCTCGTCGCCGAGGAAGGTTCGATCTACGCCAAGCTCTACGCGAGCTGGTTGGAACAGACACGGAGCTAGCTTGGCTTCTCTTCGCTCCGCGGAAGATCGCCGGGTAACCGGCGATCTTCGGGGTCGAACAGTGCCCGAAACACGGGGTTATCGGGCGTAGTACTCCACGACGAGCTGCTCGTCGCAGAGGACCGGGACCTCGGTGCGCAGCGGCACCCGGATCACCGTGGTGCGCAAGTCCTCCAGCACCGTGGAGAGGTACGGCGCGGTCGGTCCGTCCAGGTGCGCGCCGGTCGCCGCGATCTGGAACGGCGGCTTCTGCCGGCTCGACTCGCGGACCTCGATGACCTGGCCCGGCTTGAGCTTGTAACCCGGCCGGTCGACCTTCTTGCCGTCCACGGTGAAGTGACCGTGCACGACGAGCTGACGGGCCTGGTAGATCGTCCGGGCCAGACCGGCCCGGGCCACCGTCGCGTCCAGACGACGCTCGAGCAGCGTGACCATGGCCTCGCCGGTCTTGCCCTCGGCCTTGTGGGCGGCGTCGTACGCGGCCCGCATCTGGACCTCGCTGATGTTGTACTGGTGCCGCAGGCGCTGCTTCTCCAGCAGACGGACCTGGTAGTCCGAGCTCTTGCGCCGGCCACGGCCGTGCACGCCCGGCGGGAACGGCCGCCGCTCGAAGTACTTCACACATTTACGGGTGAGAGGGATGCCGAGCGCCCGAGAGAGCTTGGCTTTGGGTCGAGAGTTGTTCACGCCGGATCTCCTGTTACGGTTAGCCTTGCCTAACTTAGGTAAGCCTAACCGGTGCCCGGAGGTGCTCGTCATGCAACCCAGTCCCGCCGAGATCGGACGTACCCTCGCCGCCGGTCACCTGCCCGCAGTCGCCCACATCGCCTGCCACCCCGGACCGCTTCCGATCAGGCATGTGACCGATGCGCAGGGCCGCCCGCTGCTGCTCGTACCGTCCGACGGAACGCTGTCCACCGCGCTGCGGCCGCAGCCCGGCAACGACGACGCCGCGCTGGTCCTGGACATCCGGGACGTGCCGCCGATGGCCTCGTCGCCGTCGATCGGCCGGGTCTGGGTCTCCGGGTGGGCGGCCAAGCTCACCGGCGAACAGGCGCGGACCGCCGCGCTGGACTACGCCGACACCGACGCCTGCGGTGACCTGCTGGACATCGGGGGGAGCCAGTCGCTCTACCGGATGGACGTGGCCGAGGTGCGCTTCGAGCGCAACGAGAAGCTGGTCGAGATCGACCCGGACGACTACGCCGAGGCCTCGCCGGACCCGCTGCGCGCGGTGGAGTTCGACCTGATCGCCGACCTGGCCGACCACCACGTGTCG
Source organism: Actinoplanes awajinensis subsp. mycoplanecinus (assembly GCF_001509495.1). Lineage (NCBI taxonomy): Bacteria > Bacillati > Actinomycetota > Actinomycetes > Micromonosporales > Micromonosporaceae > Actinoplanes > Actinoplanes awajinensis. Next base: position 118,584 of record NZ_LLZH01000318.1, on the reverse strand, counting down.
GAGATGAGCGACTACGTGCGCCGCCAGCTCGGCCCGGCCGCGGAGCCCGGCGACGACCCGCGGGTGGTGCGCCTGGACCGGTACGGCTTCGTGGTCCGGATGGGTTCCCGCAGCGCCCGGCTGGCCTTCCCGCGCCCGGTCACCGACCGCCACGACCTGGCCCACCTGCTGCACCCGATCCTCTGCCACCGGTGTGCGGCCTGACGGTCGGAAAAGTCTCGGGATCCCGGCGCCCCCCCTCTGCCGCCGTCGGGTGGTGGGATCCCGTTCGCCCTGCTCGCCGGTGCCGCGGTGAGCGGGGTAGCAAAAAAGATGGGCGGCCCCGTGCCGGGGGCCGCCCATCTTTTGCGTCTCAACTACTGGTCAGTCCAGTGCGTGAATCCCTAGAGCGAGAGAATCCGGTCCAGGAACTCGCGGTAGCCGCGCATCGCCATCCGCATGCTCTCGGTGTCCGGCGTACCGGTGCCGCGCAGCGGGTCCAGGTCGTCCCGCTCGGCCAGCAGGACCTCGGTCAGCTCGTTCACCGCGTCGGTGAGCAGGTCGTGCGCCCGGGTCAGCGCGGTCACCGGGTCGTCGACGAACTCCGCCTTGACCTCGTGCCAGGCGGCCCGGAAGTGCCGGGCGGCGTCCTCGTCCCAGACCGTGGCCCGGATGATCGTCCCTTCCTCGCCGGACGGGGCCGACAGGTTGGTGATCTCCGACTCGTCCTCGTCACGGGCGGCGCGGCGGCCCGGGCGGCGGACCGGCTCGGCGTCCTCCAGGCTGGCCGAGCGGCGCGCGGACGGACGCAGGTCCTCGTCCGGCAGGCCGCGGCCGGCGAGGTTGCCCACCGACACACCGGTCAGACCGGACTCCGGGTACGGCTGGAAGTCGAGCGGCGGCGGCGTGACCGAACCCGTCTGCGGCGCGGTCGGCCCGGCCGGGGTGACCGAGGCGACCCCGTACGTCTCGCCGGAACGGCCCAGGCTGTACCCGGTGGTGGCCGGCGAGCCGAAGGCGAACCCGGTGTCCGGGGCGGCCGGCAGGTCGATCGGCGCGCGGGTGGCCGGGATCTGCGGGACGGGCAGCGGCGGCATCGCCGGGAACTGCAGGTCCGGCATCGGCACCGAGGCGGAACCGGTGGCCGGTCCGGAGGTCGGCGCCGGCGCCGGCGCCGGAGCCGGGGAGACCGGAGCGGCCGAGGCGGCCGGGTCGGCGGGCACTGCCGGGAGCGACTGCTCCGGGGCCTGCTCGGGCAGACCGGAGACCGGCTCCAGGCTGACCGCCGGGTGGTCCGGGGTGAAGTCGGTGGGCAGGTACGGCGCCGGGGCGTACCCCGGCGAGACCGGCGCGCCGGAGACCGAACCGACCGGTCCACCCGAGGTGGGCGGCTGCATCTGCACCGGCACCGAGGCCCAGCCCGAGGCCGGGCGGTTCTCCAGTGCCGGGTCGGGCGCCTCGCCGAGCGGACCGTCCACCACGGGCATCCCGTCCGGGCCCGGCGATTCGCCGGCCTGCGCGTACCCGGGGGCTCCTGCCCGTCCGTTCATGTCTTCACGTCCGTTCTCGTCGCGTGGTTCCGCCTCATCGGCGGCGTCCTGGCCGGCCTCCGGCGACGTGTCGTCCGCCGGTTCGTCCGCCGGCTTCGCACCGGTGGACTCCTCGTCGGCCGATTGCCCGGCGACTTGAGCGTCGCCGGTCCCGGCGATCTCGGTCTCCTCCGCGGCCGATGGCTCCGCTTCGGCGGCGTGTCCGTTGACGCCCGGTTGCGGGCCCGGTTCGGTCCGCCCCCCGAAGAGGAATCGCCCGCTGCCGCCGAGCCGGAATCCCCCGAAAGAGTTGTCCCGGCCCGGTGTTTCGGTCTCGGGCCCCTGGGACTCTACGTCCTGTCCGGCCTGCGGTTCCTGGTCCGAAGGGACCGAGTGATCAGAATCGCCGTGCCGGGACCGCCCGGCCGGGCGGGGGCCGGCGCCGTCGCCGCGGGACGGCCCGGGGACGCGTCCGGCGGCGCGATTCAACCCGAACGGGTCACTCGGCGGCAGATCGCCCGGGTCGCCGTGGAAGCCGTTGGAGCCGGCCGGTCCGCCCGGGCCCTGTGCCGAGGCCCGCGGCGTGAACGGCGGGGCCGAGCGCGGGCCGAATGCCATCGACGAGCCGGTCAGCAGGTCAGCGGGCAGCGACGGGAGGGCGAACTCCAGGGGGTCGCCGGCCCGGCGGGAGCCGAGCGACACCATCTCCGGCTCGGGCAGGGCCGCCGGTTCCCGCGCCGGATCCTCCGCGGCGGGCAGATAGGCGGAGGGCAGGTAGCTCGCATCCGGATCCGCATCCGAATCCGCACGAACCTGCCAAAAACGGGCGAGTCCGGGCGCGGGCCGGGCGTTGTCGGGGCTGGACGTCGGCTCCATCGGTAAACCACTCCCGTCGCGAGGCGCGCCCACCGGGGCTGCCTGGAGCTGCGCAGACACATCGGCGGCGGGCGCCGGGCATCTCAGGCTGGTACGGCGCCCCGCCGACGGTACCGTCCCGATCGGCCGGGCACATCCCCTGTGACCGGATCGTGGGGCTTCCTGCGCGAAGCCCGGCGACGCCCCCGCAAATGTTCCGCAACGATGGGAGAGAATCGGACTCGTGCCCGTATCAGATGCAGAGACGTCCCTCGACGCGGCGATCGCCGCCCGGCTCAAGCGCACCACGGACGGACTGGTCGCCGCGATCGTCCAGGAACACGGCACCAACGAGGTGCTGATGCTGGCCTGGATGGACGCCGAGGCGCTGCACCGCACCCTGACCACCGGCCGGGCCACCTACTGGTCCCGCAGCCGGCAGGAGTACTGGGTGAAGGGCGCCACCTCCGGCCACCACCAGCTCGTCAGGAAGGTCGCGCTGGACTGCGACGGCGACGCGCTGCTGGTGACCGTCGAGCAGACCGGGGCGGCCTGCCACACCGGCACACACACCTGCTTCTCCGCGGAACTCCCGGTATCGGCTCTGGAGGCGCTGTGACAAGCGGCATCGTCAGCCCGGACGAGGCGACGTTCGTCGCATCGGGCAAGCGCGTCGTCCCGGTCACCCGCAAGCTGCTCGCCGACGGCGAGACCCCGGTCGGCGTCTACACCAAACTGGCCGGTGGCCCCGGCACCTTCCTGCTGGAGTCGGCCGAGCAGGGCCTGGCCTGGTCGCGCTACTCGTTCATCGGTGTCCGCAGCGCCGCCACCCTGGTCGAGAAGGACGGGCAGGCCGCGTGGCTCGGCACGCCCCCGGACGGCGTGCCGCTGGACGGCGATCCGGTGGTGGCCCTGCGCGAGACGGTGGCCGCGCTGACCGGCGGCGCCGCGCCCGACGCCGACCTGCCCCCGCTCACCGGTGGCATGGTCGGCTACCTCAGCTACGACCTGGTCCGCCGGTTCGAGCGGCTGCCGTCCACCGCCGCCGTCGACGTGCCGCTGCCCGAGCTGGGCATGATGCTCGCCACCGACCTGGTGGTGCTCGACCACCACGACGGCTCGGCGCTGCTGGTCGCGAACGCGGTGCTGGCCGAGGACGCCGACGACGCGGCCCGCCGCGCGGCCTACCACCACGCGGTCGGCCGGCTGGACGCGATGACCACCGCGCTGTCCCGGCCCACCCCGCCGATGATCTCCACGGTGGAGCGCCGGCCGGCCGGCGAGCCGGTCAGCCGTACCGTCCCGGGCGACTACCAGAAGGCGGTCGAGCAGGCCAAGGAGGCGATCCGGGCCGGCGAGTGCTTCCAGATCGTGGTGGCCCAGCGGTTCGAGCGGCCCACCGACGCCAACGCGCTGGACATCTACCGGGTACTGCGGGCCACCAACCCGAGTCCGTACATGTACCTGCTCCGGTTTGACGACTTCGACATCGTCGGGTCCTCGCCGGAGGCGCACCTCAAGGTCAGTGCGAACCGGACGGCGCTGCTGCACCCGATCGCCGGCACCCGCTGGCGGGGCGCCACCCCGGAGCAGGACGCCGCGCTCGCCGCCGAGCTGCTGGCCGACCCGAAGGAGCGCTCCGAGCACGTCATGCTCGTCGACCTGGGCCGCAACGACCTGGGCCGGGTCTGCGAGCCGGGCAGCGTCGAGGTGCCGGAGTTCGCCCGGATCGAGCGGTACAGCCACGTCATGCACATCGTGTCGACAGTGGTCGGCCGGCTCCGCGAGGACCGGACCGCGTTCGACGCGCTGGCCGCGACGTTCCCGGCCGGCACGCTCTCCGGCGCGCCCAAGGTCCGGGCCATGGAGATCATCGAGGAGCTGGAGCCGACCCGGCGCGGTCTCTACGGCGGCACGGTCGGCTATTTCGGCTTCGCCGGTGACATGGACATGGCGATCGCCATCCGGACCGCGCTGGTCAAGGACGGCGTCGCGTACGTCGGCGCGGGCGCCGGCATCGTCGCCGACTCCGACCCGGCGGCCGAGGAGCAGGAGACCCGGAACAAGGCCGCCGCGGTGCTCGCCGCGATCGCCGCCGCCGAGACCCTGCGCCCGGCGCGATGAACCGCCGCTCGCACCTCGCCGCGATCGCCGCCTGCCTGGCCGGCGCCGGACTGACCCTCTACGCGGTCACCCGGACGTGGTCGCTGACCGTCGAGCACCGCGCCGGGCTGACCGACCTGAGCTCCGCGCGCACCGGCGCCGACGCGCAGCCGTGGCTGATCGGTCTCGCGGTGGTCGCCCTGGCCGGTGCCGGCGCGCTGCTGGCCACCCGGGGCCTGGCGCGGCGGGTGCTGGGCGGGCTGCTCACGCTGGCCGGGATCGGCGTCATGGCCGGTGCGATCCTGGCCCGGACCGGGACGGACGCCGGTGAGGCCGGTGCCGGAGCGGTGTTCTGGCTGGTCGCCGCGGTGCTGGGCGGCGCGGCGATCACGCTGGGCGGGGTGCTCGCCGCGCGGCACGGCCACCGCTGGGCGGCGATGTCCGCCCGGTACGACCGTCCGGCCGCACCCGCGCCGGTGACGACCCGGCCGGAGAGCGCGGAGCTGGCGCCGGCCGACAACCGCGCGGCCTGGGACGCTCTCGACCGCGGTGACGATCCGACCGCTTGAGGCGGTTAAGGGTTTTCTCGCGGGGTAAGTAAGGGATCAGCCGCGGACCGTCGTGGCCGCCGTGCGGGACCGGCGGTGTGCCGCGGCCACCGTGCGGCGCGGGTGGGTGGCGACGATGGCGGCAACCGCCCGGCTGGTCTCGGCGCGGGCGACGGCCCGGGCCCGGTCGGCCTCGATCGCGGACCAGGCGTTGTCACGCGCGGTCCGCACGTTGTCCGAGCCCACCACGGCGCGCTGCACGCCGGTGACGACTTCGGCGGCGATGGCGACCAGCGTCCGGGAGACCTCGGCGAAACCTACGGGAGGGTGCTGATCAGTGGCCATTGGTCGACTCCGCATCATCGTCCGGGTGGCGGCGCCGTCGACGCCGTGGACCAGTCTGCCCGAGACATACGATGCCGGAGCCGTATTTCCGCACGGTGACACGAACGTCAACGCATTGTGGTGTCGGCCGTTCGGAGGAAGTGCCCCTGTACAACGGGGGATGGCTGCTCAACCGGTGTGAGCGAGAAGACAGCCGGACCGGGGCAGCCTGGCATTATGCCCCAGCCCACCTCGTGAGGCGCGCCATACCCCGGAGGGCCGGGGACCGGCCGGACCTCCTAGCATCGGGCGGAAGACACCCGGAGAGGGGAGTCATTACGTGACATCCGATCAGGCGGACGCGGGCACTGGCGGCCCCGCACGGCCGCAGAACGTACTCGAGGAGATCCTCGCAGGTGTACGCGAGGACGTAGCGGCGCGTCAGGCGACGACGCCGCTGGAGAAGGTGCGCGACCTCGCCGCGGCCGCGCCGCCGGCGATCGACGCGTACGCGGCGCTGCGCAAGCCCGGCGTGGCGGTGATCGCCGAGGTGAAGCGGTCGTCCCCGTCCAAGGGTGCGCTCGCCGACATCCCGGACCCGGCCGAGCTGGCCGGTGAGTACGCGGCCGGCGGTGCCCGGTGCATCAGCGTGCTCACCGAGGGCCGTTGGTTCGGCGGATCGCTGGACGACCTGGTCGCGGTGCGAGCCGCGGTCAAGGTGCCGGTCCTGCGCAAGGACTTCGTGGTCTCCAGCTATCAGGTGCACGAGGCCCGTGCGCACGGCGCCGACCTGGTACTGCTGATCGTCGCCGCGCTGGAGCAGAACGCTCTCGTCGGCCTTCTCGAGCGGATCGAGTCGCTGGGCATGACCGCCCTCGTCGAGGTGCACAACGAGGAGGAGGCGGACCGGGCGCTCGAGGCGAACGCGAAGGTCATCGGGGTCAACGCCCGGGACCTGCGCACCCTCGAGGTGGATCGGTCGGTCTTCGAGCGGATCGCGCCCGGGCTGCCGAACAACGTCGTGAAGATCGCCGAGTCCGGCGTCCGTGGCCCGCACGACCTGATCCGCTACGCCTCGGCCGGTGCCGACGCGGTGCTGGTCGGCGAGGGTCTGGTGACGCAGAAGTCGCCGCGCGACGCGGTGGCCGAGCTGGTCAACGCCGGTAACCACCCGGCGACGCCCAGGCCGGTTCGGTGAGCGCGCCCACTTTTCCGGATCTGGCCGGCCACTTCGGTAAGTACGGTGGCCGGTTCGTTCCGGAGGCGCTGATCAAGGCGCTCGACGAGCTCGAGGCGGCGTACCGGTCGGCCAAGGTCGACCCGGAGTTCCAGGCGACCTTCAAGGACCTGCTGGTCAACTACGCCGGCACGCCCTCGCTGCTCTACCGGGCGAACCGGCTGTCCAAGAAGCTCGGCGCGGAGATCCTGCTCAAGCGGGAGGACCTCAACCACACCGGCGCCCACAAGGTGCGCAACGTGCTCGGTCAGGCGCTGCTCGCCAAGCGGATGGGCAAGCCCCGGGTGATCGCCGAGACCGGCGCCGGCCAGCACGGCGTGGCCAGCGCGACCGCCGCCGCTCTGCTCGACCTCGAGTGCGTGGTCTACATGGGCGAGATGGACACCGAGCGCCAGGCGCTGAACGTGGCCCGGATGCGGATGCTCGGCGCCACCGTGATCCCGGTGACGAACGGGTCCCGGACGCTGAAGGACGCCTTGAACGAGGCGCTGCGCGACTGGGTCTCCACCGTCGACACCACGCACTACCTGCTCGGCACCGCGGCCGGTCCGCACCCGTTCCCGGAGATCGTCCGCGACTTCGTCAGCGGCATCGGGATCGAGGCCCGGCAGCAGTGCCTGGACCAGCTCGGCAAGCTGCCGGACGCGGTCGCGGCCTGTGTCGGCGGCGGTTCCAACGCGATCGGCATCTTCCACGCGTTCGTCCCCGACGAGGGCGTCCGGCTGTACGGCTTCGAGGCCGGCGGCGACGGCGTGGAGACCGGCCGGCATGCGGCGTCGATCACCGGCGGGACGGTCGGCGTGCTGCACGGCAACCGCACCTACCTGCTGCAGGACGAGGACGGCCAGACCATCGAGTCGCACTCGATCTCGGCCGGCCTGGACTACCCGGGTGTCGGCCCGGAGCACGCCTGGCTGCACGACACCGGCCGGGCCAGCTACGAGCCGATCACCGACACCGAGGCGATGGCGGCGTTCCAGCTGCTCTGCCGGACCGAGGGGATCATCCCGGCGATCGAGAGCTCGCACGCGCTGGCCGGCGTCGCGAAACTCGCGCCGCGGCTGCGCGAGGAGCTGGGCCGGACCCCGACCATCGTGGTGAACCTGTCCGGTCGCGGTGACAAGGACGTGCACACCGCCGGCGCCTACTTCGGCATCCTCGACCAGGTCGAGAAGGTCGTCCCGGGGGAGAACACGTGAGTCACGTGAGCATCGCGGAAACCTTCGCCGCGGCGAAGAAAGACGACCGCGCGGTGCTGGTCGGCTGCATGCCGGCCGGCTTCCCGACGGTCGACCACAGCATCGAGCAGATGATCGCGATGCACGAGGCCGGCTGCGACGTCATCGAGGTCGAGCTGCCGTACTCCGACCCGGTGATGGACGGCCCGGTGATCCAGAAGGCCAGCGACATCGCGCTGGCCAACGGGGTCCGCACCCGGGACACCCTGAAGATCATCGAGGCGGTGGCGTCGGCCGGCGCCACGGTGGTGCTGATGACCTACTGGAACCCGATCGAGAAGTACGGCATCGACGCGTTCGCCCGCGACCTCGCCGCCGCCGGAGCCACCGGGCTGATCACGCCCGACCTGATCCCGGACGAGGCGCAGGAGTGGATCGCCGCCTCGGAGAAGCACCGGATCGACCGGACGTTCCTGGTCGCGCCGAGCTCCACCGACGAGCGGCTGGCGATGACCCTGGGCAACTGCCGGGGATTCGTCTACGCCACCGCGCTGATGGGTGTCACCGGCGCCCGCACCTCGGTCTCCTCGCAGGCGCCCGACCTGGTCGCCCGGATCCGCGCGATCGACCCGGAGCTGCCGATCGGCGTGGGGCTGGGCGTCGGCAACGGTGCGCAGGCCGCCGAGGTGGCCGCGTTCGCCGACGGTGTGATCGTCGGCAGCGCGCTGATCCGCTGCATGCTCGACGCGCCGGACCGGTCCACCGGGCTCCAGCGACTCCGTGCGCTCAGTACGGAGCTGGCGGAGGGTGTGCGCCGCCGCTGATGGACGGCATCAGCTGGCTGCTGCGTGGCCTCCCGGTGATGACCGGGGAGCTGCCCGGCTTCGACCTCGACGACACCCCGGCCGAGCCGCGTGAGCTGTTCCTGCGCTGGCTCGGCGAGGCGGTCGCCGCCGGCGTGCGCGAACCGCACGTGATGAGCGTGGCGACGGTGGATCAGGACGCGCTGCCGGACGTGCGGGTGCTGGTCCTGCGGGATCTGGACGCCCGTGGCTGGCAGTTCGTCACCGACCGGACCAGCGCCAAGGGCCGTCACCTCACCGCGCACCCGGCCGCCGCTCTCGGCTTCCACTGGCGGGAGCAGGGGCGGCAGATCCGCGTACGAGGACATGTCTTTGATCTTGGGGTGTCGGCCGCGGCCGACGACTTCCTGGCGCGGTCCCCGGCGGCCCGTCTCGCGTCGTTGAGCAGCGCGCAGAGCGACGTGATCACCGATCCGGAGAACGAGGGTCTGGCCCGGTCCGAGGCGCAGCGTCTGATCGACGAGGATCCCGGCTTCGTGCCCGCCGGCCACGTCGTCTACGCGCTCGACCCGGTCAGTGTGGAGTTCTGGCAGGGCGACGCGGACCGCCGGCACGTGCGCCTGCGGTACCGCCGCTCCGCCGATGAATGGATCAAGGAACGGCTCTGGCCCTGACCGGCCGATCGAGCCGAAATCATCGGCTCACCCGGGGCATTGCCAACCGGCGCGACGACGGTAGCGTGTGCACCCGTGAACTACGCCCTCATCCCCAGTCCCGCCACGTCGGTGTGGCACCTGGGCCCGTTCCCGGTCCGGGCCTACGCGCTCTGCATCATCGCCGGCATGGTCGTCGCCACCCTCCTGATGGAGCAGCGTTTGCGGCACCGGGGCGTGGCCCCGTGGGTGTCGCTGGACATGGTGGTGTGGGCGGTGCCGTTCGGCATCGTCGGCGCCCGGATCTACCACCTGATCACCTCGCCGCAGGACTACTTCGGCTCCGGCGGTGACCCGATCCGCGCGCTCTACATCTGGGAGGGCGGCCTCGGCATCTGGGGCGCTGTCGCCGGTGGCGCGCTCGGCGCCTGGATCGCGGCCCGCCAGATCGGCCTGCCGCTGAGCGTGTTCGCCGAGGCCCTCGCCCCGGCGCTGCCGGTCGCCCAGGCCATCGGCCGGTTCGGCAACTGGTTCAACAACGAGCTGTACGGCAAGGTCACCACGCTGCCGTGGGGCCTGCAGGTGCACGAGATGGACTCGGCCAACCCGGGCCACGCCACGATGATCGACGGCGAGGCGACCACCCTGCCCGACCTGTACCACCCGACCTTCCTCTACGAGGCGATCTGGGACCTCGGCGTCGCCGGGCTGGTCTGGCTGCTCGACCGGAAGTACAAGTTCGGTCGCGGGCGGGCGTTCGCGCTGTACGTGATGGCCTACACGGCCGGCCGGGTGTGGATCGAGATGCTCCGTACCGACGAGGCGAACCACTTCTTCGGCATCCGGATCAACGTCTTCGTCTCGCTGGTGGTCTTCATCGGCGCGGCGATCTACTTCATCGTCAAGCGCGGCCCGCGCGAGTACGTGGTGCCCATCGACGCACCGGAGACCGCACCGGAGCCGGCCGCCGAGAGCGACATCTCCTCGGTGGACGTGTCCGCGGAGTCGAGCACCCCGAAGCTGCCGACCGCGTACCAGGTGGTCAGTGAAGAGCGTTTCCGGGCCTACCAGAAGACCGGCGTGCTGCCACCGGCCGACGTCGACGCTTCCGTCGAGGATGCGGATGCGGTGCCGGATGCCGAGGACACCGAGTCGGTGACCAGCCCGGCCGGGCCGGTGGTCACGGCCGAGAGCGACGACGAGGCCGCCGACCGGCCCGCCGGCGAGCGCTGACCGGCGAGTCCCGGACGAGGGCGGCGGGCATGCGTACGGCCGTGGTGGTGGGCGCGGGAATGGCGGGTCTGGCCGCGGCCGGCGCGCTGTCCCGGTCCGGATGGCAGGTGACGCTCCTGGAGCGCGCCGAACGGATCGCCGCGGCGCCCACCGCCGTGGTGCTCTGGCCGAACGGCCGCCGCGCCCTGGACGCGCTGCACCCGGACGGCGGCTGGTCGGCGATCGCGTCCCCGCTGCCGGACGGCGGAGTGCGCCGCCCGGACGGCCAGTGGCTGGTCCCGCCGCGCGCCCGGCCCGGCGCGGGCGGCCCGGCCCCGGCCGTCGCCCACCTGGAAGACATGTACGACGCGCTGGTCGCGGGCCTCGGCGACACCGAGGTCCGCACCGGTTTCGAGGTCACCACGGTGCGGACCGGCCGCCGGATCCGCCCGGCCTGCGGTGACGGCCGCACCATGATCGAGGCGGATCTGATCGTCGCCGCGGACGGCATCGACAGCCGGGTGCGCGCGGTGCTGGCCCCCGAGTCGGTCGCCGTCGGCTCCGGCTTCTCCGCCTGGCAGGCCGTCATCCCGGGGTACCGGATGCCACGCCTCACCGAGGACCGCGCGCTGGGCGGCGAGACGCTCGGCGCCGGATACCGGTTCGTGGCTCTCCCGCTCGGCGCGCACGCGGCCGGCAAGGGCGGCATCTACTGGGTGGCCACCGCGGCCGGCGCGCCGCGCCCGGAACCGGCCGCCACCCAGCTGGCGTTGCTGCAGCGCTGGTTCGCCGGGTGGCACGAGCCGGTCGCCGAACTGCTCGCGCTGACCCGCCCGGAGGAGCTGATCCCGCAGGGCGTCCGGGAGTTGCGGCCGCTGCCGCGGACGTACGCCTACCCGTCCGGACCCGGTGGCGTGCTGCTGATCGGTGACGCCGCGCACGCCATGCCGCATCACCTCGGCCAGGGCGCCTGCCTGGCGTTCGAGGACGCCGCCACGTTGCGCTCGCTGCTCGCCGACGCGGCGCCGGGCGACGCGCTGACCGGCGCGCTGGAGAGCTACACCCGGCTGCGGCAGCCGCGCACCACCACGGTGGTCCGGCAGAACCGGCGGATGTCCGCGGTGGTGCAGGCCCGGGGGCGGCTCGCGCTGCGGGCCCGGGACGCGGCGCTGAACCACATGCGCCCGCGCATCCTCGGCCGCACGCTGGACCCGGTCTCCGACTGGTCCCCGCCGGAGTAGCCCGCGCCGCCGGGTGCCGGGCTGGTCCCCAGGGGTGTGTCAGGGCCCGCGAGGCACCCCTGACGGCCAGCCGGGGGACTGCTGCTCGGGTGCCGGGCTGGTTCTCAGGGGTGTGTCGGGGGTGGTGAGGCACCCCTGGTGGCCAGCCGGGGGACTGCTGTTTTCGGTCACATCATGGGACGGATGGGTTCGTCATCGTGATTTCACCCGTTCGATACAGGTGACCACTCCCGGCGGAAACCGCGGGTCCGCTCTCGATCGGTAATGAGCGGATACGGTTTCGGCACTTACGTCGTACCAGATGATGGGAAGTGTGAGGGATTCGCGTGAGCCGGTCAGAGCGGGAGAGCGGCCGGCTCCGCGACGCAGGCGGTGCCGATCCGGCGGAATCCGACCCGGGTGTAGAGCCGGGCCACGTCGTCGTCGCCGGCGGACAGGAAGATCAGGCGGACCCCGCGCTCCAGCAGCCGACGGGCCAGGGTGGCGGTGAGCTGGGAGGCATAGCCTCGCCCGCGCGCCGTCGGCAGCGTCGCCACGCCGGCGATCTCGGCCACCTCGCCGACCCGCATGCTGGTGCCGGTCGCCACGATGCCCTCGCCGTCGGCCTCGACCACCACGGTCTCGTAGTCGCCGCTGTCCAGCGTCAGGCGGGTGTGCCGGATCACCTCGTCGCTGAGCCCGAGACCGGCCGTGGCATCCCGCTCGGACGGCCCGGCACCCTCGATGAGCAGGGTTTTCTCGGCTGATTCCAAGGCTGATCGGTACGCCGGAGCGGCGAACGCGAGCTGCGCCACGGCACGGGAGGCGCTGAGGTCGGCGGCGAATCCGGCACCGGCCGGGTCGAGTGTGCGGATCGCCCCGCCGGGCACCGGCAGGTCCGGGACCAGGGCCTGCGGGTCGAGCCGGAGCAGTGGCGCGAGCAGCGCGTCCAGTCCGGCCGAGCGGGCCACCGCGAGCAGGTCGGGGGTGGTCTCGTGCACCCATTCGAGCGTCTCCGGCACGCCCAGGTCGCGCTGCCGGCGGCGGACGTCGAGCAGGTCGCCGGTCGTCGGGGCCGGTGCGCCGAGCCGGGGCCGGGCGTAATAGGGCCAGCCCTCGCCCTCGCGGACGAAGAGCACCAGCGACCCGATCTCCTCGATCCGGGCCCAGGGGCGGGGCAAAGCGTCGTAGAACTGTTCGAGCCGGTCGAAGAGGTCGGAATCCGCTCGCGCCATCGCGCGAGACTACCGGTCGCCGGTTGGGCTGTGCTATTCAGTTCGTCCACGCAGAGCCGAGTCTGCGTTAAGCAGAGCCCTCCCCGGAGCCAGGTGTGATCAATCCGCACCTGGCGGAGATCGGTGTCTCTTACCGTAGACTCGAGAGACTTTGCAGGGCCGACGTCGTCCCGACCTTGATGTGAAACACCAGAGACGACAGGAGGCCCGGTGGCATATCCGCACCCCCAGGGGTTGTACGACCCGGCGTACGAGCGTGACGCCTGTGGCGTGGCCTTTGTTGCTGACATTCACGGACGTCGTAGTCACGACGTGGTGGCCAAGGGTTTGTCGGCACTGATCCGCCTCGATCACCGGGGCGCGCGTGGCGCCGAGCAGAACACCGGCGACGGCGCCGGGATCATGATTCAGGTCCCGGACGAGTACTACCGCGCGATCACCGATTTCGAGCTGCCGGCGGCCGGCCACTACGCGACCGGTCTGGTCTTCCTGCCGACCGACCCCGCCGAGGCCGCCCGCGCGATCAAGGTCTTCGAGAAGTACGCCCTCGTCGAGGGCGGCGACGTGCTCGGCTGGCGCGACGTGCCGGTGGACCCGGCCGACCTGGGCGCCACCGCCGAGGACGCGCGCCCCGGGATCCGTCAGGTCTTCCTCTCCGCCGAGCGGCTCGTCGACTCGCCGGCCGGCAAGGCCGGTGAGCTGCTGTCCGGCATCGAGCTGGACCGGGTGGCGTTCTGCATCCGCAAGCAGGCCGAGCGGGAGTCCTCGCAGCGCGGTGTCGCGGCGTACTTCCCCTCGCTGTCGTCGCGGACCATCACGTACAAGGGCATGCTCACCCCCGAGCAGCTGCCGGCGTTCTTCCCCGATCTGACCGACGAGCGGGTGAGCAGCGCGATCGCGCTGGTGCACTCCCGCTTCTCGACGAACACGTTCCCGTCGTGGCCGCTGGCGCACCCGTACCGGCTGATCGCCCACAACGGTGAGATCAACACCATCCGGGGCAACAAGAACTGGATGGCGGCCCGCGAGGCGCTGCTGGCGACGCCGAACCTGCCCGGCAACATCAAGCGGCTGTTCCCGATCAACTCGCCGGAGGCGTCCGACTCGGCCAGCTTCGACGAGGTGCTGGAGCTGCTGCACCTGAGTGGCCGCAGCCTGCCGCACGCGGTGCTGATGATGATCCCGGAGGCGTGGGAGAACGACACCGGGATGGACCCGGCGCGTCGTGCCTTCTACCGCTTCCACGCCAGCCTGATGGAGCCGTGGGACGGCCCCGCCGCTGTCGCGTTCACCGACGGCACGGTCATCGGCGCGGTGCTGGACCGCAACGGCCTGCGCCCCGGCCGCTGGTGGCACACCCGGGACGGCCTGGTCGTGCTCGGCTCCGAGGCAGGCGTGATCGACCTGGACCCGGCCGAGGTGGTCGCCAAGGGCCGGCTGCAGCCCGGCAAGATGTTCCTGGTCGACACGGCGGCCGGGCGGATCGCGCACGACGACGAGATCAAGGCCGACCTGGCTGCCGCCGAGCCGTACGCCGAGTGGCTGCACGCCGGGCTGATCGAGCTCGCCGACCTGCCGCCGCGCGAGCACGTGATCTACACGCACGACTCGGTGCTGCGTCGCCAGCAGGTCTTCGGCTACTCCGAGGAGGAGCTGAAGATCCTGGTCGCGCCGATGGCCCGGACCGGCGCCGAGCCGCTCGGCTCGATGGGCACGGACACCCCGATCTCACCGCTGTCCAGCCGTCCGCGGCTGCTCTTCGACTACTTCCACCAGCTGTTCGCGCAGGTCACCAACCCGCCGCTGGACGCCATCCGGGAAGAGCTGGTCACCAGCCTCGGCGCGACCATCGGGCCGGAGTCCAACCTGCTCAAGCCGGGTCCGGCGAGCTGCCGCCAGGTCGTCCTGCCCTACCCGGTGATCGACAACGACGAGCTGGCCAAGCTGCTCTCCATCGACGAGGACGGCGACCTGCCCGGGTTCAAGGCGGTCCGGGTCTCCGGGCTCTACCCGTTGCGGGACGGCGCGGCCGGCATCAAGGCCCGGCTCACCCAGATCTGCCGGCACGTGTCCGAGGCGATCGAGGACGGGGTGCGCATCCTGGTGCTCTCCGACCGGGACTCCAACGCCGACCTGGCGCCGATCCCGTCGCTGCTGCTCACCGCGGCGGTGCACCAGCACCTGGTGCGGGAGCAGACCCGTACCCAGGTGGCGCTGGTCGTCGAGTCCGGTGACTGCCGCGAGGTGCACCACGCGGCGGTGCTGATCGGCTTCGGCGCGGCGGCGGTCAACCCGTACCTGGCGTTCGAGAGCGTCGAGGACCTGATCGCCACCGGCGCGCTGGTCGGCATCGAGCCGCGCAAGGCGATCCGCAACTACGTCAAGGCGCTCGGCAAGGGCGTTTTGAAGATCATGTCGAAGATGGGCATCTCCACGGTGTCCTCGTACTGCGGCGCGCAGGTGTTCGAGGCGGTCGGACTGGACAACAAGCTGCTCCAGCGCTATTTCGCGGGCACCTCGGGCCGGATCGGCGGTGTCGGCCTGACCGGCATCCACGCCGAGGTCAAGGTGCGGCACGAGAAGGCGTACCCGGCGAACCCGGCCGAGCGGGCACACCGCCGGCTCGAGGTCGGCGGCGAGTACCAGTGGCGTCGCGAGGGCGAGATCCACCTGTTCAACCCGGAGACCGTCTTCCTGCTGCAGCACGCCACCCGCAGCAAGCAGTACGACGTCTTCAAGCGCTACACCAGCAAGGTCGACGAGCTGGCCGGCCAGGCCGGTTCGCTGCGTGGCCTGTTCCGCTTCGACACCGACCGGATCCCGGTCCCGATCGACGAGGTGGAGCCGGCGACCGAGATCGTCAAGCGGTTCGCGACCGGCGCGATGAGCTACGGCTCGATCTCCGCCGAGTCGCACGAGACGCTGGCGATCGCGATGAACCGGATCGGCGGCAAGTCCAACACCGGTGAGGGCGGCGAGGACGTCGAGCGCCTGTACGACCCGGAGCGCCGCTCCGCGGTCAAGCAGATCGCCTCCGGCCGGTTCGGCGTGACCAGCGAGTACCTGGTGAACGCGGACGACCTGCAGATCAAGATGGCGCAGGGCGCGAAGCCCGGCGAGGGCGGCCAGCTGCCCGGCAACAAGGTGTGGCCGTGGATCGCCAAGACCCGGCACGCCACCCCGGGCGTCGGCCTGATCTCCCCGCCGCCGCACCACGACATCTACTCGATCGAGGACCTCGCGCAGCTGGTCCACGACCTGAAGATGGTCAACCCGGCCTCCCGGGTGCACGTCAAGCTGGTCTCCGAGATCGGCGTGGGCACGGTGGCGGCGGGTGTCGCCAAGCTGAAGGCCGACGTCATCCTGATCTCCGGCCACGACGGCGGCACCGGCGCGTCCCCGCTGAACTCGCTCAAGCACGCCGGCACCCCGTGGGAGCTGGGCCTGGCCGAGGCACAGCAGACGCTGCTGCTGAACAAGCTGCGGGACCGGGTCACCGTGCAGGTCGACGGTCAGCTCAAGACCGGCCGGGACGTGGTGATCGCGGCCCTGCTGGGCGCCGAGGAGTTCGGTTTCGCGACCGCGCCGCTGATCGTCTCGGGCTGCGTCATGATGCGGGTCTGTCACCTGGACACCTGCCCGGTCGGCATCGCCACGCAGAACCCGGTGCTGCGCGAGCGGTTCACCGGCAAGCCGGAGTTCGTCGAGAACTTCTTCATGTTCCTCGCCGAGGAGGTCCGCGAGCTCCTCGCCGAGCTGGGCTTCCGCACCATCGAGGAGGCCATCGGCCACGCCGAGGTGCTGAACGTGGTCGAGGCGATCGACCACTGGAAGGCCAAGGGCCTCGACCTGGCGCCGGTGCTCTACGTCCCGGACCTGCCCGAGGGCGCGGCCCGCCGCGGCATCGTGAAGCAGGACCACGGGCTGGAGAAGGCCCTGGACAACGAGCTGATCGCGCTCGCGCAGCCGGCGCTGACCGAGGGCATCCCGGTGCGCGCCGAGGTGCGCACCCGCAACGACCAGCGCAGCGTCGGCGCGATGCTGGGCGGCGAGGTCAGCCGGCGGTACGGCGGCAACGGCCTGCCCGACGACACCATCGAGTTCACCCTGCGCGGCACCGGTGGCCAGTCGTTCGGCGCGTTCCTGCCGCGCGGCGTCACGCTGCGGCTGATCGGCGACACCAACGACTACGTCGCCAAGGGCCTCTCCGGCGGCCGGGTGATCGTGCGGCCGGCCGACGACGCGCCGTTCGTCGCCGAGGACAACACCATCGCCGGGAACACCATTCTGTACGGGGCGACGGCCGGCGAGGTGTTCCTGCGCGGCCGGGTCGGCGAGCGGTTCGCGGTCCGCAACTCGGGCGCCGCGACCGTCGTCGAGGGTGTCGGCGACCACGGCTGCGAGTACATGACCGGTGGCACGGTCGTGGTGCTCGGCCCGATCGGGCGCAACTTCGCGGCCGGCATGAGCGGTGGCAAGGCGTTTGTGCTCGGGCTGAACCAGGACCTGGTCAACCCGGAGCTGGTCGACCTGGCGCCGCTCACCGAGGACGAGCGCGACCTGCTGCGCTCGCTGGTGGAGAAGCACCACGCGGAGACCTCCTCGGCGGTGGCCGAGCGGCTGCTGAAGGACTGGCCGGCCGCGGTCGAGCAGTTCACCGCGGTGGTGCCGCGGGACTACAAGCGTGTGATGGAACTGATCAGGACCGCCGAAGCCGCCGGTCGGAATGTCGACGAGGCGGTCATGGGGGTCACCAGTGCCTGATCCGAACGGTTTCCTTCGGTACGAGCGACAGCTGCCGAAGCGGCGGCCCGTCCCGGTGCGGCTGATGGACTTCAAGGAGGTCTATCCGCCGGCCGGCGAGGAGCTGATCCGCGACCAGGCGACCCGCTGCATGGACTGCGGCATCCCGTTCTGTCACGAAGGCTGCCCGCTGGGCAACCGGATCCCGGACTGGAACGACCTGGTCCGCACCGGGAACTGGGAGTCGGCGGCGGAGTCGCTGCACGCCACCAACAACTTCCCGGAGTTCACCGGGCGGCTCTGCCCGGCGCCCTGCGAGGCGGCCTGCGTGCTGGGCATCGGCGGCGACGCGGTGACCATCAAGCAGGTCGAGGTGGAGATCGCGAACCACGCGTTCGACCTGGGCTTCGTCCGGCCGCAGCCGGCTCCGGTGGCGTCCGGCAAGTCGGTCGCGGTGGTCGGTTCCGGACCGGCCGGCCTGGCCGCCGCGCAGCAGCTGGCCCGGGCCGGGCACGCGGTCACCGTCTACGAGCGCGACGACCGGATCGGTGGTCTGCTCCGCTACGGCATCCCGGACTTCAAGATCGAGAAGCACGTGATCGACGCCCGGCTCGCCCAGATGTCCGCCGAGGGCGTCGTCTTCCAGGCCGGGGTCGAGGTGGGCGCCGACCTCACCGCCGACGATCTTCGTGATCGGTACGACGCGGTGCTGCTGGCCGCGGGCGCGCTGGCCGGCCGGGACGTCCCCGAGACGCCGGGACGGCACCTCAACGGCGTGCACCTGGCGATGGAGCACCTGGTCCCGGCGAACCGGATGGTGGCCGGCCTGCAGGACAGCACGCCGATCGACGCCAAGGGCAAGCACGTGATCATCATCGGCGGCGGTGACACCGGTGCGGACTGCCTCGGCGTCGCGCACCGTCAGGGCGCCGCCTCGGTCACCCAGCTGGACCAGTACCCGCTGCCGCCGGAGGCCCGGACCGGGCTGAACGACCCGTGGCCGACCTGGCCGCTGATCCTGCGCAACTACGCCGCGCACGAGGAGGGTGGCGACCGCGTCTTCGGCGTGGCCGTCCGCGAGTTCGTCGGCGACGAGAACGGCAACCTGGTCGCGATCCGGCTGGCCGAGGTCTCGGTGCAGCGGGTCGACGGCGTCCGCACGGTCGTGGTGACACCGGGCTCGGAGCGCGAGCTGAGGGCCGACCTGGTGCTGCTGGCGATCGGCTTCGAGGGCACCGAGGACCAGCCGCTGCTGGCCCAGTTCGGCCTGACCCGGAACCGGCGCAACGTGCTGGACGCGACGAGTGACTGGCAGACCGGTGCCGAGGGTGTCTTCGTCGCCGGTGACATGCACAAGGGCGCGTCGCTGATCGTCTGGGCGATCGCCGAGGGGCGGGCCGCCGCCGCGGCGATCCACACCTACCTGGGCGCGGCCGGCGAGCTGCCGGCACCGGTCCGGGCGGATCAGCAGCCGCTCTCCGTCTGAGTCATCGTTCACCGGAGCCCGTCGCCCTTTCCGGGGTGGCGGGCTCCGTTTTTGCTGGTCAGCGCTTTCATCGTCGTACCGTGAAAGGGTTTGCGGCATGTGGCGCCAGTCGCCGTGAGGCGACCGATAAGCTGGCCCGGCGGTCGTTGACGCCCGCGGACGACGCAGCGAACCCGTGACTTTCCGGGCAGACCTCGCCGTCGACACCCGCAGTTCATACTGATGACGGGGGTCGGCCGCCGAGCCGCCCCAGAAGAAGGACTAGCCTGATGGCCGTGACACGCCGCGTAAAGATCGTCTGCACGATGGGCCCCGCCACCAAGTCGCCTGAGCGGATGCTCGGCCTGGTGGAAGCGGGCATGGACGTGGCCCGGATGAACTTCAGCCACGACACCCGGGAAAACCACAAGGAGATGTACGACCTGGTCCGCTCCGCCGCGGAGCAGACCGGCCGTGCGGTCGCGATCCTCGCCGACCTCCAGGGCCCGAAGATCCGGCTGGGCAAGTTCGCCGACGGCCCGCACCGCTGGGAGACCGGCGACCAGGTGGTCATCACCAGCGACGACATCCTGGGCACGCGGGAGCGGGTCTCCTGCACCTATACGAAGCTGCCGCAGGAGGTCAAGGCCGGTGACCGGCTCCTGATCGACGACGGCAAGGTCGCCGTCGAGGTGACCGGTGTCGTCGACGGCAAGGACATCCAGGTCCTGGTCACCGAGGGTGGCCCGGTCAGCAACAACAAGGGCGTCTCGCTGCCGAACGTCGCGGTGAGCGTGCCCGCGATGAGCGAGAAGGACGAGCTGGACCTGCGGTTCGCGCTGAAGCTCGGCGTCGACCTGGTCGCGCTCTCGTTCGTCCGCTCGCCCGAGGACATCAAGATGGTCCACAAGGTGATGGACGAGGAGGGCGTGCGCGTCCCGGTCATCGCCAAGGTGGAGAAGCCGGAGGCGGTCGACTGCCTCGAGGCGATCGTGCTGGCCTTCGACGGTGTCATGGTCGCCCGTGGTGACCTGGGCGTCGAGCTCCCGCTGGACCAGGTCCCGCTGGTGCAGAAGCGCGCCGTGCAGCTGTGCCGGGAGAACGCGAAGCCGGTCATCGTCGCGACCCAGATGCTCGACTCGATGATCGAGAACTCGCGCCCGACCCGGGCCGAGGCCTCGGACGTCGCCAACGCGGTGCTCGACGGCGCGGACGCGGTCATGCTCTCCGGCGAGACCTCGGTCGGCAAGTACCCGGTTCTCACGGTCAGCACGATGGCCAAGATCGTCACCACCACCGAGGGTGGCGGCCTGGGTGTGGCCCGGCTGCAGCACGACCCGCGGACCCACGCCGGCGCGCTGACCATCGCCGCGTCGAACATCGCGCGCAACATCGGCGCCAAGGCGCTGGTGGCGTTCTCGCAGACCGGTGACACCGTGCGCCGGCTCGCCCGGCTGCACTGCGACCTGCCGCTCTACGCGTTCACCCCGGTCGACCACGTCCGCAGCACGCTCGCGCTCAGCTGGGGTGTCGAGGCGTTCCTGACCGACTTCGTGGAGCACACCGACGACATGTTCCGTCAGGTGGACGCGAAGATGCTCGGCCTCGGCCTGGCCAAGCCCGGTGACTACGTGGTCGTCGTGGCCGGCTCCCCGCCGAACGCGCCCGGCTCCACCAACACCCTGCGTGTGCACCAGCTCGGCTCCCTCGTGGACCCGTCCGCGGTATGACGCCGCTGCAGGGCCAAGCCGCTGTCGACCAGCTTCTGGAGATCCTCGATCTGAAGCAGGTCGACGCGGCCACCTTCACCGGTGACAGCCCGCAGACCGGTGCCCAGCGCGTGTTCGGCGGCCAGGTCGCCGGGCAGGCGCTGGTCGCCGCCGGTCGCACGGTCGACCCGTCCCGGCTGGTCCACTCGCTGCACGGCTACTTCGTGCGCCCGGGTGACCCGACCGAGCCGATCACGTTCCACGTGGAGACGATCCGGGACGGGCGGTCCTTCTCGGTCCGCCGGTCCACCGCCAAGCAGCACGGCAAGACGATCTTCTTCATGTCGGCGTCGTTCCAGGTGCTCGAGGAGGGTCTCGACCACCACGAGCCGGCGCCGACCGGGGTGCCCGCGCCCGAGGACGTCCCCACCATGCGCGACTGGGTGGAGAAGTATCCGAACCGCAGGACCGTGTTCAACGCCAGCCCGCAGGCGGTCGACGTGCGCTACATCGGCCAGCCCGGCTGGGTGCCGCCGGGCGACCGGGACGCCGATCCGAAGCAACGGGTGTGGATGCGGGTCGACGGCAAGCTGCCGGACGATCCGCTGATCCACGCGTGCGCGCTGACCTACGCGTCCGACCTGTCGTTGCTGGACGCGGTGCTGTCGTACCACGGTGAGGTGTGGGGGCCGGGCGGTGTGGTCGGCGCCAGCCTGGACCACGCGCTCTGGTTCCACCGGACGTTCCGGGCCGACGAGTGGTTCCTCTACGACAGCGTGAGCCCCTCGGCCAGCCGTTCCCGCGGCCTGGCCAACGGGCGGATGTTCACCCGGGACGGCCGGCACATCGCCAGCGCCGTCCAAGAGGGTCTGCTGCGCCGCGTGGGCGCCTGACACTCCTGTTGACCCCGCCGGGGTGGATCCTCGGCCTGGCGACTGGCCAGGGATCCACACCCGACGGGGCCGGGGACAGGACTTTCTAGTGCCCGCCGGCCGAACGTTCCGGCTTGGCGGAGTTTCCGGCCGCGGTGCCCTCGATACCTGCCGGGCTGTCCGGCACCGGGGGCAGGTCCTTGGCGTCCGGCGGGGTGGGCGCGCCCACCCGGGGTCCGGAGATCCCGGCCTGGGCCAGCATCGCGTCCAGGTCGGCAGTGGTCCGCAGCACCCGCTCGTGGAACGACTCCTCGTGCGTCTCGCCGCCGGCCGGCACACCGTCCCGGGCCCGGTGCTTGGCGATCTTCCGGCCCTCGAAGTCGGTGTGCCCGGCCGAGTAGCCGGCCAGCCCGGTGGCTCGTTCCGGCGGCAGTTCCAGCAGGTCACGACCCTTCGACGCGACCTCGCGCAGCCGCAGCGCGGTCACCAGGTCGGCCACCGCGCGCAGCACACCCAGCCCGCCGAGGATCATCAGGACGGTCTCGGCGCCGCGGGCCATCGGGCTGGCGGCCAGGAAGCCCGTCGCGGTCTCCAGCACGCCGATCGTGACGACCAGGCTCCACACCCGGTCCGAGCCCCGCGTCATGATCCCGACGGAGACGTCGACGGCGCCGCGGACCAGCAGGTACCAGCCGATCAGCGAGGCCGTGGTGGTGTAGCCGGAGTCGCCGCCGGTCAGCATGACCACGCCGGTCGCGGTGAACAGCGCGGCCAAGCCGGCGTTCAGCCACCAGGTGCGGGTGCCGGCCAGCGCGCGCAGGCCCTCACAGACCGCGCCGAACATCACGATCGGACCGGCCACGGCGGTGACCGCGGTCGGCTCCAGCCGCAGCACACTCCAGCCGATCACCAGCCAGGCGGCACCCGCGAACAACAGGAATCCCCACACACCTCCACGCGTGACGGTCAGTGGCGAAGAACCGGACCACAACATGAGGCCTCCCGCTGATGCTGTCCCTGCCATGACAGCACCCGGGGCACGCGGCGGCGGGGCGTTCGCTCAGATTGCCCGGCGCGGGGAGACGCTTGTGAGACGCTTTTTTCGTACGCCGTAAAGGTCGTACCGGAAATGCTCGATCTTGATGATGAGCGCGCCGCTGCGGGCGGTGCGGACGCCCCCGCCGCGCGATCAGCCGGAAGCGGGCTGACGTGGGTGAATGTTTCAGGCGTGTGTGGCCCGCGTCACCGTATGGTTATCGATGAATGTGGCTCTCGCCGGCCGCGGCGCGGAGTGATATTCCTGGTGTCCCCGGTGGGATTCGAACCCACACTGAATGGATTTTGAGTCCATCGACTCTGCCGGTTGGTCTACGGGGACATCTGGATCGGTAACACCGTTGAAAGCGGTGATGCCAACCTCAGCGAGAGACAGCCTACCCACTACGCTGAGGAGGGTGACACCCAGATACCGGGGTGTCGCGACGAGAGGGTTGGGGGAAGAGGTTCCGTGGCCGACACGCAGGCTGGTGCCGAGCGCAAACGGGTGATCATCGCCGAGGACGAGGCCCTGATCCGGTTGGACCTCGCGGAGATGCTCGTCGAGGAGGGCTACGACGTCGTCGGCGAGGCGGGCGACGGCGAGACCGCCGTCCGGCTGGCCGAGGAGCTGAAGCCGGATCTGGTCATCCTGGACATCAAGATGCCGATCATGGACGGGCTGGCGGCCGCCGAGCGGATCGCCGGCGGACGGATCGCACCGGTGGTGATCCTGACCGCGTTCAGTCAGCGCGATCTGGTGGAGCGCGCCCGGGCGGCGGGCGCGATGGCCTACCTGGTGAAGCCGTTCCAGAAATCGGATCTGGTCCCGGCCATCGAGATCGCGCTGTCGCGATACTCCGAGATCGCCACGTTGGAGTCCGAGGTCGCCGGTCTGACCGAGCGCCTGGAGACGCGCAAGTCCGTCGAGCGCGCCAAGGGCGAGCTGATGACGAAATATGCGATGACCGAGCCGCAGGCGTTCAAGTGGATCCAGCGGACCGCGATGGACCACCGGATGACCATGCGCGAGGTGGCCGACCGGATCCTCGCCGAGGGCCAGGAGCCGGGGAGCGTGCCGGAGGTGCCCTGAGCGGATCAGAGCCGGTCAGGGTCACCGAAGACGACCGATCTGATCTTGACAACACGACGTTGGAAACACTCTCCCCGCGTGCGGCGTCACTGCTGGTAACGGTTCGGTCAAAGCCTGACCGGCCTCTATCGTCCGGCTCGGAATGTGGGATAGCGTCCGGCCCCATGACGGGCGAAGTGCTCCGTGTGGAGGCACGCAAGTGCCAATTGGAGCATGGTGGCCCGGTGGGTTCGGTTATGAGGAGGGTTCCAACCTTGAAGCAGGCTCTCGCGCGGGCGATCGGCGGTGTGGCCATGATCGGTCTGCTGGCCGTTTCGGCTGCTTGTGCTGACGATTCTTCCGGTAGCGGCGACACGGCCACGGGTTCGACCTGCGATCTCAAGATCGCATTCTTTGGCGCGCTCACCGGCGGTAACGCCCAGTTGGGTATCAACATCCGTGACGGCGCCAAGCTGGCCGTCGACCAGTACAACACCAAGAACGCCGACTGCAAGGTCGGCCTGGTCGAGAAGGACTCCGCCGGCGACCCGGCGCAGGCCTCCGGCCTCGCGACCTCGCTGGTCGCGGACACCAAGCTGCTCGGCGTGGTCGGCCCGGCCTTCTCCGGTGAGTCGAAGGTCGCCAACCCGATCCTGAGCAAGGAAGGCGTCGTGATCATCACGCCGTCGGCCACCAACCCGGCGCTGGCGACGCAGGGCGACAAGACCTTCCACCGCGGCCTCGGCAACGACGCCTCGCAGGGTCCGGGCGCCGCCAACTACATCAAGACCGTGCTCAAGGCGCAGAAGGTGTTCGTCGTCGACGACGCCTCCGAGTACGGCAAGGGCCTGGCCGACCAGGTCAAGCAGGTCCTCGGCGCGACCGTCGTCGACTCTGCCGTGGTCAAGGAGCAGCAGGTCGACTTCGGTGCGGTCATCGACCAGGTCAAGGGCTCGGCCGCGGACGCCATCTTCTGGGGCGGCTACTACCGCGAGGCGTCGCCGTTCCTGAAGCAGTACCGGGACGCGGGCGGCAAGGCCAAGTTCATCGCCGGTGACGGTGTCAAGGACCAGGCGTTCGTGGACGGCGCCGGTGCGGCCAACGCCGAGGGCGCGATCCTGACCTGCCCGTGTGTTCCGCCGGAGAAGGCCGGTGGCACCTTCGCCGCCGACTACAAGGCGGCGACCGGTCGCGAGGCCGGCACCTACAGCGCCGAGGCGTTCGACGCGGCCAACATCATGCTCGAGGGCATCAAGGCCGGTAACACCACGCGTGACAAGCTCGAGACCTTCGTCGACTCGTACCAGGGCCAGGGTGTGACGACGAAGTTCAAGTTCCAGGAGAACGGCGAGATCGACCCGGCTTCGGTTGCGGTCTGGGCCTACAAGGTCGAGGGCGGCAAGGTCGTTGCCGAGCAGGAGACCCCGAAGTAATTGACCCGCGGGGTCAACTGGATCTAAACGCTGCAGGATCGTGCGGCCGGGAAGGGCATTCCCGGCCGCACGACCTGTATCCCCGTCCCTGGAGCATCTTTTGAACTTTCAGTTCCTGGGCGACCACTTTGTGTCGCTGACCGTCACCGGGCTCACCCAGGGAGCCATTTACGCGCTGGTGGCGCTGGGGTACACCCTTGTCTATGGCGTGCTGCGGCTGATCAATTTCGCGCACTCCGAAGTTTTCATGATCGGTACGTTCGTCACCACGATCATCTGGGCCGGTCTGGGCTTCAGTGTCGGCGATGCCGCACCCGGCACCCTCGGCGTGATCGGGCTGATCGTGATCGCGATGATCGCGGCAGGTGCGGCCTCCGGCGCTACCGCGCTGGTGGTCGAGCGGGTGGCGTACCGGCCACTGCGTAAACGCAACGCCCCCAGCCTGATCTTCCTGATCAGCGCGATCGGCGCCTCGGTGGCGCTGTCCGAGGCGGTGGGTGCTCTCACCGACCGTCAACCGCGTGGCATGCCGACCCTGGTCGTGCCGAAGGTGCAGTTCTCCTTCCTGGGCGCCGACGTCACGAACCTCCAGCTCGGCATCTTCTTCAGCGCGCTGGCGATGATGATCGGCCTGGACATCTTCATCAACCGGACCCGGCTGGGCCGTGGTGTCCGCGCTGTCGCGCAGAACCCGGACGTGGCCGCGCTGATGGGGGTGAACAAGGACCGCATCATCATGCTGATCTTCATCCTGGGCGGTGCGATGGCCGGTGCCGCCGCGGTGCTCTACGACATCAAGGTCGGCCTGACCACGTACTCGGTGGGCTTCCTGCTCGGCATCAAGGCCTTCACCGCGGCGGTCCTCGGTGGCATCGGCAACCTGCGGGGCGCCCTGCTGGGCGGTCTGCTGCTGGGCGTCGTGGAGAACTACGGCGCCGGCGTCTTCGGCAATCAGTGGATGGACGTGGTCGCCTTCATGATGTTGGTCGTGGTGCTGCTGTTCCGGCCGACGGGTCTGCTGGGCGAATCCCTCGGGAGGGCCCGCGCATGAGCACGATCATGTCTTCGCTCCGGCGTGCCGACGAGGGCCGGGCACGCGCGATGACCGGACTGCGGTCCCGGTGGTCGTCGCTGCCCCGGGCCTGGCGGATCGGCGCGATCGGCGCCTTCATGGTGCTGCTGTACTCGCTGCCGGGCCTGAACATCCCGCTGATCAAGACGCCGGACACGGACTTCACCTCGGTGCTGTTCCTGTGCGCGGTGTACGTCCTGGTGGCCGTCGGGTTGAACGTGGTGATCGGCCTGGCCGGTCTGCTCGACCTCGGCTACATCGGCTTCTA
Source organism: Actinoplanes awajinensis subsp. mycoplanecinus (assembly GCF_001509495.1). Taxonomy (NCBI): domain Bacteria; kingdom Bacillati; phylum Actinomycetota; class Actinomycetes; order Micromonosporales; family Micromonosporaceae; genus Actinoplanes; species Actinoplanes awajinensis. The sequence goes on along the minus strand of NZ_LLZH01000318.1, from coordinate 92,039 downwards.
CGCGGTCGGCGCGTACACGGTGGCCATCCTCGGCTCACCGAACTCGCCGGTCGTGGTGAAGTTCCCGTGGATCGTCTGTGTGCCGATCGCGATCGCGGTGGCGATGCTCTCCGGGGTGCTCCTCGGCTGGCCGACACTGCGGCTGCGGGGTGACTACCTGGCCATCGTGACGCTCGGCTTCGGCGAGATCATCCGGGTGTTCGCGCTGAACTCGAACATCACGAACGGCAACCGGGGCATCAACGGCGTTCCCGTTCCGTCGGAGGCGAACTGGCCGTCGTGGATGACCTGGTTCCCGTACGTGTCGTCGGAGAAACAGATCTTCAGCGTCTCGAACGTGATCGGCTTCTACTGGCTGGCGCTGACCCTGGTGGTGCTCTGCATCCTCGGTGTCCGCCGGCTGGAGCGCAGCCGGGTCGGCCGGTCCTGGCTGGCGATCCGGGAGGACGAGGAGGCCGCCGAGGTGATGGGCGTCCCCACGTTCAAGTACAAGCTGTGGGCGTTCGCCATCGGCGCGGCGCTGGGCGGCCTGTCCGGCGCTCTGTTCTTCAGCAAGCAGACGTTCATCAACGCGCAGGGCTTCGACCTGTTCACGTCGATCCTGTGGGTGGCGGCCGTGGTCATCGGCGGCGCCGGCAACCAGCTCGGTGTGGCCGTCGGTGCGATCCTGCTGGCGTACCTCCCGGAGCGGTTCCGGGAATTCGCCGACTACCGCCTGCTGATCTTCGGTGTGGCGCTGATCGTGATGACCATCTTCCGGCCGCAGGGTCTGCTGCCCAGCCGGCGGCGGTCGGTTGAACTCGAGGATCGGGCGAAGGAGGCGAGCGTCGTTGAGTGAGCAGCTCGCGGAGCGGGAACCTCTGCTTGAGGTGGACGACGTCACCATCAAGTTCGGTGGGGTGGTAGCGCTCAACGGTGTCGACTTCACCCTGTACAAGGGGGAGATCCTCGGTCTGATCGGCCCGAACGGTGCCGGCAAGACCACGTGCTTCAACACCATCACCGGTGTGGCCCGCCCGACCACCGGCACGATCCGCTTCCGCGGTGAGAAGGTCGTCGGGAAGAAGCGGTTCCAGATCACCCGGATGGGCATCGCCCGGACGTTCCAGAACATCCGGCTGTTCCCGGAGATGACCGCGCTGGAGAACGTGCTGGTGGGCGCGGACGCCCGGCACAAGACCAGCGTGGTGGGCGCGCTCTTCCGGCTGTACCGGGTCCGGGTCAAGCCCGAGGAGCTGACCGAGGTGACCGCCACCGGCGGGATGACCCGGTTGGCTCAGCAGCTCAGCCGTACCGGTCAGAGGTTCTTCGGTCTGTCCCGGCACATCCTGGAGGAGCGGGCGGCCCGGGCCAAGGGCATGGAGTTGCTGCAGTTGGTCGGCATCGAGGGCCGGGCCGGCGAACTGGCCCGCAACCTCGCCTACGGCGAGCAGCGGCGCCTGGAGATCGCGCGGGCGCTGGCCACCGAGCCGCACCTGCTCTGCCTGGACGAGCCGGCCGCCGGCTTCAACCCGGCCGAGAAGGAGTCCCTGCTCGCGCTGATCCGCAAGATCCGCGACACCGGGGTGAGCATCCTGCTGATCGAGCACGACATGCGTCTGGTGATGGGTGTGACGGACCGGATCGTGGTCCTGGAGTTCGGCAAGAAGATCGCGGAGGGCTCGCCTTCCGAGGTGCGCGACAACCCGGCGGTCATCGCCGCCTACCTGGGGGTGCCGACCGATGCTGCTTGAGCTGAAGGACCTCACCCTGCTCTACGGGCGGATCCAGGCGCTGCACGGCATCAGCCTGACCGTCGGTGAGGGCGAGATCGTGGCCCTGATCGGCGCGAACGGCGCCGGCAAGAGCACCACGATGCGGGCGATCTCCGGGCTGCGCGCGGTGGCTCAGGGAACGATCCTCTTCGACGGCGAGGACATCACCAAGCTGCGTGCCGACCTGCGGGTGGTACGCGGTGTCTCCCAGTCACCCGAGGGCCGGGGCGTCTTCCCCGGCATGTCGGTGCGGGAGAACCTGGAGATGGGTGCGTACACCCGTCGCAACCGGGCCGAGATCGACGAGGATCTCGACCGGGTCTTCACCCTCTTCCCGCGGCTCAAGGAACGGGAGAAGCAGGCCGGCGGCACGATGTCCGGCGGCGAGCAGCAGATGCTCGCGGTCGGCCGGGCGCTGATGAGCCGGCCCAAGCTGCTGCTGCTCGACGAGCCCTCGATGGGTCTCGCGCCGATGCTGATCCAGCAGATCTTCGACATCATCGTCGAGATCAACCAGCAGGGCACCACGGTGCTGCTGGTGGAGCAGAACGCGCAGCAGGCCCTGTCCCGGGCACACCGGGCGTACGTTCTGGAGACCGGCCGGATCGTCAAGGAAGGCACCGGCCAGGAGCTCCTGCACGACCCCGCGGTCAAGGACGCGTACCTCGGCGTCGCCTGATTCTCCCTGGTAACCCCTCCTCCTTTTGTCACCCCTTAGGAGTACCCATGTTCCGCATCACCCCCGGCCGGCGGGCGATCCTCGGCGCGGCCGTCGCGGCGGCGCTGACCGTGTCGCTGTCCGCTTGTGGCAAGGAGTCCGACACCACGAGCAACACCGGTGCGGCGCCGAGCGCGGCTGCTGACACCTCGCTGGCCGACAAGGTTCCGGCCGACATCAAGGCCGGCGGCAAGCTGGTCATCGGCGTCGACTCGACCTACGCGCCGAACGAGTTCATCGACACCGACGGCAAGACCGTCGTCGGCTTCGACGTGGACCTGTTCGACGCGGTCGGCCAGAAGCTGGGCCTGACCACCGAGTGGCAGAGCGCGACGTTCGACAGCATCATCCCGGGCGTCAGCACCGGCAAGTACAACGTCGGCGTCTCGTCCTTCACGATCAACGCGGACCGGATGAAGGAGGTCAACATGGTCTCCTACTTCTCGGCGGGCACCCAGTGGGCCGCCAAGACCGGCGCCACGATCAGCCCGGACGACGCCTGTGGCAAGAAGATCGCGGTGCAGACCGCGACCGTGCAGGCCGACGACATCGCGGCGCGCTCGAAGAAGTGCACCGAGGCCGGCAAGGCGAAGATCACCGTCGACCAGTACCAGAAGCAGTCGGACGCCACCAACGCCGTGGTGACCGGCAAGGACGAGGCCATGCTGGCCGACTCCCCGATCGTGGCGTACGCGGTGAAGCAGACCAGCGGTCAGCTCGCCCTGCTCGGCGACATCTACGACTCCGCCCCGTACGGCTACGCGGTGGACAAGAAGCAGACCGAGTTCGCCGGCCTCCTCGCCGAGGCGGTCAAGGCGCTGATCACCGACGGCACCTACAAGACGATCCTCGACAAGTGGGGTGTCGCCGCCGGTGCGATCGACGCGCCCGCGGTGAACCCGGCAGCTTGATCGCCGTCCGGGTATGACACAACCGACACAGACCGAGCGGGCACGGCCGGAAGCAATCAAGGCCGTGCCCGTCCGGCACCCCGGCAGGTGGGTGGCGATCGCCGTTCTCGCGGTGCTCGGCGCGATGTTCCTGCACCTGATCTTCACGAACTCCGGCTTCCGCTGGTCGTTCATCTTCCTCGAGTACGCCGAGGGCAAGCGCGGCGTGATGTTCACCGAGCCGGTCCTGGAGGGCCTGCGCGGGACCATCCTGCTCACGCTGTTCTCGATGGTGATCGGCATCGTGCTGGGCGTCATCATCGCGATCATGCGGCTCTCGCCGAACAAGGTGCTCTCCTCGGTGGCCTGGGCGTACACCTGGTTCTTCCGGGCCGTGCCGCGCCTGGTGCTGGCGATCATCTTCGGTAACCTCAACATCCTCTGGACGAGGATCGGTTTTGGATTGCCGTTCGATAAACAGATCGGCGCCCTGTTCGGCATCGACAACTTCGACGGCCAGATCTTCAGCATCCGGTCGACCGACCTGCTCGCCGGTTTCGTGGCCGGCATGATCGCGCTGGGCCTCTCCGAGGCGGCCTACATGGCCGAGATCGTCCGGGCCGGCATCCAGTCGATCGACGAGGGTCAGTCCGAGGCGGCCGTGGCCCTGGGCATGTCCCGCAGCCAGGTGCTGCGCCGGGTGGTGCTGCCGCAGGCGATGCGGGTGATCGTGCCGCCGACCGGCAACGAGGTCATCGCGATGGTCAAGGACACCTCCCTGGTGGCCTACGTCCCGGTCACCACCGAGCTGTTCTTCCAGCTCCAACAGGTGCAGGCCCGCACGTTCGTGGTGCTGCCCTGCCTGGTGGCCGCGCTGATCTGGTATCTGATCATCTGCAGCGTGCTGATGGTGGTCCAGCACTTCGTGGAACGGCACTTCGGCAAGGGGTACGGTGCGGCCGGCAAGGCCCGGCAGCGGCTCCGTGCCATCCAGGTCGAGCAGGGTGGGCGGGTCACCCCGACCGACACCGGGGAGGGGACACCGTGACCGAAATGGTCCGTGCCGAGAACGTGCACAAGTCCTTCGGCTCGCTCGAGGTGCTCAAGGGCGTCGACCTGACCGTGCCGGAGGGCGGGGTGAGCTGCGTGCTCGGCCCGTCCGGCTCCGGCAAGTCGACGTTCCTGCGCTGCATCAACCACCTGGAGAAGCTCAACGCCGGCCGGATCCTGGTCGACGGTGATCTGGTCGGGTACCGCGAGCGCGGCGGCAAGCTCCACGAGATGAGCGAGCGGGACGTCGCCAAGCAGCGCCAGTCGATCGGCATGGTGTTCCAGCGGTTCAACCTCTTCCCGCACATGACGGTGCTGGACAACGTCATGGAGGCGCCCAGCCGCGTCAAGCGGGAGAACAAGGGCGAGGTGCGGGAACGGGCGCGGGCGCTGCTCGACCGGGTCGGCCTGGCCGAGAAGATGAGCAACTACCCGGGCCAGCTCTCCGGTGGGCAGCAGCAGCGGGTGGCGATCGCCCGGGCCCTGGCCATGCGGCCCAAGGTGATGCTCTTCGACGAGCCCACCAGCGCGCTCGACCCGGAACTGGTCGGCGAGGTGCTCGAGGTGATGAAGGGCCTGGCCCGGGACGGGATGACGATGATCGTGGTGACCCACGAGATCGGCTTCGCCCGGGAGGTGGCGGACGAGGTGGTCTTCATGGACGGCGGTGTCGTCGTCGAGAAGGGTTCGCCCAGCGAGATCATCGCGAATCCGCAGCAGGAACGCACCAAGGCATTCCTCAGCAAAGTGCTGTGAAGCGGGCGGGGTGGTCGGCGTTTCTGTCGTACGGCGCGACTAGAGTTCCTGGACGTGAGCGACGACGTTACGACCCCCCGCCTGCTGCTGCTCGACGGCCACTCGTTGGCGTACCGGGCGTATTTCGCGCTGCCCGTGGACAACTTCTCCACCCACACCGGTCAGGCGACGAACGCGGTGTTCGGCTTCACGTCGATGCTCATCAACATGCTGCGCGACGAGAAGCCGACGCACATCGTGGTCGCGTTCGACGTCTCCCGGCACTCCTTCCGCACCGACAAGTACGCGGATTACAAGGCCACCCGCTCGGAGAGCCCGCAGCCGTTCCAGGGTCAGGTCAGCCTGATCAAGGAGGTGCTGGAGGCGCTGCGCATCCCGGTGGTGGAGAAGCCCGGCTACGAGGCCGACGACGTCATCGCCACCCTGGCCACCCAGGCCCGCGAGGGTGGGATGGACGTGCTGATCTCCAGCGGTGACCGGGACGCGTTCCAGCTGGCCACCGACAAGGTCACCATCCTCTACCCGGGCCGGGGCGTCTCCGACGTCCGCCGGATGACGCCGGCGGCGATCGAGGAGAAGTATTTTGTGCCCCCGTCGCGGTACCGCGACAAGGCCGCCCTGGTCGGCGAGACCAGCGACAACCTGACCGGTGTGCCCGGCGTCGGCGACAAGACCGCGGCCAAGTGGATCAATGAGTACGGCGGGCTGGACGGTGTCGTCGCCCAGGCCGACAAGATCAAGGGCAAGGCCGGCGAGAGCCTGCGTGCCCACCTCGCCGAGGTGCTGCGCAACTACGACCTCAACGCGCTGGTCTGCGACCTGGAGCTGCCGCTGCGGCCGGAGGACGCCCGCTGGGCCGGGTGGGACCGCGAGGCGGTGCACCAGCTCTTCGACGCGCTGGAGTTCCGGGTGCTGCGCGAGCGGCTCTATTCGTACCTCGAGGCGGTCGAGCCCGAGGCCGAGTCCGGTTTCGACCTGGAGGCTCAGGTCCTGCCGACCGGCGGGGTGGCCGCCTGGCTGACCGAGCACGCGGCCGCGGCGCCGGTCGGCGTCGCCGTCACCGGCACGTTCGGTCGTGGCACCGGCCAGGTCAGCGGCATCGCGGTGGCCACCGGTGGCGGCCCGGCCGCCTGGTTCGACCCGGCCGCGCTGGACGAGACCGACGAGCGCGCCGTCGCGGCCTGGCTCGCCGACCCGGCCCGGCCCAAGGTGATCCACGACGCCAAGCCGACCCTGCTCGCCTTCCGCGCGCACGGCTGGACGCTCGCCGGCGTCACCACCGACACCGCCCTCGCGGCCTATCTCGCCAAACCCGACCAGCGGGGCTACGACCTGACCGACCTCGCCCTGCGCTATCTCAAGCGCGAGCTGAAGGTCGACGCGCCGGACGACGGCCAGCTCACCCTCTCCTTCGAGGGCGTCGACGAGGACACCGCGGCCGAGGAGAGCGTGATGCTGCGCGCCCGGGCCACCCTGGACCTGGCCGACGTGCTGATCGCCGAGCTGTCCCAGGACGGCGGCGAGTCGCAGCGCCTGCTCGCCGAGCTGGAGCAGCCGCTGTCGGTGGTGCTGGCCGAGATGGAGAGCCAGGGCATCGCCGCCGACACCGACTACCTCTCCGAGCTCGAGTCGAATTTCGCCGCCGAGGTGAAATCGGCCCAGCAGGGTGCGCACGAGGTGGTCGGCCGGGAGTTCAACCTGGGCTCGCCCAAGCAGCTCCAGGAGATCCTCTTCGTCGAGCGCGGGCTGCCCAAGACCAAGAAGATCAAGTCCGGGTACACCACCGACGCGGACGCGCTGCAGAAGCTGTTCACCGACACCGGCGACCCGGTGCTGGCCCACCTGCTGCGCCACCGCGACGTCGCCAAGCTCAAGTCGACGGTGGACGGCCTGCTCAAGTCGACCTCCGACGACGGGCGGATCCACACCACGTTCAACCAGACGGTGGCCGCCACCGGCCGGCTGTCGTCCACCGACCCGAACCTGCAGAACATCCCGATCCGCACCGAGGAGGGCCGGCGGATCCGCCGGGCCTTCGTGGTCGGCGCCGGGTTCGAGCAGCTGATGACGGCCGACTACAGCCAGATCGAGATGCGGATCATGGCGCACCTCTCCGAGGACGTGGCGCTGATCGAGGCGTTCAACTCCGGCGAGGACTTCCATGCCGTCACCGCGTCGTCGGTCTTCCACGTGCCGCTCGGCGAGGTCAACGCCGACCAGCGCCGCAAGATCAAGGCGATGAACTACGGCCTGGCCTACGGGTTGAGCGCGTTCGGCCTGTCGAACCAGCTCACCATCTCCACCACCGAGGCGAACGCGCTGATGGAGGAGTATTTCCTGCGCTTCGGCGGCGTGCGGGACTACCTCCAGACGGTGGTCAACCAGGCGACCAAGGACGGGTACACCGCGACCGTCCTCGGCCGCCGGCGCTACCTCCCCGACCTGACCAGCGACAACCGGCAGCGGCAGGAGATGGCCAAGCGGATGGCGCTGAACGCGCCGATCCAGGGCTCCGCGGCCGACATCATGAAGCTCGCGATGCTGAAGGTGGACGCGGCGCTGACCTCGTCCGGCCTGACCTCCCGGATGCTGCTGCAGGTGCACGACGAGCTGGTCTTCGAGGTGGCGCCGGGGGAGAAGGAGCCGCTGGAGGAGCTGGTCCGCCGGGAGATGGGCGAGGCCTATCCGCTCGCCGTCCCGCTGGAGGTCTCGGTCGGCACCGGCCGCGACTGGAACGGCGCCGACCACTGACCCGCCGCACCGCCGCGCGCTGACCCGCGACCACCGCCGGGCCCGCGCCCGGCGGTGGCCCGACCGGGTGACGGTTGGCGGGGTTTTGGGGTCGTTCGGGCGTCTCGACGCTCTTTCGGGCACCCCGGGGCCTTCGTGACTTGCTCAGATCTGCGAGGCTGGACCGATGTCGAGCCGATCGATGTCGATGGAGCAGACCATGAATCCGTCCGCTCCGCCGCTGTCCTCCGAAAAAGCCCGGTTCGGCGGCCCGCCGCTGTCGCCACTCTCCTCGGCGGGTGTCGGCCTCGAGGCCGTTCCGGTCGACGGGATCGGGCTGGGCACGGCGCCGTTGGAGGCGTCCAGCGCCAGCACCTTCGCCGCGATGTTCAAGGCGCTCGGCGACCCGGTCCGGCTCCGGCTGCTCTCGATGATCGCGTCCGCGCCGGACGGTGAGATCTGCGTCTGCGACCTGAGCAGCGCGTTCCACCTGACCGGCCCGACCATCTCGCACCACCTGCGGATCCTGCGCGAGGCCGGTCTGGTGGACAGCGACCGGCGCGGCACCTGGGTCTACTACCGCGCCGTCCCGGCCACGCTGATCCTGCTGGCGAGCCTGCTGAACACCACGCCCTGGCCCCCTGGCCAGCGCTGATCCCGCGCCGCGCCGAGCAAGGTCGGCGACCGGACGGGGTCAGCGGGCCGGCAGGTCGCTGACGAAGATGGCGGTGCCGGGGAAGAGCCGGCCGCGCAGCGGGCTCCACTGCCCCCAGGTCTCCTCGTGACCCTCCGGCCACTCCGGCTCGACCAGGTCACGGAGCACGAAGCCGGCCGCCACCAGCTCCCGGATCCGGTCGCCGACGGTGCGGTGCTGCTCCAGGTAGCTGACCCGGCCCCGGTCGTCCCGCTCGACGTAGGGCGACCGGTCGAAGTAGGAGTTCCGGGCCAGCAGGCCGCTCTCGTCCGGCTCGTCCCAGAAGACCCAGCGCATCGGGTGGGTGACCGAGAACACCCAGCTGCCGCCGGGCCGCAGCACCCGGGCCACCTCACGCATGGCGGCGGCCGAGTCGGCCACGAACGGGATCGCGCCGAAGGCCGTGCAGACGATGTCGAACGCGTCGTCGCGGAACGGCAGCGCGAGCGCGTCCGACTGGACCAGCGGCACGCGCACGCGGCTGCGGGTGGCCGCGTCGCGGGCGTGCTTCAGCATGCCCGCGGAGAGGTCCTGTGCGACCACGTGGGCGCCCTGCCGGTCCAGCCACCGGGCTCCGGCCGCGGCGCCGGCTCCGACCTCCAGGACCCGCTTTCCGCGTACGTCGCCGAGCAGCCGGGCATCCGCCTCCCGGAGTCGCTCCGGGCACCAGACGAAATCCACGTCGCCGAGGAAGGCGCCGTGCTCGTCCTGATACTCGTCGGCGTCGAGATCCCACCAGGCGCGGTTGGCGTGGCGCGTCTCATCCTCGGTCACCCGGGGGTGCGCGGACGGCTCTTTTTTGGGGATCTCGATCACCCGGCAACGGTACGGCAGGCGTGTCAGGCGTCCCTATTCGGCATAAAACAGTCATGCTGACGGGTTGTTGCCTAACAATGTGCCTCGGTACTCAGGAGGGCTTGCAACCTGTGGTAATGCGCACGGTAAGCTAGTCGATGCGCTCGCGGAACGTGTGCCTCGGCAGGGAGCAGGTTCCGTGGCCGCCGGTCTCGACATGATCGACTGGCAATGATCAAACTGCTTCTCTGGGGTTGGGTCGTCTCGTTCGTGTTACACCGGCGGCAGTTCCGCTGAGTGCGAGAGACACCACAAATCCATCCGTTCGGAGCAACTGTCCACATGACGAGCAGCATCGAGGCCACCTCGAGCGCCAACCGTGTCACCGTCGACGACCTCGGCTCTGAGGAAGCTTTCCTCGCAGCCATCGACGAGACCATCAAGTACTTCAACGACGGCGACATTGTCGAGGGCACCGTCGTCAAGGTCGATCGGGACGAGGTCCTGCTCGACATCGGCTACAAGACCGAGGGCGTCATCCCCTCGCGCGAGTTGTCGATCAAGCACGACGTGGACCCCGCGGAAGTGGTGTCGGTCGGTGACCACATCGAAGCCCTCGTCCTCACCAAGGAGGACAAGGAAGGCCGCCTGATCCTCTCGAAGAAGCGCGCTCAGTACGAGCGGGCTTGGGGCACGATCGAGAAGATCAAGGAAGACGACGGTGTCGTCCGCGGTTCGGTCATCGAGGTCGTCAAGGGTGGTCTCATCCTGGACATCGGCCTCCGTGGCTTCCTTCCGGCCTCGCTGGTCGAGATGCGGCGCGTCCGTGACCTGCAGCCCTACGTCGGCCGCGAGCTCGAGGCGAAGATCATCGAGCTGGACAAGAACCGCAACAACGTGGTTCTGTCCCGCCGCGCCTGGCTCGAGCAGACGCAGTCCGAGGTTCGCACCGAGTTCCTCAACAAGCTGCAGAAGGGCCAGGTCCGCAAGGGCGTCGTGTCCTCCATCGTCAACTTCGGTGCCTTCGTGGACCTGGGCGGCGTCGACGGCCTGGTGCACGTCTCCGAGCTGTCGTGGAAGCACATCGACCACCCCTCCGAGGTCGTCGAGGTCGGCCAGGAGGTCGAGGTCGAGGTCCTGGACGTCGACCTGGACCGCGAGCGCGTCTCGCTGTCGCTGAAGGCGACCCAGGAAGACCCGTGGCGCCAGTTCGCCCGGACCCACGCGATCAACCAGATCGTGCCGGGCAAGGTCACCAAGCTGGTTCCGTTCGGCGCCTTCGTCCGCGTGGACGACGGCATCGAGGGTCTGGTGCACATCTCCGAGCTGGCCGAGCGGCACGTCGAGCTGCCCGAGCAGGTCGTCCAGGTGGGCTCCGACGTCCTCGTCAAGGTCATCGACATCGACCTTGAGCGTCGCCGGATCTCGCTGTCGCTCAAGCAGGCCAACGAGGGCTTCGTCGAGGGTGAAGAGCACTTCGACCCGACCCTCTACGGCATGGCCGCGACGTACGACGCCGAGGGTAACTACATTTACCCGGAGGGCTTCGACCCCGAGACGGGCGAGTGGCTCGAGGGCTTCGACAAGCAGCGCGAGACGTGGGAGAAGCAGTACGCCGACGCCCGCGAGCGCTGGGAGGCCCACACCAAGCAGGTGCAGGCGTCCCGCGACGCCGACGCCGAGGCTGCGCTCAACCCGGCTCCGGTCGGTGGCGTGACCACGTCGTCCTCGTCCTCCTCGTCGAGCTCGTCGGCCCCGACGCGCTCTGCCGAGGAGCCCGCGGGCACGCTGGCCACCGACGAGGCTCTCGCCGCCCTGCGCGAGAAGCTGGCCGGCGGCAAGAGCTGACCCACCCGGTTGCTCCGGTGAGAATGCTCCGGTAACAACGTGAAGGGCCGTCCCGACTCCGGTCGGGGCGGTCTTTTCGCATCCCGGGGCGCCCGGTTTTCCGCCACGCGCTCTTCGCCGAGTCGTGACCGGTCCTCGCCGCGCCGTCCGGTCGCCGGACCGGGATACTGATCCCATGCTGATGGTCGGTCTCACGGGTGGCATCGGCGCCGGCAAGAGCGCCGTTTCGGCACGGCTCGCGGAGCGCGGCGCGGTGATCATCGACGCCGACCGGCTGGCCCGCGAGGTGGTCGAGCCGGGCACCGACGGGCTCGCCGAGATCGTCGCCGAGTTCGGCGCGGGTGTGCTGACCGCGGACGGCGCGCTGGACCGTCCGGCGCTGGGGACGAAGGTCTTCGGCGACGAACAGGCCCGCCGCCGCCTCGAACGGATCATCCACCCCCGGGTCCGGGCGCGCACCGCCGAACTGGTCCGGGCCGCACCGCCCGACGCGATCGTGGTCAATGACGTGCCGCTGCTGGTGGAGACCGGGCTGGCGCCGACGTACCAGATGGTGATTGTGGTGGCGGCGGACCGGGACGTGCGGATCCAGCGGTTGATCCGCGATCGTGGCATGTCGGCGGCGGAGGCCGCCGCCCGGATCGGCGCGCAGGCCGACGACGCCGCCCGGAAGGCCGCGGCCGACGTGGTCCTGCCCAACGAGGAGGACCTCGCGGCGCTGCACGCCCGGGTCGATGAGTTGTGGCGTGATCGGCTTGTCGACTTCGAGCGCAACGTGCGCCTGCGGACCGCCGCACGCAAGGCCCCTGAGCTGTGCATCGTGCCGCCGGACCCGGATTGGGCGCCGTCCGCCGCGCGGTTGATCGCCCGCCTCCGGCAGCACCTCGGCTCCGCCGACGTGCACCACATCGGATCGACCGCGGTGCCAGGTCTGCCGGCCAAGGACATCATCGATTTGATGCTTTCGGTACGGACGTTGGACGCCGCCGACGCGCTCACCGAGCGGCTCGCCGCGGCCGGGTTCCCGGCTCGGCGGGGGGAGTGGGCGGACAACGCGCGCCGGCTGCCGGGGCACACCTGGCCGAAGCGGATGTACGGCTCGGCCGATCCGGGACGGCCGGTGATCCTGCACGTGCGGGTGGCCGGGTCGCCGGGGTGGCGGTTCGCGCTGCTGATGCGCGACCACCTGCGCGCGGTGCCGGCGGCCCGGGACGCGTACGCGGCGGCGAAGGCGTCGCTGGCGCTGCGGTTCGCGGATCGTGCGGGGTATGCGGCGGCGAAGGAGCCGTGGTTCGACGAGGAGGCGCGGGCGGCTGACGACTGGGCGCTCAGCACGGGGTGGCAGCCGCCGGAGCTCGTGTCGGGTTGAGCGGTTGCTAGCGGCTTGGTTTTGCGGCGCTCGCGGCTTGGTTTTGCGGCGCTCGCGGCTTGGCTCGCGGCTTGGTTTTGCGGCGCTCGCGGCGGCCGGTCGGGCTCTCGCACGACCCCCTCGGGTGCGCTCGCCGGGTGCCGGGGCGCATCGACCGTGGTGCGGCACGGCTGGATCGATGGGTGATCCTCTGGCCGTGCTCATCGGCCGCCGCGAGCGGCCTACCCGCCCAGGGTAGGTGGCGCGGGAAAGGCCCGACAATGCCGCGTGACGGGGCCGAATGTGCACCACCCGCACGCGGTGGTCCAAGGCCGGTTCGGCGGCTTCGGCGAGCGCGGCGAAAAGTTGTCGGACCCCCGACGTACGGTGGTGGGCATGGCGCTCGACATCCCACGACTCGACAATCGCTTCGAGGTCATCAGCGACTACCAACCCGCCGGTGACCAGCCCGCGGCGATCGATGAGCTGGAGCGGCGGGTCCGTGCCGGCGACCGGCACACCGTCCTGCTCGGCGCCACCGGCACCGGCAAGAGCGCGACCACCGCCTGGCTGATCGAGCGGCTGCAACGCCCCGCGCTGGTGATCGCGCCGAACAAGACTCTCTGCGCCCAGCTCGCCAAGGAGTTCCGCGAGCTGCTGCCGAACAACGCCGTCGAATACTTCGTCAGTTACTACGACTATTACCAGCCCGAGGCCTATATCGCCCAGACCGACACCTACATCGAGAAGGACTCCTCGGTCAACGAGGAGGTGGAGCGGCTGCGGCACTCGGCGACCATGTCGCTGCTCACCCGGCGCGACACGATCGTGGTCGCCACGGTCAGCGCGATCTACGGCCTCGGCACCCCCCAGGAATACATCGAACGCGCCGTCAAGGTGAAGGTCGGCGGCGAGGTCGACCGGGACAAGCTGCTGCGCCGGCTCGTCGACATCCAGTACACCCGCAACGACGTGGCCTTCCAGCGCGGCACGTTCCGGGTCCGGGGCGACACCCTGGAGATCATCCCGGCGTACGAGGAGTTGGCCGTCCGGGTCGAGCTCTTCGGCGACGAGGTGGAGAAGCTGTACTACCTGCACCCGCTCACCGGCGAGGTGGTCCGCGAGGTCGACGAGCTGATCATCTTCCCGGCGACGCACTACGTGGCCGGTCCGGAGCGGATGGAGCGGGCGATCCGCGACATCGAGGCCGAGCTGGCCGAGCGGCTGGCCGAGCTGGAGCGGCAGGGCAAGCTGCTCGAGGCGCAGCGGCTGCGGATGCGCACGACGTATGACATCGAGATGATGCGCCAGGTCGGCTTCTGCAACGGCATCGAGAACTATTCGATGCACATGGACGGGCGGGGGCCCGGCGATCCGGCGTACACGCTGATCGACTACTTCCCGGACGACTTCGTCACGGTCATCGACGAGTCGCACGTCACGATCCCGCAGATCGGCGGGATGTATGAGGGCGACGCCTCCCGCAAGCGCATCCTCATCGAGCACGGCTTCCGGTTGCCGAGCGCCGCCGACAACCGGCCGCTGCGGTTCGACGAGTTCCTGGACCGGGTCGGCCAGATGGTCTTCCTCTCCGCGACGCCGGGCAACTGGGAGATGGAGCAGGCTCAGGGCGAGTTCGTCGAGCAGGTGATCCGGCCGACCGGCCTGGTCGACCCGCAGGTGGTGGTCAAGCCGACAAAGGGCCAGATCGACGACCTGATGTATGAGATCAAGCTCCGGACCGACAAGGACGAGCGCGTCCTGGTCACCACGCTGACCAAGAAGATGTCCGAGGACCTCACCGACTACCTGCTGGAGAACGGCATCCGGGTGCGCTATCTGCACTCCGAGGTGGACACGCTGCGCCGGGTCGAGCTGCTCAAGGAGCTGCGCAAGGGCGACTACGACGTCCTGGTCGGCATCAACCTGCTGCGGGAGGGTCTCGACCTGCCCGAGGTGTCGCTGGTGGCCATCCTCGACGCCGACAAGGAGGGCTTCCTGCGCAGTGGCCGATCGCTGATCCAGACCATCGGCCGGGCCGCCCGTAACGTCTCCGGCGAGGTCCACATGTACGCCGACAAGATCACTCCGTCGATGCGCCTGGCCATCGACGAGACGGACCGCCGCCGCGAGAAGCAGATCGCCCACAACGAGGCGAACGGCATCCAGCCCCAGGCGCTGCGCAAGAAGATCCACGACATCCTCGACGACATCTACCGCGAGGCCGAGGACACCGACTCGACGGTCTCCGGCTCGATGGTCGGCGGCGGCGGCCGCCAGATGTCCCGCGGCAAGGCCCCGGTCCCGGAGACCCGCTCGAAGGCCCGCGGTTCGGCCGGCCCGGCCCGCGAGGGCATGGCCCGCGCCGAGCTGGCCCAGCTCATCCAGGACCTCAGCGACCAGATGCTGGGCGCGGCGCGCGAGCTCCAGTTCGAGCTGGCCGCCCGGATCCGCGACGAGGTCAAGGAACTGAAGAAGGAACTAAGAGGAATGGACATGACCGGCGTGAAGTAACCGCCCGGCCCGGCTCCGGCGGTGCGGCCTGGCTCCGGCGGTGCGGTCTGGCTCCGGCGGTGCGGTCTGGCTCCGGTGGTGCGGCCTGGCTCCGGCGTTGGCGGTGCGGTCTGGCTCCGGCCGTGCGGGGTCGGGTCGGTCGGTCAGCCCGGCTGGGGTGCTGGTCGTCCGCTGGCCGCCGGACGGCGCGGGATGTGCCCGCCGGTTCGGCCGTCGGCCCGGTGCCCGGGTGGGTCAGGCGGGGCCGGGGCGGAAGCGGGCTCGGCGTCCGCGGTGGGCGAAGCCCAGTCGTCGATAGAGCGCCGCTGCCGTGGGATTGTCGACGTTGACGTTGAGCCAGACGTCGTGGTGGCCGTCGGCGGCCATCCGGGTCAGCGACTCCCGGATCAGGGCCGTGCCCACACCGGCGAGCCGTGCCCCGGGCGCCACCCCGACCTGATCGATCCAGCCCTCCGCGGCCGTCACGAACCCGAGATCGGTGCCGGCGCCGAGCCCGTCGGCCGCAGACCGGACGGCGAGCAGCGACCACCGGGGACGGAAACCGTCCTCCTCCGCCGTCTCGGCGATCCACTGCTCCGCGGGCCAGCCGGGGAAGCCCGGACGGTCCCGGAACGCGGCCGCATAGACGGCGTGGAACCGTCCCGCGGTGGCCGAACTCCACTCCAGCACCGAGACCCCGGCCGGCCACACCGCAGGCGGCAGCGGGCCGGCGGACAGGTCGGCCCGCATCACCTCCTCCGCGAAGATCTGCCGCAGCCCCCGCGAGGCGAAGAGCGCCGCGGCCCCCGGCGTCAGCCCCTCGGTCTCCACACTCACCAGCCCACGCCCATCGGCCCCAGCCCCGGCCGCGGACCCGGAGCCGACACCGACGCCTGAGCTGGCGCTGGGGGAGGAGCCGGACGCTGCGGCCAGGGCCAGATCCAGAAGGCGCCCGCCCCAGCCCCTGCCGCGCGCTGCCGGTTCGACGAGCCCGGTGACGATCGCTCTCGTGTCCCGGTCCGGGGCGGGGCGCACTGCCGCTGCTCCGAGCAGCCGACCGTCGCCGTCGCGGGCGACAAAAAGCTGTCCTCCCTCGGCTGACCAGCGGCTTCGCAAGAAATCCGGATCCACGGCGAGGGGCATGCCGCCGTCGTGCTCCCAGCATCGATGCGCCAGCGCCACGAGTTCGCCCTCATCGAGCCGACCTGCGCCGACCCACACCTGGCCGGACCAGCCGCCGCCCGGCGGATGGATGGACGTCATCCTGCCAGCCTAGAGAGCGGCCGAAAAGGTCGTTCAGGAGCGACTGCCGGGCGGCCACAAGAAGCGCTGCGGGAGTGAGCAAAAGCGGTCAGAAGGCCCACTGGGCGAGGGGCAGCTGTTCGGCAGGTGGGCCGCTGAGCGAGGGGCCGCCGGACGGCAGCCGGGCCGCTGAGTGAGGGGCAGCTGTTCGGCAGGTGGGCCGCTGGGTGAGCGGCAGCCAGGTGGCCGCCGGGCCGCTGGGTGAGCGGCAGCATGCCGCGGACAGCGACCCACCAGCAACCAGAGAGGCCCCGGCCGGGATCAGACGGCGAAGAAGTCGTGGTCGGCGTCCGGGCGGCCGTCCGGGGCCGGTACGTCGGTGAAGAACTCCGCCACCGGCGGCTGAGCGAGGGCCCCGGCGATCAGCGCCCGCCACTGGGCGAACCGCTCGGTACGCCGGAAGTTGTGCTCCTGCGCCTCCATCGACTCCCAGCTGACCAGCAGCGCATACCGCGGCGACACGTCGGTGGACCGTTTGAGCCGGACGCCGTGGCAGCCCTGCGCGCCGGCGATGACCGGGCGGGCCAGCTGGTAGGCGGAGATGAAGTCGTTCTCTCGGCCGGGTAAGACGTCGATAAGCGTCACTTCGAGGAGCATGCCCGCAAGCGTCCCATACGCACCAGATGGCGCAACGGCGAGTGTAAGGCGGAGGAAGCGCCGGCAGGAGTTACGTGGCGGTAGTCGCCCCACTGAGTGGTTTGGAGAGCGAGCCCCGCCACTCCTGGCCTCCCGATGTGTCGATCGGGGCCCGGATGCGCAACAATGGGCGACGTGGGAGGGGAGTATTCCCCCGCTCCGGTGTCGTCAACACGGAACACTCGGCTGGGTGACCAGCTGGGGAAGCCCGGGGCCGGAGGTCGCGTCACAGTGCGCGGCGGAAGAGACCTCCGACAGTCGCACGTCGCTGCTCCTTTTCGATCTCTCGCGAGGGCGCAGCGACGACTCGTGTCTGCCGGAGGATGATTGTGAACATCTCAGCCTGGGTCTGGATCGCCACACTGGTGGCGCTGGTGGCCGTGCTCGCCGTCGATCTGTTGATCATCGGGCGCCGGCCGCATGAGCCCACCATGAAGGAAGCCGGCGGCTGGGTCGCGTTCTACGTCGGGCTCGCGCTGCTCTTCGGAGTGGGTGTCTGGGCCGTCGCCGGCGGGCAGTATGCCGGGGAGTTCTACACCGGCTGGCTCACCGAATATTCGTTGAGTGTCGACAACCTCTTCGTCTTCGTGATCATCATGGGCCGGTTCGCGGTCCCGCGCCGGTTCCAGCAGAAGGTGTTGCTGATCGGCATCGTGCTCGCGCTGCTCATGCGGGGCGCGTTCATCGCGGCCGGCGCGGCGCTGATCACGCAGTTCTCCTGGGTCTTCTACATCTTCGGCGCGTTCCTGGTCTACACCGCGATCACGCTGGTCAAGGGTGGGGAGAACGACGAGGAGGACTTCAAGGAGAACCTGCTGATCCGCTGGGCGAAGCGGGCGCTGCCGATCTCCTCCTCGTTCGCCGAGGGCCAGTTCCGGGTGGTCACCTCGACCGGCAAGCGGCTCTTCACCCCGATGCTGATCGTGATGATCGCGATCGGCACCACCGACCTGATCTTCGCGCTCGACTCGATCCCGGCGATCTTCGGCATCACCAAGGAGCCGTACCTGGTCTTCACCGCGAACGTCTTCGCGCTGATGGGCCTGCGCCAGCTCTTCTTCCTGCTCGGCGGCCTGTTGGAACGCCTGGTCTACCTGAACATCGGTCTCGCCTTCGTGCTCGCCTTCATCGGCGTGAAGCTCTTCCTCGAGGCGCTGCACACCAACAACCTGTCGTTCATCAACGGCGGTGACGGTCTGCACTGGGCGCCGGAGATCCCGATCTGGCTGTCGCTCCTGGTGATCCTCGGCACGCTCGGCATCGCCACCGTCGCCAGCCTGGCCAAATCCGCCCGGGACCGCAAAAAAGAACTGATCTCCGCAGAACAATAAAAACCCTTTTCGGGTACGACGTGAGCACGCAGGCCCGGGCGACCGATGTCGCCCGGGCCGCTGCCTGTCCACCACCCGCCCCACCGCCCCACCCCGGCTGAGCGCCGAAAGCGGAAGCAGCGGACCCGCGCCCTGCCCCGGCTGAGCGCCGAAAAGCAGAAGCAGCGGCCCGCCCCGGGCCCGCCCCGGCGCCGGAAAGCCGGCCGCAGCCGCGCCCCGGGAAAACAGAACGCCCCCGCCGGACCCGGCGAGGGCGTTCAGGTGACGCTGATTACTGGTTCTTACGACGCGAGGCGGCGCGCCCGCGGGCGTTCTGGTCGAGAACGACCTTGCGGATGCGGACGGTGGCGGCGGTGACCTCGACGCACTCGTCCTCGCGGCAGAACTCCAGGGACTGCTCCAGCGACAGCCGACGCGGCGGGATCACCTTCTCGGTGTTGTCGGCGCTCGCCGCCCGCATGTTCGTGAGCTTCTTCTCCTTGGTGATGTTGACGTCCATGTCGTCCTCGCGCGAGTTCTCGCCGACGATCATGCCCTCGTACACCTCGGTGGTCGGCTCGACGAAGAGCTGACCGCGCTCCTGCAGGTTGATCATCGCGAACGGGGTGACCACACCGGACCGGTCGGCGACCAGGGAGCCGTTCTGGCGGGTCCGGAGCTCGCCGAACCACGGCTCGTGGTCCTCGTACAGGTGGTGCATGATGCCGGTGCCGCGGGTCTCGGTGAGGAACTCGGTGCGGAAGCCGATCAGGCCACGTGCCGGGACCAGCCACTCCATCCGGAGCCAGCCGGTGCCGTGGTTGGTCAGCTGCTCCATCCGGCCCTTGCGGGTGGCGAGCAGGGTGGTGATGGCGCCCATGTACTCGTCGGGCGAGTCGATGGTGAGCCGCTCGACCGGCTCGTGGATCTTGCCGTCGATGACCTTAGTGACCACCTGGGGCTTGCCGACGGTCAGCTCGAAGGCCTCGCGGCGCATCTGCTCGACCAGGATGGCGAGGGCCAGCTCACCACGGCCCTGCACCTCCCAGGCGTCCGGGCGCTCGGTGTTCAGGACGCGGAGCGAGACGTTACCGATCAGCTCCTTGTCCAGACGGTCCTTGACCATCCGGGCGGTGACCTTGGAGCCCTTGACCTTGCCGACCAGCGGCGAGGTGTTGGTGCCGATGACCATCGAGATGGCCGGCTCGTCGACAGTGATCAGCGGCAGCGGGACCGGGTTCTCGGCGTCGGCGAGGGTCTCGCCGATCATGATCTCCGCGATGCCGGCGACGGCCATGATGTCGCCGGGGCCGGCCTTCTCGGCCGACTTGCGCTCCAGGCCCTCGGTGATCAGCAGCTCGGAGATGCGGACGTTGGAGACCGTGCCGTCGGTCTTGCACCAGGCGACGGTCTGGCCCTTGCGGATCCAGCCCTCGCGCACCCGGCAGAGCGCCAGGCGGCCGAGGAACGGCGACGCGTCGAGGTTGACGACGTGCGCCTGGAGCGGGGCGCCCTCGGTGTAGGTCGGGGCCGGGATGGTGTTGAGGATCGTGCTGAACAGCGGCTCGAGGTCGTCGCTGTCTTCCGGGACCGAGCCGTCCTTCGGCTGGTTCAGGGTGGCGATGCCGTCACGGGCGCAAGCGTAGATGATCGGGAACTCGATCTGCTCCTCGTCGGCGTCCAGGTCGAAGAAGAGCGCGTACGTCTCGTCCACGACCTCCTTGATCCGGGCGTCCGGCCGGTCCACCTTGTTGATCACCAGGATGATCGGCAGCTTGGCGTGCAGCGCCTTGCGGAGCACGAAGCGGGTCTGCGGCAGCGGTCCCTCGGACGCGTCCACCAGCAGCACGACGCCGTCGACCATGGTCAGGCCGCGCTCCACCTCGCCGCCGAAGTCGGCGTGGCCCGGGGTGTCGATGATGTTGATGACGACCGGCTCGCCCTCGGCCGGCTTGTAGCTGATCGCGGTGTTCTTGGCGAGAATGGTGATGCCCTTTTCCCGCTCCAGGTCCATGGAGTCCATGGCACGTTCGGCCATCTCTCCACGCGCGTGGGACTGACCGCCCTGTCGGAGCATGGCGTCGACCAGGGTGGTTTTGCCATGGTCGACGTGAGCGATGATGGCGACATTGCGGAGGTCGGTGCGGGTCTGCATGAACCCCATTGTCCCCGGTTCAGGTTGCCGTTCGTGACACGGGGTCAAGTCCCGAACCTTGGGTTCTTTTGGGCGATTTGCCGGTCGCTGCCGCGAGATCGTCGGCTGTTAGCGTTCCTCATCGATATATGCACGGGGGAAGGGCTTCATCGATGAAGGTTCGTTTGCTCGCGGTAGCGACAGCAATGCTGATGGTGACCGCGGGATGTGGTCTCCTCGGCAGTGGTGATGACGACACGTCGTCGGGCTCGGCGCCGGTGGCGGTGACGGCGGCCGACTCGCCGGAGCCGGAGGAGTCGCCGACTCCGGAGGAGACCGAGGAGGAGTCGCCCAGGCCGAAGCCGAAGCCGTCGAAGACCACGACGTCGAAGAAGCCGACGGTGAAGGCCACGCCGACCGAGGATCCGTTCAACCGCCAGCTGCCCGACTGTGCCAAGTACGTCGGCAAGGCGGTCTCCTTCGCCAAGGCGAAGGCGGCGCTGAACGCGGCCGCGGCGAAGGTCTACTGGCCGATCAACGCACCGAAACTCAAGGTGCCGGCCGAGCTGGTCCGGGTGGTCGCCTGGCACGAGAGCGGCTGGGTGTCGAACATCCAGAACTGTGACGGCGGGTACGGCCTCATGCAGGTCATGCCGGACACCGAGGAATTCATCAACGGCCGGTTCACCAAGTCCTACGACGCCGGCGACTACCGGCAGAACGCCATCCTGGGCGCCAACTACCTGGCCTGGCTGACCAAGTACTTCGGGGAGAACTTCTTCAAGGACGACTACAGCCTGAGCACGTCGAAGTGCAAGACGGACGCCTCGCCCTGCCTGCTGAACATGGTGATCGACGGCTACAACATGGGCGCCGGTTCCACCGAGACGGCGTTCAAGGACGGCAAGAAGTTGTCCAACCCCGAGTACGTCGCCCTGATCCGGGCGAACATGCGCGACTGCGACTGCGACCGGTACTGAGCCCGGGGCGGTCCGGGGCGGTCCCGGGCTGCGAGCTACACTGGTTCCGGACCCGAGACCCCGCTTACCAGCCGTTTTGACCGTGTAGTCAACGCGGTAGTAAGGTCTCGGGGTTGTCGTGTGTCGTTGATGCTGGCGAGCTGCGTTGTCTCGGCCCGCAGCTCACCCTAAGGAGCCTTACCCGATGCCTCCCAAGAAGAAGACCCATGAGGTAACCCTCGCGCTTGAGGCGGGTAACGCCGCGATGGTCGACCTCGGTAAGATGCTCGGCCCGACCGGCGCCAACATGCGCGCCGTCAAGGTCGAGTACGACGAGGCCACGTCGAAGAACCGGGGCGAGATCATCCCGGTCATCGTGAGTGTCTACGAGGACCGCAGCCACACGCTGGTCTACAAGACGCCGCCGACCAGCTTCCTGATCCGCAAGGCTCTGGGCATCCAGTCGGGCGCATCCAACCCGCTGACCCAGCACGTCGGCACGCTCAGTGTCACGCAGGTCAAGGAGATCGCGGAGCGCAAGATGCCCGACCTCAACGCGAACGACATGGACGCCGCGATTCAGATCGTCAGCGGCACCGCGCGTTCGATGGGTGTCAAGGTTTCTTCCTGACCTCTCATGCGTGCGAACGGCCCTGGACCTGACGGTCCGGGGCCGTTCCCCGTTCCGGGACGTCCCGGTCACCGCGCCTTGGGCGTGACGACCTCGTCGAGCAGGCCGTACTCCAGGGCTTCGGCGGCGCTCAGGGTGCGCCCGGCGGAGAGGTCGTCCTCCACCCGGCTGCGCGGCCGGCCGGTCAGCTCGGCCAGCCGCACCACGATCTCCTCCAGCTCCCGCAGGTGCTGCCCGGCCGCGGCGGCCACCTCGTCGGCGGTGCCGGTCACCCCGGCGGCCCGTGGCTCGGTGAGCCGGAACCGGGCGTGCCGATAGGCGGCCCGGCGGTCGGTGGCCGACAACACGGCCAGGGCGGCGCCGCCGGCCTCCGAGGTGACGAGCGAGTGCACCGGGGAGACCAGCGCGTCGATCACGTCGACCACCGCGAGCGCGGCGCTCAGATCGCCGCCCGGGCAGGCCACGTGCACCTGGATCGGCGCCGTACCGGCCGCGTCCAGGGTGAGCAGCGCGGCCGAGATGCCGGTCGCCAGGTCGCTGGTGAGCTGGCCGCGCAGCATCACGATGCGCTGGTCGAAGAGTCGTTCCTCGAGCCAGCCGGGGAAGGCCGGCCCGCCGGGCGGCAGGTCGAACGGCTGCTGCGGCTGGTGCGGCGGGAAACCCCACCGCGACGGATCATGTCTGAGGTTCACGGAGCGCCTCCACGTTCACCGGTGGGCTTTCGCCAGCGTACGCGGGAGTCTTTCGCCTCGGCGCCGCCTGGGGCACATCGGAAACCTACCGATAACCGTGAGCCGCTAGGGTCCCGGCATGTCCGGACCTCGCCGCCGATCGGCGCTGCTGGCGCGCCTGGCGGACCGGCCGGCGGGCAGCGCCCAGAGCGCGATCGTGGACGATCTGCGGGCGATCATCCTGCACGGTGAGGTGCCGCCCGGCTCGGCGATCCCGGTCGACGCGGTCGCCGCCGCGTTCGGGGTCAGCCGGATCCCGGTGCGTGAGGCGCTGATGACCCTGATCGGCGAGGGCCTCGTCGACCACCGGCCGAACGGCGGCTACCGGGTGGCCATGATGACCGCCCGGGAGTTCGGTCAGATCTATCTGGTCCGGGAGGCGCTCGAGTCGGCGGCGCTGCGCGCTGCGGTGGCCGGGGCCACCCCCGAGGACGATCGGCAGGCGCGGTCCGCTCTTCGGTCGCTGGACGCGGCGAGCGAGGCCGATGACGGGGGTACGTCGTACCACCGGGAGAGCCGGCGGTTCCACCTGGCGCTGATCGGCCCGTGCCGGATGCGCCGCCTGCTGCACATGCTCGAGGCGGCGTGGAACATGACCGAGCCGTTGCGCCCGATGTCCCACCTGACCGCCGGCGACCGGGAGCTGCTGCACTCGGACCACGCCGGGATGCTCGCCGCGTTCCTGCGCCGGGACCCGGAGGGGCTCGCCCGGGCCTGCGCCGACCACCATCACCGGCTGCAGGGCTTCATCTCCACGCTGCCCCAGCACACCGGACTTTTCGCCGAGGGTGACTGATTTCACATCATCCACAGTGTGGGAGCCGAGGCCGGTTCGCGGGACCGGGGCGCCGCGATGGGAGCGCTCCTGACCAGCCGATCGTGCAGATCGGTGAGGGTTTGACATGTCATTGACGATGGATGGACGGTGTGGTCCGCGTCGCGTGCCTGACAACCGGAACCGATCACTGCCGGTACCGTGCCGCCAGTGCTGATCGCTGAACGTTACCGCCTGGTAGGACCCTTGGGCCAAGGTGGCATGGGCCGGGTCTGGGCGGCCCGTGACGAACTGCTCGGCCGGGATGTGGCGATCAAGGAATTGGTGCCACCGGCCGGGCTGACCGAGGACGCCCTGCGCGGGCTCCGTGAGCGGTCCATCCGGGAGGCGCGCGCCATCGCCCAGGTGGACCAGGCGAACGTGGTCCGGGTCTTCGACGTGGTGTTCGACTCCGGTGACCCGTGGATCGTGATGGAGCTGGTGCCGTCCCGGTCGCTCTACGACGTGCTCCAGGCCGAGGGGCCGATGGCGCCGGACCAGGTGGCCCGGGTCGGGCTGGGCGTGCTCGCCGCGCTGCGGGCCGCGCACCGGGCCGGGCTGCTGCACCGGGACGTGAAGCCGGGCAACGTGCTGCTCGCGCACGACGGCCGGGTGGTGCTGACCGATTTCGGACTGGCCACCCTGGCCGGGGACTCCAGCATGACCAGCACCGGTGTGGTGCTCGGTTCGCCGTCCTACCTGGCGCCGGAGCGTGCGCTGGACGCCGAGATCGGGCCGGCGGCGGATCTGTGGTCGCTGGGGGCGACCCTGTACGCGGCCGTGGAGGGGCGGCCGCCGTACGCGAAGTCGTCGCCGATGGCGACCCTGGCCGCGCTGGCCACCGAGCTTCCGGCCCCGCCGGCCCGGGCCGGTGCGCTGCGGCCGGCGCTCGTCGCGCTGCTCCAGCGGGACCCGGCACAGCGCGCGGACGCCGAGACGGCCTACCTGTTGCTGATGGCCGCGGCGGAGCAGGACAGTCCGGCGGCCGCGCAGGCCCGCTTCAACGAGCATCCGTTCGCGACACCGCCTCTCGCAGCGCCCGCCGCTGCGCCGGCCAACGGAGCGACCCCGCCCGCCAACGGAGCGACCGCGCCCGCCGTCGCGGAAGCGACTCCGGTGAACGGGGCGCCCCCGGCCGCGATGCCGCCGCCCAAGGAAGCGACCCCGGTGAACGGGGCGACCCCGGCCACGACGCCGCCCGAGGAAGCCATCCCGGTCAACGGGGCCGCTGCGGCCGCGACGCCGCCGGTCAAGGAGGCGACCCCGGTCAACGGAGCGCCCCCGGCCGCGACGCCGCCCGGCAAGGGAGCGACGCCGGCGGACAGCAGTGCGACCACGGCTGCCGCCGCTGGCCCGGCTCCGGTCGTACCCACGAAGGGGTTGACATCGGCCACCGCGGACCCGGCGCCGGACCAACCTGCCCCCGCGCCGGCCGGAAGGCCGCGGTGGCGACGCCGCAGTCTGGTGGCCGGAGCGATCCTGTTGATCGTGGCCGGCGTCGGCGTGCAGCAGATGCTCAGCGCACCCGAGGGCGCGGCCGAGACACAGAACCCCGGCGTGATCGCGGTGTCCTCCGGGCCGGCCCTCACACCCGCCGGCGCCCCGGCGGCAGTGCCCTCCGCGCGCCCGACCCGCGCCAACGCGCCCTCCGCGCGCCCTGGAGCCACCACCGGCAAGCCCGCGCAACCCACGAAGCCGCCGGCCGGAACCGTGACCGTGACGGTGACCCCCAGCACCGCCAAACCCACCGCGACGACCGCCGCCACCACGACCGAACCGGCGCCGGTCGGGCGGCAGATCCGCAACCACGGCACCGGCACCTGCCTCTACGCGCCGAGCACCACCGGCCTGCTCAAGCTGTGGGCCTGCTCCGGCGCGGCGGCGCAGATGTTCAGCTTCCCGGCCGACGGCACTATGCGGGTGCGCGGGCAGTGCGCGCAGATCTCCAGCACCGCCAACGGCACTCAGCTGCGGCTGGCCGGCTGCACCGGCGGGACCGCGCAGCAGTTCAACTACAACGCGGCGAGTGACCTGACGAGCGGCTGGGGCTACAAGTGCCTGGACGTGCCGGACGCCAGCACCGCGAACGGGGTGACCGCGCAGATCTGGGAGTGCTCCGGCGCCGACAACCAGAAATGGACCTACTGAGGACCTGGAACGGGTGAATTCCGGCCGGTAAGGGTGCCCGGTTGGACGACTTTGGCCCAGAATGTCCCCACGATGAAATCTTCCGTGCTCACCACCCTGGTCGCTCTCGCCGCCGTCCTCCCGGTCGCGGTGCCCGCCCACGCCGCGCC
Organism: Actinoplanes awajinensis subsp. mycoplanecinus; assembly: GCF_001509495.1. Lineage (NCBI taxonomy): Bacteria > Bacillati > Actinomycetota > Actinomycetes > Micromonosporales > Micromonosporaceae > Actinoplanes > Actinoplanes awajinensis. Next base: position 66,149 of record NZ_LLZH01000318.1, on the reverse strand, counting down.
GCCCGCACCGGACGGTGGCCGGATCTCCCTCGCGGCGCTCCGGGAGGCCACCCTGGACGTGCCGGCCTGGCCCGCCGACAACGTCCAGGGCCCGTCCGGCCCGCTGCGCTTCCACCACGGCGAGGTGACGGTCGCGCCGAGGACCGTGCCGGACGGCCGCCCGCCCTACGGGCAGTCGATCGTGATCCTGGCGGTCAGCTACGGCGACATCGACCACGACGGCACCGACGAGACCCTCGTCGTGCTGGGCTGCCTGATCGAGGGCGGCAGCAAGCAGATCGTCGCCTACGACCGGGACGCCGACGGTCGGATCGTCTCCCGCGGGCAGGTCACGGCGACCACCGGCGAGGTCCGCGACATCAGCAACACCGGCGTCCGGGTCGACGGGTCCGGCGTGGTGACCGCGCGGGTCGCCGACTATCAGCGCTGCTGCGCCGACCGGACCCCGCAGAGCTGGCAGACCCGCGGGTACGCCCTGCGCGACGGCCGGTTCGCCCAGGTCAGCGGGCCGACCCGGATGCCGCTCAACCCGCGGGTGACCGAGACCCGGCTCACCGCCGGTGAGGTGATTCTCGGCCGGCCGGTCGGCGGATTCCGGTCCGGCGGTGTCGACGTGACGGTCACCCACCACCGGGGCGCCCACCCCGAGCGGGTCACTCTGACGTTCTACCCGCCGGAGGGCCTGGAGCGCTCCGGCAGGTGGCCCAGGGTGACCGGCGGAACGGACTCGTTCAGCGTGACGGTCGCCGCGCCCGCGGCGGGTGGCAGCGTCACCCACCGGTTCACGTTCCGGCTGCCGGTCGGCGTGTCCGCCGGCGAGCTGCCGATCGCGCTGGACACCGTGCCGCAGCTGAGCCCGGCGATCCCGTGGCAGGGCAGCGCCACCGCCCGGATCCTCGGGTAGCCGCCCGGCCCGGTGGGCAGCCGCCCGGCCCGGTGGGCAGCCGCCCGGCCCGGTGGGCAGCCGAAGATATACATTTCCGCTCATCGCTGTGAAACACCTGGTTCTTAGCGTGTTCGCATGTCCGACACCCTCTCGAGCAAGCCCGAGGACCTGGTCGAAGCCGCCGGCATGCCGGCGGGCAGCGGCATCATCAAACCCGGATACGACCCCCGCCTGACCAACGAGGACCTGGCCCCGCTGCGCAAGCAGACCTGGGGCTCCTACAACATCTTCGCGTTCTGGATGTCCGACGTGCACAGCGTCGGCGGGTACGTCACCGCCGGCTCGCTGTTCGCGCTCGGCCTGTCGAGCTGGCAGGTGCTGGTCTCGCTGGTGGTGGGCATCACGATCGTCTACTTCTTCTGCAACCTGGTGGCCAAGCCGAGCCAGGCCACCGGCGTGCCCTACCCGGTGATCAACCGGGTGGCGTTCGGTGTGCTCGGCGCGAACGTCCCGGCCATCATCCGGGGCCTGATCGCGGTGGCCTGGTACGGCATCCAGACGTACCTGGCCTCGGCGGCGCTGGACGTCGTCGTGCTGAAGCTCTGGCCCTCGCTGCTGCCCTACGCCGACGTGAACCAGTACGGCTTCCTGGGCCTGCCCCTGCTCGGCTGGTGCACCTACGCGATCCTCTGGGTGCTGCAGGCCGCGGTGTTCTGGACCGGCATGGAGACCATCCGCCGGTTCATCGACTTCTGCGGCCCGGCCGTCTACGTGGTGATGTTCGCGCTGACCGGCTACCTGATCTACAAGGCCGGGTGGAGCGCCATCGACCTGAACCTGGGCGAGGTGAAGTACACCGGGTTGGACGCCGTCCCGATCATGCTGGGCGCGATCGCGCTGGTCGTGTCGTACTTCTCCGGTCCGATGCTGAACTTCGGCGACTTCTCCCGATACGGGAAGTCGTTCACAGCGGTCAAGAAGGGCAACTTCCTCGGCCTGCCGATCAACTTCCTGATGTTCAGCATCCTGACCGTGGTGACGGCCAGCCTGACCCTCCCGGTCTTCGGCGAGCTGATCACCGACCCGGTGGCGACGGTGTCCCGGATCGACAGCACGTTCGCGATCGTCCTGGGCGCACTGACCTTCACGATCGCCACGATCGGCATCAACATCGTCGCGAACTTCATCTCGCCGGCGTTCGACTTCTCCAACGTCAGTCCGCAACGGATCAGCTGGCGCGCCGGCGGCATGATCGCCGCGGTCGGCTCGGTGCTGATCACCCCGTGGAACCTCTACAACAACCCGGACGTCATCCACTACACGCTGGAGACGCTCGGCGCCTTCATCGGCCCGCTGTTCGGTGTGCTGATCGCCGACTACTACCTGGTGCGCAAGCAGCAGGTCGACGTGGACGCGATGTTCACCATGGCGCCGGAGGGCAGGTACTTCTACCGGAACGGCTACCACCTGCCGGCGATCATCGCGACCGCGGTGGGCGCGGTCATCGCGATGATCCCGGTGCTCTGGACCGGCGGGCCGGGCATGCACACCATCGCCCAGTACAGCTGGTTCATCGGATGTGGCCTGGGCTTCGTGACCTATCTCGGACTCCTTAAAAAGACCGTCTGATGCTGATCAGGGTCATCAATCCCAACACCACGGCGTCGATGACCGCGTTGATCGAGGCGAGCGCCCGGGCCGTCGCCGGCCCGGGCGTCGTCGTCGAGGGGATCACCCCGGCGATGGGCCCGGCCTCGATCGAGAGTCACTACGACGAGGCCCTCGCGGTGCCCGGCCTGCTCGCCGAGGTCGCCGCGGGGGAGCGGGCCGGCGCCGACGGCTACGTGATCGCCTGCTTCGGCGACCCCGGCCTGGACGCGGCCCGGGAGATCGCCGCCGGGCCGGTGGTCGGCATCGCCGAGGCCGCGATGCATGCGGCCACGCTGCTGGGTCGCGGTTTCAGCGTGGTGACAACCCTTTCCCGTACGACGGGGAGAGCCCTCGACCTCGCCCACCGCTACGCACCGGCCGGCGCCTGCAAGGGGGTCTGGGCCTGCGACATCCCGGTCCTGCGACTGGAGCACGACCCGGCCGTCCTGCCCCGGGTCGTGGAACTGGCCCGCACCGCGCTGGCCCGGGACGGCTCCGACGTGATCGTGCTCGGCTGCGCCGGGATGGCGACGCTCTGCGCCGACGTCTCCGCCGCGCTGGGCGTGCCGGTCGTGGACGGCGTCGCCGCCGCGACCGTGCTGGTCCAGTCCCTGGTCACGCTGGGCCTGCGCACCTCGAAACGGGACGAGTACGCGTCGCCGCCGGCCAAGGCGTACACCGGCCTGCTCGCGGAGTTCAGCAGGCATTGAGGCACCCTGCGACGATGCGGCGGTGCTGACGAACATGATCGAGTCCCCGCTGCCCGCCGAGGCCGGCACCGTGCTCGACCTGGCGCCGGGTGGCGCCCCCGGCTCCTGGCTGACCCTTGACGACACCGGCCGGGTCGGCCGCTGGGACATCGGCTCCGGAACGTGGCGGCACCTCGCCACCGCCGCCCGGAAAGGACAGCTCCGGCTGCACGCCGACCCGGCCGGCCGGTTCGCCGCCGTCGTCGAGGACCACGGCCGGTACGGCACGGTCCTGGACCTGGGCACCGGCCTGGCCACGACGGAACTCGACGGCGGCGACCACCACGCGGAGCACGTGCCGTTCGCGTTCCGCTTCCTCGAGCGCGACGGGCGGGCCCTCGCGGTGCACCGGACCGCCTGGAACCGCCTCGACGTCTCGGACGTCACCACCGGCGAGCTGCTCACCGCCGGCGAGCAGGACCTGGACTACTTCCACGGCGAGCTCCACCTGAGCCCCGGCGCCGACCGGCTGCTCGACGACGGGTGGGTCTGGCACCCGGTCGGCGTCCCGGTGGTGTGGAGCCTGGACGGCGGGCTGCCCGGGAACCGGCTCGACGTCTGCGCCCGGGAGTACTACTGGGGCCACGCGATGACCTGGATCGGCGACGACCTGGTCGCGATCGAGGGGATCGGCGACGACGACGAGGACATGGCGCCGGGCGCGCGGATCTTCGACGTGACCGGGGCCGGGGACGCCGTCGAGGTCACCACGATCCCCGGGCCGACCGGCCGGTTCTTCAGCGACGGCCGGCGGCTGTTCAGCTCGGACGAGGCGGGCCTGCGGGCCTGGGACCCGCGCACCGGTGACCTGCTCGCGACCGAACCGGGTTTCGCGCCCACCCACCACGACGCGGTCCACCGGGTGCTGCTGAGCCTCGGCGGGGACCGGCGGGTGCGCGCGGCCACCTATTTCTGACCGGCGTGCAACCCGGCGGCAACGGGAGTCGTCAGGGAGGTGTGACAGCGAAGGAGGCCTTGTGAGAAGCGAGCGTGACGAGCAATTCCACCGCTTCGTGGTGTCCCGGAGATCCGGCCTGGTGCGTACGGCCACTCTGCTCACGGCGGGTGACGCGCACCTGGCCGAGGATCTGGTCCAGTCGACGCTGACCAAGCTGTACGTGGCGTGGCCGGCGTTCCAGCGTGCCGACAACCCGGACGGTTATCTGCGCCGGGTGCTGGTCAACGCGCTGACCGACGAGCGGCGGCGCTGGTGGCGGCGCCGGGAGGAGTCGATGGCAGACGTGCCCGACCGGGCCGGCGCCGAACAGGTGGCACAGGGTGAGGTGGCGGACGGGCTGCGCGCGGCCCTGAAGCAGCTGCCACCACGGATGCGGGCGGCGTTGGTCTTCCGCTACTTCTACGACCTCGACGTCGCTGACACCGCCGACGCCCTCGGTTGTTCCGAGGGAACGGTGAAGAGCCAGACCGCCCGGGCCCTCGACCGGCTCCGGACGGTCATCGGCCAGAACCCGTCACTCGCCCACCTCTGAGCAGAGGATCACCATGACGAACCTGCGTGAGCAGTTCGAAGCCCTGGCCGGTTCCCCGGCCGCTCCCACCACCGCACAGACCGACGCCGACCTGGCCCGGGGCCGTGGCGCGCTGCGTCGCCGCCGGGCGCTGCAGGCGGCCACCGGCTCGGCGTTCGCGATCGTGGTCGCCGCCGCGGCCGTCGCGTTCACCACCACGAGCACCCCGGCGCCCAGCACCCCGCAGGCCGCCGGCCCGACCGCCACGACCGCCGCCACCACCGGCGTGACCGCGAGCGCTGCGTTCGCGCTGGTCGCCTACAAGGGCGAGCAGCCGGCCGGCTTCTCCATCGACAAGGTTCCGGCCGGCTGGGAGGTCCAGGGACTCGACGAGAACCTGCTGACCCTGGCCCCGGAGGGTGCCAAGCCGCGGAACAGCGCGGAGCCGCAGGGCGACCAGGCGGACACCGACCCGTACAGCTTCGTCGGCAAGGTCGTCGTGACGCTGCAGTCGCTCGACGAGCAGGGCACGCCGGCCGGCGAGGCCGTCAAGGTCGGCGGCAAGAAGGCCACCCTGGTCAAAAAAGAGGGCGCCAAGGACGGCCGGACCCTCTACGTAGCGCAGCCGTCCGGCGTGAACCTGCAGATCCAGGTCTGGGACGGGATCGGCTGGTCCGCCGACCAGATCGTCGAGTTCGCCGAGGGCATCCACGTCAACCCGAACGCCAAGCAGGGCCGGGGCTGACCCGAGCAGTACCGACGAAGCCGCCGGATCCGGACGCGCCAATCGCCCGGATCCGGCGGCTTACACGTCTACCACCCGCGCGCTACCGCTTCACGCCGGCGGTCTTGTAGATCCACGCGGCGCAATCGCTGCTCACCGTCTGCCAGGGCTTGCCGAACACCGTCTCGGACGCCCGGTCGGTGTCCTGTCCCTGCCGCACCCGGGCGTCGAAGTACGCGAACATCTTGTCCTGCCCGAACTTCTTCACCAGGCAGGTCACGGCGAAGTGCCCGACACCGTACGCGCCGCTGACGGTATCGACGCTGCTCTCCTGGCGCGGCCAGCTGAAGTCCAGGTCGAGGACGGCGTTGTCCCGCAGATACCGACGGACCTCCGGAAGGCGTTCGCTCCTCAACGGGGAGGCGGCGCCCTCGCCGATGTACTCGGCGATGCCCTCGGTCAGCACGGTGTCCCGATCCGCGAAGGTGCGCTGTGGAGCTATGCCCATCAGCGTGACCGCGTGGCCGAACTCGTGCTGGAGCGTGACCCGGAGATCCCGTTTTCCGCCGGCGAACATGCTCATCCGCACCACGATGTCGAATCCGTACTTTCCCTGCCCGGACGCGTAGGCCAGCACCCCACCGCCGAGATCGGCCGCGGCGGGGGCATTCCAGGCCAGCCACTCCTTGTCGTCGGCCAGGTAGACGTGGGCCCGGATAGCCGGAATGGCCCGGGAACCGCGGATCGGGCGGCCCGGGCTGTGGCGGATGGGTCATGAAGTCTCCCCGTGACGGTGTGCCCCAAGCGAACAGCGGCGCTCATTCTCGCCGATATCGATGGATGCCGTCCGGCCGGTGGGGCGACGGTGCCGCCGGTCACCAGCCTCGGGTGCGCCATTCGGGCAGGTGGGGGCGCTCGGTGCCGAGCGTCGAGTCCTTGCCGTGGCCCGGGTAGAACCAGGTGTCGTCCGGGAAGCGGTCGAACAGTTTGTGCTCTACGTCGTTGATCAGTGAGGTGAAGTTCTCCTTCACGCCGCGGGTGTTGCCGACCCCGCCCGGGAAGAGGCTGTCGCCGGTGAACAGGTGCACCCGGCCGCCGTCCGGTTCCTGGTAGGCCAGCACGATCGAGCCAGGGGTGTGGCCCACCACGTGGATCACCTCGAGGGTGTGCGCGCCGACCTCGACGACGTCGCCGTCGCGCAGCGTGCCGGTGACCACCGGCAGGGCGCCGGCGTCGGCCGTGTGGGCCAGCGACTGCGCGCCGGTGGCCGCGACCACCTCGGCCAGGGCGTACCAGTGGTCGTGGTGCTGGTGGGTGGTGACCACCGTGCGCAGGCCCGCGTCGCCGGCCAGCTTCAGCAGGTCGGCGGCGTCGTTCGCGGCGTCGATGAGCAGCTGGTCGGTGCCGGCGGTCAGCAGGTAGGCGTTGTTGTCCATCGGGCCGACCGACACCTTGCGCAGGGTCAGGCCGCCGCCGAGGTCACGGGTGCCGGGTGCGGTACCGGTGTAGTCGTCGGTCATCGGGATCTCACTTCCACCGAGCGGGCTGGGGGAGTTCGCCGTCGGGCGAGACGGTCAGGTCGGCGCCGTCGGCGCGGCCGGACAGCCAACCGGCGATCGAGCGGAGCGGTCCGCCGATCGCCGGGCCGTCCGCCGAGCCGATCACGATCGCGTGGTCGACCGCGGCCGGGTGCAGGACCATGGCCGGCGCCGAGGCCGGCAGGTCGCCGGCGATCTCCCGGAGCAGCCGCAGCGCGAACGCCTCCGACCAGTCGGCCGGGGAATAAGCCAGGCCGAGGTCGACGTGGTGCACCTCGACCTCGCGCAGCCGGGCCCAGGGCACCGCGGCCGCGGACCGGTTGATGGCCGGCAGGTGGAACGTCCAGGCGGCGGCCGGCATCGCGGCGGCCGCGTCGGCGAACCGCTCGTGCGCGGCGCGGATGTCGGCGACCTGCTCGGCGAGCGGCCGGGCGGCGCCGGCCGTGATGCCCGCCTCCCGCGCGTCCGCCGTGGCGTAGGCCGGGGTCTCCACCCCGGTGCGCGCCCAGGTCAGCAGGTTCGTATAGGCGTCGGCGTTGCGGGCCACGTGGGTCAGGACGTGCCCGACGGTCCAGCCGGGCAGCGCGGACGGCGTCCCGATCACCGAGTCGTCGAGGCCCTCGGCGGTCCGCAGCAGCGTCTCGGTGGCCTGCTCGACGTCGGTCATCAGGACCAGTGGGTCGATCGTCACGGGACCGACCCTAGCCGGTTCCGGGCGCTTGCCCGAGCGCTGTGCGCCGCACCGCGGAATTCGCTTTCGCGGTGATGACCGTGACCGTACCGTCGATCCCGAGACGCGTCGCTCACAACGAACCCGCGGAGGAGGTGAGGCACGTGTTGTCCGCTGATCTCGCGTCCCTTCACCCGGGGGCCTTCGCCCCTCCTCGACCGTAAAGGGTTCCCATGTCGTTCGACCTGTCCCAGCTCGGCTGGGACGAGACCTTCCTCTCCTCCTACCGTCCTTTCGACCGCAAGGACACCGTGCCCGGCCGGGTGCTGCGCGCCGACCGTGGGGTCAGCACCGTGCTCACCGCGACCGGCGTGACCCGGGCCAGTCTGGGCGGCAACGCGCTGATCGAGACGGCCCGCGACCCGTCCCGGCTGCCCTGTGCCGGTGACTGGGTGGTGCTGCGCGACTGGCCCGACCGCCGGGTCACCCTGGAGCTGGTGCTGCCCCGGCGGACCGCGCTGATCCGGCGCACCGCCGACAAGGACTCGTCCGGCCAGGTGCTCGCCGCCAACATGGACACCGTCGCGGTGGTCGAGCCGATCTTCCCCGAGCCGAACGACGCCCGGGTGGAACGGCTGCTGGCGCTGGCCTTCGAGTCCGGGGCCGACCCGATCCTGGTGCTCACCAAGAGCGACACCGCGCCTGATCCGCAGGCGGTGGCCCGGCAGCTCGCCGAGCTCGCCCCCGGCGTCCCGGTCGTCCCGGTCAGCGTGCACCGCGGCGACGGGCTGGACCGGCTGCGCGAGTTCGTCGCGCCGGGCCGCACCCTGGCCCTGCTCGGCAGGTCCGGCGCCGGCAAATCGACGCTCGCCAACGCGCTGGCCGGCACGACGGTGATGCCCGTGCAGGCGATCCGGGACGCGGACGGCAAGGGCCGGCACACCACGGCGTACCGGAATCTGGTCACCGTGCCGGGTGGCGGCTGCGTGCTGGACACCCCGGGCATCCGCGGGGTCGGCCTGCTCGACACCGGCTCCGGCCTGGAACGGGCGTTCGCCGACGTGGTCGAGCTGGCCGGGCACTGCCGCTTCGACGACTGCGGGCACGAGGCCGAACCCGGGTGCGCCGTGCAGGCCGCGCTCGCCGACGGCGTCCTGCCGCCTCGCCGCCTGGACAGCTGGCGGAAGCTGCGGCGCGAGGTCGCGGTGGAGAGCCGGCGCCGGACCGTCCGCTTGGCGACCGCTCCGCGCCGCCGGCCGCACTGACCCTTTTTCCGGTACGAGGGGCAGAGCTGCCCGGGCGGGTGACCGGGCGGCTTTCACCTCGTACCGGAAAAGGGGTGAGAAGGACCTCAGCGGAAGCGTAAGCGCACCTCACACCGTGCCCCGCAGCTGCGCCGCGTTTGCCGGACGGTCAGGTGGCTCTGGCAGAATCCGCCCGATGCGCGCGGCGGAGGAGTTGCTCGAGAAACAGGTCGTGCCGGTATCCGAGCAGATCGGAGCCGGTTTCCGCCGGTGGCGGCGGAGCGATCTGTGGGTCGTGCTGGGCTTCCTCGCGCTCGCGGTGTTCGTGCTGATCCGGCTCTGGATCGACCCGAACGGCCGGATCCTCGACCGCAACGACGACGACCACGGCATCTTCCTGTTCATGCTGGCGCACGGCGAGCGAGTGGTCTTCGACGGCGCCTCACCGTTCTTCGAGAGCCACCTGAACGCGCCGGTCGGCGTGAACATGATGGCGAACACGGGGGTCCTGGCGCTCAGCCTGCCGCTCGCACCGGTGACCCACTTCCTCGGCGGCGGTGTCTCGGTCGCGCTGCTGCTCACGCTGGGTCTGGCCGGCACCGCGACGGCCTGGTACTGGCTCTTCGCCGGGCACCTGGTGCGCAGCCGGGTGGCGGCGGCGATCGGTGCGCTCTGGTGCGGCTTCGCGCCGACGATGATCTCGCACGCCAGCGGGCACGTGAACTTCGTCAATCAGTACCTCGTCCCGATCATCCTGTGGCAGGTGCTGCGGCTGCGCGAGCCGGGCCGGGCGGTGCGCGGCGGGATCGTCCTGGGCCTGCTGATCGTGGTGCAGATCTTCATCAACGAGGAGACGCTGCTCTTCCTCGCGCTCACCCTCGCGGTCTTCGTGCTCGCCTACGCCGCGATGCGCCCGCGTGAGGTCCGCGAGGTGGCCAAGCGGTTCACGGCCGGGCTCGGCGTCGCCGCGGGGGTCGCGCTGGTGCTGGCCGGCTACCCGCTCTGGTACCAGTTCTTCGCGCCGGGCAACTACCACGGCCAGCCGTTCGCGCCGAGCGACTTCGTCACCGACCTGTGGTCGATCGCGGCGTTCCCGCGGCAGTCGATCGCCGGGACGGAGGCGATGGACCGGCTGAGCGTCAGCGCCACCGAGGACAACACGTTCTTCGGGCCGTTCGGCCTGATCATGATCGTGGTGTCGACGGTGATGCTGTGGCGCTCGGCGGCTGCCCGGTCCGCGGCGATCGCCGGGCTGGTGCTGCTGCTCGCCTCGATGGGGCCGCGCCTGCAGGCGGGTGGCGTGCGTACCGGCATCCGACTGCCGTTCGGACTGGTCAGCCACATCCCGGTGATCGACCTGGTGAGCGTCACCCGGTTCGCCATGGTGCCGGCCACCATCGCCGGGATCCTGCTGGCGCTGGCCGCCGACCGGATCCGCGAGTCGTCCCCGGCCCGCCGCCGGCGGTTCTGGATCGGGATGGCGCTGGCCCTGGTCCCGCTCTTCCCGAAGCCGGTGCCGGTGGTGCAGGGCGACCCGATGCCGGCGTTCCTCACCGCCGGGCTGTGGAAGCAGTACGTGCCGGAGGGCCGGACGCTGGTCACCGTGCCGCTGCCGGACGTGACCGTGGGCCGGACCGGGCAGCGCTGGGCCACCCTGCAGAACCTGGACTTCGCGGTGCCGCGCGGCTACTTCATGGGCCCGGCGAACCCGCCCGCCGACGACACCGGGTCGTGGAAGGCGCCCGACCGGTTCACCTCCCAGCTGCTGATCCGGGTGCAGCTGACCGGGATGCGGCCGTACCTGACCACGGTCGAGCGGGAGCGGGTCCGGGCCGACCTGGCGTACTGGCGGGCGGCGGTGGTGGTGCTGGTGCCGCAGGCCCCGAACGCGGTGGCGCTGCGGGCCACCCTGGTCGACGTGCTGGGCGAGCCGGAGAGCGTCGGCGGCGTGGAGATCTGGGCCCTGCGGGATCCCTCCGGCGGGTGACGTTCATCCGCCCGTTCTGCGGGAATGTCCGTCATGTGAGAGGCGCTCCGTCTAGGCCGACGAAAAATGTCATACCCCGTCGCTAGAGTGTCTGCTCGACTCATACACATGTACGGAGAGGCTGGCAGTGGCCGACCGACTGACTATTCGTGGCGCTCGCGAGCACAACCTTCGCGACGTCAACCTCGACCTGCCCCGCGACGCCCTGATCGTCTTCACCGGGCTGTCCGGGTCGGGCAAGTCCAGCCTCGCGTTCGACACGATCTTCGCCGAGGGACAGCGGCGGTACGTCGAGTCCCTGTCGTCGTACGCGCGGCAGTTCCTCGGCCAGATGGACAAGCCGGACGTCGACTTCATCGAGGGCCTGTCCCCGGCCGTCTCGATCGACCAGAAATCGACCTCGCGCAACCCGCGTTCGACCGTCGGCACCATCACCGAGGTCTACGACTACCTGCGTCTGCTGTTCGCCCGCACCGGCGTCCCGCACTGCCCGGTCTGCGGTGAGCGGATCAGCAAGCAGACCCCGCAGCAGATCGTCGACCGGGTCCTCGCGATGCCCGAGGGCACCCGCTTCATGGTCCTCGCCCCGGTCGTCCGCGGCCGCAAGGGGGAGTATGTCGATCTGTTCGCCGAGCTCCAGGCCAAGGGCTACGCCCGGGCCCGGGTCAACGGTGTGGTGCACCCGCTCACCGAGCCGCCGAAGCTGAAGAAGCAGGAGAAGCACACCATCGAGGTGGTGGTCGACCGGCTGAGCGTCAAGGCGAGCAGCAAGCAGCGGCTGACCGACTCGGTGGAGTCCGCGCTGGGCCTGGCCGGCGGCATCCTGCTGCTCGACTTCGTCGACCTGCCGGAGGACGACCCGGAGCGCGAGCGCCGCTTCTCCGAGCACCTGGCCTGCCCGAACGACCACCCCCTGGCGATCGAGGACCTCGAACCGCGGGTCTTCTCGTTCAACGCTCCCTACGGCGCCTGCCCGGAGTGCTCCGGCCTCGGCACCAAGAAGGAGGTCGACGCCGAGCTGCTCGTGCCCGACGAGGAGAAGAGCCTCAACGAGGGCGCGATCCAGCCGTGGGCCGGCGGCACCACCCAGGAGTATTTCCTGCGCCTGCTGGAAGCGTTGGCCAAGGCCGAGGGCTTCAAGCTCGACGTGCCCTGGCGGGCCCTGCCCAACCAGGCACAAAAAACTATTCTGTACGGGTCGGAAGACCAGGTCCACGTGCGCTACCGCAACAAGTACGGCCGGGAGCGCTCCTACTACACCGGCTTCGAGGGCGTGGTGCAGTGGATCGAGCGGCGGCACAACGACACCGAGAGCGACTGGTCGCGCGACAAGTATGAGGGGTACATGCGCGACGTGCCCTGCTCGGTCTGCGGCGGCGCCCGGCTCAAGCCCGAGGTGCTCGCGGTCACCGTGGCCGGCAAGAACATCGCCGAGGTGTGCAACCTCTCCATCGGCGAGTGCTCCGAGCTGCTCTCCACGCTCGAGCTCGACGACCGGCAGAAGCTGATCGCCGAGCGGGTGCTCAAGGAGATCAACGCCCGGCTGCGCTTCCTGCTCGACGTCGGCCTGGACTACCTCTCCCTGGACCGTGGCGCCGGTACCCTCTCCGGCGGCGAGGCGCAGCGCATCCGGCTCGCCACCCAGATCGGCTCCGGCCTGGTCGGCGTGCTGTACGTGCTGGACGAGCCGTCCATCGGGCTGCACCAGCGGGACAACCACCGGCTGATCGAGACCCTGGTCCGGCTGCGTGACCTGGGCAACACCCTGATCGTGGTGGAGCACGACGAGGACACCATCCGTACCGCGGACTGGATCGTCGACATCGGCCCGGGCGCCGGCGAGCACGGCGGGCACATCGTGCACAGCGGCTCGGTCGAGGGGCTGCTGGCCAACGAGAAGTCGCCGACCGGGGCCTATCTCTCCGGCCGCAAGTCGATCCCGCTGCCGGAGGCCCGGCGCCCGCAGACCGCGGGCCGCGAGGTGGTCGTGCACGGCGCGCGCGAGCACAACCTGCGCAACCTGACCGTGCCGTTCCCGCTCGGCCAGTTCATCGCGGTCACCGGTGTCAGCGGCTCGGGCAAGTCGACCCTGGTCAACGACATCCTGCACACCGTGATGGCGAACCAGATCAACAAGGCCCGGCAGGTGCCCGGCCGGCACACCAAGGTCACCGGCCTGGAGCACGTGGACAAGGTCGTCGGCGTGGACCAGTCGCCGATCGGCCGCACCCCGCGGTCCAACCCGGCGACGTACACCGGCGTCTTCGACCACGTCCGCAAGCTGTTCGCGGAGACCGCCGAGGCCAAGGTGCGGGGTTATGGCCCGGGCCGGTTCTCGTTCAACGTCAAGGGCGGCCGCTGCGAGAACTGCTCCGGCGACGGCACCATCAAGATCGAGATGAACTTCCTGCCGGACGTGTACGTCCCCTGCGAGGTCTGCAAGGGCGCCCGGTACAACCGGGAGACCCTCGAGGTGCACTACAAGGGCAAGACCATCTCCGAGGTGCTGGAGATGCCGATCGAGGAGGGTGCCGAGTTCTTCTCGGCGCTGCCGGCCATCCACCGGCACCTGCGCACCCTGGTCGACGTCGGCCTCGGGTACGTGCGTCTCGGCCAGCCCGCGACCACCCTCTCCGGTGGTGAGGCGCAGCGCGTCAAGCTCGCCTCCGAGCTGCAGAAACGCTCCACCGGCCGGACCGTCTACGTGCTCGACGAGCCGACCACCGGCCTGCACTTCGAAGACATCCGCAAGCTGCTGATCGTGCTCAACGGCCTGGTCGACAAGGGCAACACGGTCATCACGATCGAGCACAACCTCGACGTGATCAAGACGGCCGACTGGCTGATCGACATGGGCCCGGAGGGCGGCAGCAAGGGCGGTCTGGTGCTGGCCACCGGCACACCGGAGGAGCTGGCCGAGGTGCCGTCCAGCCACACCGGTCAGTACCTGCGGCACATGCTCGGCCTGACGGGTGAGGGTGGCGGCGCGGCGGCCGCCAGCGCCCGGGGCGCCAAGGCGAACGGGGAGAAGGCGGTGGCGACCAAGCCGCGGGCGACCCGGTCGCGGGCCAAGGCCGCGGTCTAGATCCGCCGTCGACGGACCGGCTCGGGGCTTCCCGGGCCGGTCCGTCGTGTTTCCTCCCGGTCTGCAGGGCTGCATCGCGGAAACGGTGTCCGCAGGGCTGCGTTGCGGAAACGGTGTCTGCGGGGCTGCGTTGCGGAAGCGGTCGGGAAACCACGGTGAGTGCTCGCCGGCTGGGCTCGGCTGGTGCTGGCGGCCGTTATCGCGGGTGGGAAAGGGCCGTGAGAACCAGCCGGGGGCGCACCGTGCGCGGGCGTCTCTCCGGGGCTGTCCTGCGCGGCCGCTGCCTCCGGGGCTGCCCTGCGTCGGCGGCTGCCCCGGCCGGATTGAGGGCGGGATGTGCCACTGCGGGAAATTTGATTTTAGAAATTTCTTAGGGGACTCATAGACAGTCCGGCGGCTGGGTCTTTTAAGGTCGACCCCGGACGACAACGGTGCCGCAAGTGCGGCAAACAGGACGTCCGGATGTGTGCGAATCGGGGGAATCCGCCGCGGCACAGCGCGGGTTAATCTCGCCGCACGCATGAACCGATCGTGGTGGCGCTCCCGTACTCAGGGGCGACTCCGCGTGAGATCAGACGTGGACCAGGTACTTGGAGGGGCGACACATGACTGACGTGCAGACGAGGGCCGACGTCGAGACCGAGGTGGCGCAGACGGGCACCGCGTCGACCCGCCGTTGCGTCCTGCTGGGCGCCGGCGGTCTCGGCGCCGCCGCGGTCCTGGCCGCCTGCGGCACCGCCACGACCGGCACCAACCCGAACGGCTCCGACTTCGAGGCCGAGCCGGGCCCGGCCGGCAGCAAGGGAACCACGACCGGTGGCGGCACCACCGGTGGCGACAGTGGCGGCGGCGCGGCCGGTGCCTCGCTCGCGCTGGTCGCCGACGTGCCCTCGGGCGGCGGCATCATCCAGGGTGACTACGTCATCACCCAGCCCACCCAGGGCACCTTCAAGGCGTTCACCAAGATCTGCACCCACCAGGGCTGCGAGGTCAGCGAGGTGAAGGACGGCACGATCAACTGCCCGTGCCACGGCGCCAAGTTCTCGATCAAGGACGGCTCGGTGGCCGGTGGCCCGGCGCCCAAGCCGCTGGCCGAGACCAAGGTCAAGGTGGACGGCGAGAACATCGTCGCCGCCTGATCGGGTGCCGGAGGGGTTCTGAGCACAGGCCGGAGATCCGGCGCCGTGGCGGCGGCACCGGACCTCCGGTCGGGCAATCATGTCAGTCCCAGGCACTACTGTTGGGGTTGTGCCAGACCCGTCCACTTATCGTCCGGCGCCCGGTACCATTCCCGACGCTCCGGGCGTCTACCGTTTCCGCGATCCGGCCGGCCGGGTGATCTATGTCGGCAAGGCGAAGAGCCTGCGGAGCCGGCTCAATTCGTACTTCGCCGACCTGTGGTCGTTGCACGCGCGGACCCAGCAGATGGTCACCACCGCCGCCGGCGTCGACTGGGTGACGGTCGGCACCGAGGTCGAGGCGCTGCAGCTGGAGTTCTCCTGGATCAAGGAGTTCGACCCGCGCTTCAACGTGAAGTACCGCGACGACAAGTCGTACCCGTTCCTCGCCGTCACCCTGAACGAAGAATATCCGCGACTGCAGGTCATGCGGGGCGCCAAGCGAAAAGGCGTCCGCTATTTCGGGCCGTATTCGCACGCCTGGGCCATCCGCGAGACGCTCGACCTGCTGCTCCGGGTCTTCCCGGCCCGCACCTGCTCGACCGGCGTGTTCAAACGGTCCGCCCAGATCGGCCGGCCCTGCCTGCTCGGTTACATCGGCAAGTGCTCCGCCCCGTGCACCGGCCAGGTCAGCGCCGAGCAGCACCGCGCGATCGTCGACGACTTCTGCGACTTCATGGCCGGCAAGACCGACGCGTTCGTGAAACGGCTCGAGCGCGACATGCTGGACGCCTCCGAGGAGCTGGAGTTCGAGCGCGCGGCCCGGCTGCGTGACGACATCGCGGCGCTGCGCCGGGCCATGGAGAAACAGACCGTCGTGCTCGGCGACGGCACCGACGCCGACGTGGTCGCGTTCGCCGAGGACCCGCTCGAGGCGGCCGTGCAGGTCTTCAACGTCCGCGACGGCCGGATCCGCGGCCAGCGCGGCTGGGTGGTGGAGAAGGTGGAGAACCTCACCGCCGGCGACCTGGTCCACCACTTCTGCACCCAGACGTACGGCGAGTCCGAGGGTGAGGCCGACGTCCCGCGCGAGCTGCTGGTCCCGGAGCTGCCCGACGACGCCGAGGCGCTCGCCGACTGGCTCTCCGAGCGCCGGGGCAGCCGGGTCAGCCTGCGGGTGCCGCAGCGTGGCGACAAGCGCTCGCTGATGGAGACCGTGGCCCGCAACGCCGGCGAGTCGCTGCAGCGGCACAAGCTGCGCCGGGCCGGCGACCTGACCACCCGCAACAAGGCCCTCGAGGAGATCGCCGAGGCGCTCGGCCTGGACACCGCTCCGCTGCGCATCGAGTGTTATGACGTCTCGCACATCCAGGGCACCGACGTGGTGGCCTCGATGGTGGTCTTCGAGGACGGCCTGGCCCGCAAGGCGGAGTACCGGCGGTTCGCGGTCCGGGGCAACCCGGACGGCAGCGGGCTGGACGACCTCGCCGCGATGAGCGAGGTGATGCGGCGCCGCTTCGCGCGGTACAAGGCGCAGGCGGTCGCGGACGCGCCCGACTCGGCCGCCGAGCCGGACTCGGCCGCCGAGCCGGACTCGGCCGCCGAGCCGGACTCGGCCGCCGAGCCGGACTCGGCCGCCGAGCCGGATCCGGCCGCGGAGCCGGTGGAGGCGACCGTCGAGCCGTCCGGGGAGCTGCCCGGCATCGACCCGCTGACCGGCAAGCCGCGGCGCTTCGCGTACCCGCCTCAGCTGATCGTGGTGGACGGCGGCCAGCCGCAGGTGAACGCGGTCGCCACCGTGCTCGCCGAGATGGGTGTCACCGACGTCGCGCTGTGCGGGCTGGCCAAGCGCCTGGAGGAGGTGTGGCTGCCGGGCGACGACTTCCCGGTCATCCTGCCGCGCACCTCGGAGGCGCTCTACCTGCTGCAACGGGTCCGGGACGAGGCGCACCGGTTCGCCATCACGTTCCACCGGCAGCGCCGCTCGAAACGGATGACCGAGTCGGCGCTGGACGGCGTCGCCGGGCTGGGCGAGACCCGGCGCAAGGCGCTGCTGCGGCACTTCGGATCGGTGAAGCGCCTCGCCGCGGCCACCCCGGAGGAGATCATCGAGGTGCCGGGGATCGGCCGGCGGACCGCCGAGGCGGTGCTGGCCGCGCTGAATCCCGCGGCGGCGCCGAACTGAGGAGGAACAGCGGATGATCGGGCCGGGTTCCGGCGGCGGACAACCTGTCCGGCGGTCCGGGCGGTACTCATCGGACTACCATGTTGTGTCCGCCCGACGGGTGCGGGCGAAGCGACGCGGGAGGCGTGCGTGACGGAAGCGATGCCCGAGTTCGGACCCGGCGACGTGGTCGACCCGGACGAAGCCGGTACTGACCTGGTGGTGGTCACCGGGCTCTCCGGTGGCGGCCGCAGCACGGTGGCCCGGGCCCTGGAGAACGTCGGGTTCTACGTGGTCGACAATCTGCCGCAGGCGCTGATGCTGGAGATGGCCGAGCTGGCCTTCGCCGCCGGCGGCGCGGCCCGGCGCACCGCGATGGTGCTGGACGTGCGCAGCCGCGCGTTCTCCACCGACCTCGCGGGCGCGGTGCGGGCCCTCAAGGAGCGCGGTTTCTCGCCGCGGGTGGTGTTCGTGGACGCCGACGACGAGGTGCTGATCCGGCGCTTCGAGTCGGTGCGCCGCTCGCACCCGCTGCAGGGTGACGGCCGGCTGGCCGACGGGATCGCCGCCGAGCGCAAGCTGCTCGCCGAGGCCCGTGAGCACGCCGACGTGATCATCGACACCAGTCACCTGAACGTGAACCAGCTCCGGCGCCGGGTGGAGGAGCTGTTCGGTGGCGAGGACGCCCGCAAACTGCGGATCACCGTCCTCTCGTTCGGTTTCAAGTACGGCCTGCCACCGGACGCCGACTACGTGCTCGACGCCCGGTTCCTGCCCAACCCGTTCTGGGTGCCGGAGCTGCGCGAGCACACCGGCCTCGAGGAGGGCGTGAGCAGCTACGTGCTCGGTCAGGAGGGCGCCACCGACTTCGTGGCGACGTACGCCGGCCTGATCGCGGCGACCGCGCCGGGCTTCGAGCGCGAGGGCAAGCGATACCTGACGGTCGCGATCGGGTGCACCGGTGGCAAACACCGGAGCGTGGCGATAACCGAGGAGTTGACTTCACGATTGAGCGGGATGCGTCTGTCGGCGCACGCCTCGCATCGTGACCTGGGGCGGGAGTGACCGCCGCGGTCGAGGGCCGGGCGGACCGGCCGGTCCGGGTGGTGGCGTTCGGCGGCGGGCACGGGCTGAGCGCCTCGCTCCGGGCGCTGCGGCACGCCGCGGCGGAGGTGCCGCTGGACATCACCGCGATCGTCACGGTCGGCGACGACGGGGGTTCCAGCGGCCGCCTGCGGGTCGAGCGGGACGCCCTGCTGCCGCCGGGTGACCTGCGTCAGGCCCTGGCCGCGCTGGCCGATCGGCAGCCCACCGCGCAGCTCACCGCCCGGTTGATGCAGCACCGGTTCGCGGTGATGTCCGAGCCGGGCGACGGCGAGTCGCGAACCGGGCGCGGGCCCCGGCTCGAGCGGCGGGCCGACCGCAGCAAGGACACCCTGGCCGGGCACACGGTCGGCAACCTGCTGCTGCTCGGCCTGATGGAGATGCTCGGCGACCCGGTCGAGGCCCTCGATCACGCGGCCGAGATGGTCGGCGCGCAGGGCCGGGTGCTGCCGATGGCGCGGTACGCGGTCGGTATCGAGGCCGACGTGGTGGGCTCCGACCCTGCACGTCCGGGTGACACGGTCACCGTCCGGGGTCAGCATTCGGTGGCGGTCGCCGACGGCCGGGTGGAGTCGTTGCGGCTGGAACCGGCCGATCCGCCGGCCTGTCCGCAGGCCGTCGAGGCGGTGCTCGCCGCCGACTGGCTGATCTTCGGTCCGGGCAGCTGGTTCACCAGTGTGCTGCCGCACCTGCTGGTGCCCGGACTGGCCCGGGCGATCGTCGCCAGCCCGGCCCGCAGGCTGGTAACCCTCAACCTGGGCACCGACAAGGAGACCCGCGGGCTGTCCGCCGCCGGGCACCTGGAGACCCTGCACCGATACCTGCCGGAGCTGCGGGTGGACACCGTGCTCGCCGACCTGAAATGGGCCGGCGAGCCGGAGCCGGTACGCGTCGCCGCCCGCCGGATGGGCGCCGACCTGGTATTGGCACCCGTCGCCGTTGCCGACGGCAGCCCACGGCATGATCCTGAGGCACTGGGTGTTGCACTGGTGCCAGTATTGGGCGCCGCTCGTTAATTACTGGCGTAGTGCGACACACAATGTCCAAGATCCGGCGCATGAGGTGACATTCACGATGGCGATGACCGCAGCGGTCAAAGACGAGCTGAGCCGGGTCGACGTGCCCAAGCCCTGTTGCCGGCGGGCGGAGATGGCGTCCCTGCTCCGGTTCGCCGGTGGCTTGCACATCGTCTCCGGCCGGGTGGTCGTCGAGGCCGAGCTGGACACCGGCGCGGTGGCGCGCCGGCTGCGCCGGGAGATCGCCGACGTGTACGGCTATCCCAGCGAGGTCCACGTGCTGGCCTCCGGCGGGCTGCGCAAGGGCAGCCATTACATCGTCCGGATCGTCAAGGACGGTGAGGCGCTGGCCCGGCAGACCGGGCTGCTCGACGTGCGCGGCCGGCCGGTCCGTGGCCTGCCGCCGCACGTGGTGTCGGCGAACGTCTGTTGCGCGGTGGCCGCCTGGCGCGGCGCGTTCATGGCGCACGGCTCGCTCACCGAGCCGGGCCGCTCCAGCGCGCTGGAGATCACCTGCCCGGGACCGGAGGCGGCGCTCGCCCTGCGTGGCGCTGCCCGGCGGATAGGGATCACGGCGAAGGAGCGCGAGGTCCGCGGGGTGGACCGGGTTGTGATCAAGGACGGGGACGCGATCGCGGCGCTGCTCACCCGGATCGGCGCGCACTCCAGCGTGCTGGCCTGGGAGGAGCGCCGGGTCCGGCGTGAGGTGCGGGCCACGGCCAACCGCCTGGCGAACTTCGACGACGCGAACCTGCGGCGTTCGGCCCGGGCGGCGGTGGCCGCGGCGGCCCGGGTCACCCGGGCGCTGGAGATCCTCTCCGAGGAGGCGCCGAACCATCTGACCTCGGCCGGCCAGCTGCGGCTGGAGCACCGGCAGGCGTCGCTGGAGGAGCTGGGCGCACTGGCCGACCCGCCGCTGACCAAGGACGCCATCGCGGGACGGATCCGCCGGCTGCTGGCGCTGGCCGACAAACGCGCCCGCGACCTGGGCATCCCCGACACGGAAGCCGCTGTGACCCCGGAGATGATGGCGTGCTGAGCTAGCTCGGCTCCGCTTCGCTCCGCGGCGATCTGCCCTTAAGCCGGGGCGGGTGATTTCGGTCACCCGCCTTCACCTCGTACCCAAGGAGAAGCGGTCGTGAGGGGCAGCGGCCGGAACGTTTCCGGGACCTTTGGACCTTTATTACCGGGCGGTGTCCGCGGGAGGCTTCAGGAGGCGACGGCGACGTCGCGGTGATCCGATTTAGGTAACGTTCAGGTCGCGCCCCGCTGCTTCCCGGGCGGGCGGGCTCGGATAGGGTCACTGGTGACGGCGACGGTGCCGGCAGTTCGGCCGAACCCCCGCTGTAACGCCGCCACAGTGTGTTGGCGCGGCGTTTTCGCTCCTTCGGGCGCGGCGGCCGGACGCCCCTAGTACCGACCCTCACCCGGTCGGCACGAGACTCTCCGCCGGTCGCAGATTCCGGCGGACCGAAACGAGGAGACCACCTGTGACCATCCGGGTTGGCATCAACGGCTTCGGCCGTATCGGTCGTAACTTCTTCCGGGCGGTTCTCGCCTCCGGAGCCGACATCGAGATCGTCGGTGTGAACGACCTGACCGACAACGCCACTCTTGCCCACCTGCTGAAGTACGACAGCATCCTGGGCCGCCTGCCGCACGAGGTGAAGGCCACCGCCGACGAGATCACCGTCGCGGGCAAGACCTTCAAGGCGTTCGCCGAGCGTGACCCGAGCAAGCTGCCCTGGGGCGACCTGGATGTCGACGTCGTGATCGAGTCGACCGGCTTCTTCACCGACGCCAGCAAGGCCAAGGCGCACGTCGACCAGGGCGCCAAGAAGGTCATCATCTCGGCTCCGGCCAAGAACGAGGACATCACGATCGTGATGGGCGTGAACGACGGTCTGTACGACGGCGCGAAGCACACCATCATCTCGAACGCGTCCTGCACCACGAACTGCCTCGCCCCGATGGCGAAGGTCCTGAACGACACGATCGGGATCGACAAGGGTCTGATGACCACGATCCACGCGTACACCCAGGACCAGAACCTGCAGGACGGTCCGCACAGCGACCTGCGTCGCGCCCGCGCCGCCGCGCTGAACATCGTGCCGACCTCGACCGGCGCCGCCAAGGCCGTCAGCCTGGTGCTGCCGGAGCTCAAGGGCAAGCTGGACGGCTTCGCGCTGCGTGTGCCGATCCCGACCGGCTCGGCCACCGACCTGACCTTTACCGCTTCCCGTGACACCACGGTCGACGAGGTCAACGCCGCGATCAAGGCGGCCGCGGACGGCCCGCTCAAGGGCATCCTGGTCTACACCGAGGACCCGATCGTGTCCTCGGACATCGTGACCGACCCGGCGTCCTGCATCTTCGACGCCGGCCTCACCAAGGTCATCGGCAACCAGGTCAAGGTCGTCGGCTGGTACGACAACGAGTGGGGCTACTCGAACCGCCTCGTCGACCTGGTCAAGCTCGTCGGAGCCTGATCTTGAAGACTCTCGACGACCTGCTCGGCGAGGGTGTATCAGGTCGGCGCGTCTTCGTGCGCGCCGACCTGAACGTCCCGTTCGACAAGGCCAACCCCGGGGTCATCAGTGACGACGGCCGCGCCCGCGCGGTGCTGCCGACGCTGATCGCCCTGCGCGACGCCGGCGCCCGCGTGATCGTGGCGTCCCACCTGGGCCGTCCGAAGGGCGCGCCGGACCCTGCGTTCTCGCTGGCTCCGGTCGCCACCCGGCTCGGCGAGCTGCTGGGCTCGCCGGTGGTCTTCGCGACCGACACCGTCGGCCCTTCTGCTTCCGCGGCCGTCGAGGCGCTGGAGGACGGCCAGGTTCTGCTGCTGGAGAACCTGCGCTTCAACAAGGGTGAGACGTCGAAGGACGACGCCGAGCGTGGGGCTTTTGCCGACGATCTGGCGAAATTCGCGGACTTCTACGTTGATGACGCGTTCGGTGCGGTGCACCGCAAGCACGCCTCGGTGTACGACGTGCCGGCCCGCCTCCCGCACTACGCCGGTGGCCTCGTCCTCAAGGAGGTCGAGGTTCTCCAGAAGGTGTCGGAGAGCCCGGAGCAGCCCTACGTCGTCGTGCTCGGCGGCTCGAAGGTCTCCGACAAGCTCGCCGTGATCCAGGCGCTGCTGCCGAATGTGGACAAGCTCCTCGTCGGCGGCGGGATGTGCTTCACGTTCCTCAAGGCGCAGGGGCACGAGGTGGGCAAGTCCCTCCTCGAGGCCGAGATGATCTCCACCTGTGCCTCGCTCCTGGAGCAGGCCGCCGGTCGGATCGTGCTCCCGGTGGATGTCGTGGCGGCGACCGCGTTCTCAGCCGACGCGGACCACGAAATCTACGATATTTCTGAGATTCCTGCCGACCGGCTCGGTCTCGACATCGGTCCGAAGTCCACGGCGCTGTTCGCCGAGGCGATCGCCGGTGCCAAGACGGTCTTCTGGAACGGCCCGATGGGCGTCTTCGAGCTCGCCCCGTTCGCCGCGGGTACCCGTGGCGTCGCCGAGGCGATCACGAAGATCGACGGCTTCTCGGTCGTCGGCGGTGGCGACTCGGCCGCCGCGGTCCGCACGCTCGGCCTGGACGAGACCGCGTTCGGCCACATCTCCACCGGTGGGGGCGCGTCCCTGGAGTACCTCGAAGGCAAGACGCTGCCGGGCGTCGCCGCGTTGGAGAAGTGATGGGTGACGTGACCCGCAAGCCGATCATCGCCGGTAACTGGAAGATGAACCTCAACCACTACGAGGCGAATCTGCTGATCCAGAAGCTGGCGGCGAGCCTGACCGGTGAGCAGCTGGAGGCCGTCGAGACGGTCGTGCTGCCGCCGTTCACCGACCTGCGCACGGTGCAGACCGCGATCGAGGGCGACAAGCTCGCGATCGCGTACGGCGCCCAGGACATCTCCAAGCACGCGTCGGGTGCGTACACCGGGGAGATCGCCGGCTCGATGCTGGCGAAGCTCGGCTGCACCTACGTGGCGATCGGGCACTCCGAGCGCCGCGAGTACCACGACGAGACCGACGAGCTGGTCAACGCGAAGATCAAGGCGGCCTTCACGGCCGGCCTGACCCCGATCTTCTGCGTCGGCGAGGGTCTGTCGATCCGGGAGGCCTCCGGGCACGTGGCGCACTGCACGGCGCAGGTCGACGCGGGCCTCGACGGGCTCAAGGAAGACCAGATCAAGCAGATCGTCATCGCGTACGAGCCGGTCTGGGCGATCGGCACCGGCAAGACCGCGACGCCGGAGGACGCGCAGGAGGTCTGTGGCGCCATCCGGGCCCGGCTGGCCGAGAAGTACGGCAGCGACGTCGCCGAGGCGGTCCGCATCCAGTACGGTGGATCGGTCAAGGCGGCGAACATCGCTTCGATCATGGCCAAGCCGGACGTGGACGGTGCCCTGGTCGGCGGTGCTGCCCTGGACGCCGAGGAGTTCGCCTCCATCGTGCGCTTCAAGGAGCACGTCGCTCGCTGAGAAGAGAAGCACGTCGCTCGTTGAGAAGAGGAGCACGTCGCTCGCTGAGCCGCGTGTAACGACCTGAGCTACGAATCGCGCGTGCCCGGCCGGATGAAACGGCCGGGCACCCGCTATTGTGGGACCGCTGCAGTGCCCTTCGAGAGGAATGAACCCGACCATGCCGATCGGATTCGCGTACACGCTGATCGTGTTGCTGATCATCACGAGCATCCTGCTGACCCTGCTGATCCTGCTGCACCGCGGTAAGGGTGGCGGCATGTCCAGCATGTTCGGTGGCGGCGTGTCCTCCAGCCTGGCCGGTTCCTCGGTGGCGGAGAAGAACCTCGACCGGTACACGGTTCTGGTCGGCATCATCTGGTTCGCCTGCGTCGTCGGTCTCGGCTTCTGGCTCAAGCTCGCGGTGGGTTCCTGACCCGCGACAACCGTCGTAGACTCTGCCGCGCGGCCGGTTCATCCGGCCGCGCGGTTTGTCTTTTTGATCAAAAAAGTGATCAGGGTAAGCCCGAGTTGATCAGGAGTGACGTCCGTGTCCAGTGGCAGCGCCATCCGCGGCAGCCGAGTCGGCTCCAGCCCGATGCGCCCCGACGAGCGCACCGAACCCGCACCGCGCCGGCAGGTCAGCTATTTCTGTGCGGCCGGTCACAACAGCCGGATCTGGTTCGCCGCTGAGGCGCCGGCTCCGGAGACCTGGGACTGCCCGCGCTGCGGCCAGCCCGCCGGCCTCGACCAGGAGCAGCCTCCGGGCCGGTCCCGCACCGAGCCGTTCAAGTCGCACCTGGCCTATGTCAAGGAGCGCCGCTCGGACGAGGACGCCGCGGCGATCCTGGCCGAGGCGCTCGCCAAGGTCCGGCAGCGCCGCGGCCGGGAGTAAGGCTTTTTACAGCGGGCTGGTGTCGCGGCCCAGGAAGAGCGCACCGGCATCCGGGACCGGCAGGTCCCGGAACCCCAGCCGCTGATAGAACGCGTGCGCGCCGTGGTTCTCCGGCGCCATGCCGAGGTGCACCCGGGGCACGCCGACGGCGCGCAGTCCGGTCAGGAACGCGGCCATCAAGCCGCGTCCCTGCCCCTTGCCCTGCCATTCCGGCAGCAGGTCGATGTGCAGGTGTGCCGGGTGGTCGTGCAGCTCGGGCAGCAGCATCCGCTCCGGGTGCCGGTGCAGCTCGAGCATCTCCTCGTCGCGCGGGTCGCCGTCGACCAGCCGGTCCGCGGTGGCCGGCAGCCACTCCGCGCGGTACCGCTCGACGAACGTGGCGGTGTCCGCCGTACCGATGATGTAGCCGACCGGGCGGCCGGTCCCGTCGTCCAGGACGTGCGCGTGCTCCGGCTCCAGGATCACGTAGGGCGCCGCCCAGATGTCCCCGAGCAGGCGGTCCGAGCTGTACTTCCCGCGTGCGTCGCCGCCCGCCTCGCCGGTCCGGACGCAGATGTCGTAGATGGCGTCGAGGTCGCTCGATCGGTAGGCGCGAATCGCAACAGGCACCTTCCGGAGTCTACGGATGGCAGCATGAGCGGCATGAACTGGACTCTCGAGGTGGTCATCGTTCCGGTCAGCGACATCGACCGGGCCAAACGGTTCTATGCCGAGCAACTCGGCTTCCATGTCGATCATGACACCGCGTTCGGCGACCAGGTGCGGATCGTCCAGCTGACCCCGCCGGGCAGCGGCTGCTCGATCGTGTTCGGCAAGGGCGCGGTGCCGGAGATGCCGCCCGGCTCGCTCAAGGGCCTGCAACTGGTGGTCCGGGACATCAAGGCGGCGCACGCCGAGCTGGTCTCCCGCGGCGTCCAGGTCAGCGACGTGACGACGCTGGGGGAGAACCCGTCGCCGACCCCGGATCCGCTGGACAACGTCGGATTCGTCTTCTTCAGCGACCCGGACGGCAACGCCTGGGCGGTTCAGCAGATCTCGTCCCGCACCTGACCTGCCCGGTCCGGGCGCGCTGCGCGCCCGGACCATTTCCCCGCTCGAGGTCAGCGGTTCGCCGCGGCAGCCTGGTCCAGAAGCCAGAGCGTTTTGCGTACGCCCTGAGCACGAGCCGCCGGCAGATCCCCGCCGGCCAGCGCCGACGCGATCGGCCCGGCCTTGTCCGCACCCGCGGCGACCAGCCACACCTCGTCGGCGCCGCGGATCGTCGCCAGGGACAGCGTGACCCGGGTCGGCGGCGGCTTCGGGCTGTCGAAGGTGGCCACCGCGGCACCCTCCTCCTTGAGCACCGGGTGCCCCGGGAACAGCGACGCCACGTGCCCGTCCTCGCCGACCCCGAGCATCAGCACGTCGAAGCGGGCCACCCGGCCGTCACCGGCGGCGGTCAGCTCGGCCGTGTACCGGGCGGCGGCCGCTGTCGCGTCGTCACCGTCCGGGCCGTCCGAGGCGGGCATCGCGTGCACCCGGGCCGGGTCCAGCGGCAGCGCGTCCAGCAGCGCCTCCCGGGCCTGGGTCTCGTTGCGGTCCGGGTCGCCGGAGGGCAGGAAACGCTCGTCGCCCCACCACAGGTCCACCCGGGACCAGTCGATCGCCGCGGCGGCCGGTAGCTCCCGGACCGTGCGCAGCACCTTGGCGGCCACCCGGCCGCCGGTCAGCACCACGCTGGCGGTGCCGTGCACCGCCTGCGCGTCGATGATCCGGATGACGAGCCGCGCGGCCACCGTCGACGCCAGGATGTCGGCGTCCGGAACCACCACGACCACGGTCTCACTCACTTGGCTTCTCCTTTGACGGAAGGGCCGTCCGCCGATCGGCGGACGGCCCTTCTCATGTAGTTGTACGGACTAGCCGGCCATCGCGTCGGTCGGCGCGGCGGCCCGGGCTGCCAGGGTCGGGTCCTTCCAGACGTGCACCCGCATCGGTTGCCGGTGGTCAAGACCGGCGACGCCGGCCATGGCACCCAGCGCGTCCGCGTAGATCTGGTCGGCGTCGAGCCGGCGCAGCTCCTCGGCGAGCTCGTCGCCGACCGCCCGGCGGGGGAGCGGCATGTACCGATCCTCCTGACCGGACCGGCTGAACAGGGCGGTGCCCTCTTCCCGGGTGACCCGGACGTAGTCGCCGTTCTCACACTGCAGCTCGACCGAGTGCAGCCGCGGGGAGCGGTCGGTGTGCTCCATCGTCGGTTCGATGTTGAGCCGGGACTTCAGCCAGCCGAGCATCAGCCAGGCGGTCGGGTCCTTCGCCGGCGCCACGATCTTGGCGCCGATCACCCGGGCCTCGGTGGCGTCGAACGCGCCGGCCACCAGGCTCCGCCAGAGCGTGATCCGGGTCCAGGTGAGGTCGGTGTCACCGGGCGCGTAGTCGATCGCCCGCTGGCGCAGCGCGGCCACCGGGTCGGGCGCCTGCGCGCTGTCGGTGATCCGGCGGTCGGCCACCACGCCCAGGAAGTCGTTGGCGATCATGTTCGGCGGCTCCTCGTGCCACCAGGAGACCACCGGGACGTCCGGGGCGAGCAGCGGCATGACCACCGACTCGGCGTGCAGCGCGAGCCGGCCGTACATCCGCATCACGACCGCCTCGGCCGGGCCCAGCCGGCCGCCGACGACGATCTCCGCGTCCAGCCGGCTGCGGCCGTCCAGATCGGAGCGGACCACGATCAGCAGACGGCACGGGTGCGCGGAGGCGGCTATCGTGGCGGCCGCCTCGGCCTCCCGGACCTTCTTCTCCTCGACCACGGCGATCAGGGTCAGCGCGAGCCCGGAGGCCACGCCCCCGGCACTGCGGCGTTCCGCGGCGAGTGCCTTCACGACCTCGTTACCGGTGGTGTCCCACAGCCCGATCATGCTCGCCTCCAGGCGCGGCCCTCGTTCTCCAGCATTTCGTCCGAGGCTCGCGGGCCCCACTCACCGGCCCGGTACGGCTCCGGTGCGGTGCTCGCCCAGGCGGCCTCCAGCGGGTCGATGACCCGCCAGGACTGCTCGACCTCGGCCGCGTCCGGGAACAGCGTCCGGTCGCCGATCAGGACGTCCAGCACCAGGCGTTCGTACGCCTCCGGGCTGGACTCGGTGAAGGCCTCGCCGTACTGGAAGTCCATCGCGATGTCGCGGACCTCCATCGAGGTGCCCGGCACCTTGGAACCGAACTTGAGCACCACGCCCTCGTCCGGCTGCACCCGGATGACGAGCTGGTTGTTGCCCAGCATCTCCACATCGGCCGGATCGAACGGCAGGTGCGGCGCCTGCTTGAAGAGGATCGCGATCTCGGTGACCCGGCGCGGCATCCGCTTGCCCACCCGGACGTAGAACGGGACGCCCGCCCAGCGCCGGTTCTGGATGCCGAGGCGGACCGCGACGTACGTCTCGGTCGTCGAGTCGGCCGGGATGTTCTTCTCTTCGAGGTAACCCACGGCGCGCTCACCGGCCACCCAGCCGGGGAGGTACTGCCCGCGGACCGAGCCGGCCGCGATGTCCGCCGGCAGCGCGATCGCCTTGAGGACCTTGAGCTTCTCGGCCCGCACCTCCTGCGGGTCGAAGCTCGTCGGTTCCTCCATGCCGACCAGCGCGAGCAGCTGGAGCAGGTGGTTCTGCAGCACGTCGCGGGCGGCGCCGGACGCGTCGTAGAACGCCGCCCGGGTGCCGATGCCGACGTCCTCGGCCATGGTGATCTGCACCGAGTCGACGTACTTGGAGTTCCACACCGGCTCGAACAGGTTGTTCGCGAAGCGCAGCGCCAGAATGTTCTGGACCGTCTCCTTGCCCAGGTAGTGGTCGATCCGGTAGACGTCGTCCGGGTTGAACACGTCGTCGACGAGCTGGTTCAGCGAGATGGCGGTGGCCAGGTCGTTGCCGAACGGCTTCTCCACCACCACCCGGCGCCAGCCGCCGGACTTGGCGTTGTCCGCGAGACCGGTCCGGTTCAGCTGGTTGAGCACCAGCGGGAAGGCGGCCGGCGGGATGGAGAAGTAGAAGGCCGTGTTGCCCTGGATGCCGTTGCGCTCACGCAACTGGTCCAGGGTCTCGGAGAGTTTGTCGAAGTCGCCGTCGTCGTCGAACGAGCCGGGTACGAACTGGAACTGGCTCGAGAGCCGTTGCCAGACGTCCTCACGCCACGGTGTCCGGGCGCCCTTCTTGGCGGCGGCATAGGCGAGCGACTCGAAGTCGCCGTCGCCCCAGTCAGCCCGGGCGAAGCCCACCACCACGAAACCTGGTGGCAGCAGCCCGCGGTTGGCCAGGTCGTAGACGGCCGGGATGAGCTTCTTTCGAGACAGGTCACCGGTGACCCCGAAGATCACCAGAGCGCAGGGCTCCGGAATCCGCGGGAGCCGTCGGTCCTGTGCGGTACGCAGCGGATTACCCACGTTGTCATCCTGCCAGTTTTTCGCGAATGGAGCGGCCTGTCGCGAAGTGTTCACGACAGGCCGCACAACCCTGTTACCTGTTGCTCGTTACTTGGCCGCGTCGCTCGGGTTCGCCGCGCCGGCACTGGCCGCCTTCAGCGACTTGTCCACGTCGACGAGGAGTTCCTTCCAGGCGGACTCGAACTTCTCGACGCCCTCCTCCTCGAGGACCTTGACGGCGTCGTCGAAGTCGATGCCGGCCGCCGCGAGGTCGGCGAAGACCTGCTTGGCGTGCCCGATGTTCGGGGTGATGGTGTCACCCTTGGTGGTGCCGTGGTCCTCGTACGCGAAGATCACCGACTCCGGCATGGTGTTGACCGTGCCGGCCGCGATCAGCTCCTCGACGTAGATCGTGTCGAGGAAGTCGGGGTTCTTCGTGGACGTGGAGGCCCACAGCGGCCGCTGCGGGTGCGCGCCGGCGCCGGACAGCGCCGTCCACCGCTCGGTGCCGAAGACCTCGGTGTACGCCTCATAGGCCAGGCGGGCGTTGGCGATCGCCGCCTTGCCCTTGAGCGCCTTGGCCTCGTCGGTGCCGATCTTGTCGAGGCGCTTGTCCACCTCGCTGTCCACGCGGGAGACGAAGAACGACGCGACCGAACCGATCTTGGCGAGGTCGTGGCCGTTCGCCTTCGCCTGCTCCAGACCGGCCAGGAACGCGTCCATGACCGCCCGGTAGCGCTCGAGCGAGAAGATCAGGGTGACGTTGACGCTGATGCCGGCCGCGAGCACCTGGGTGATCGCGGGCAGGCCGGCGAGCGTCGCCGGGATCTTGATGTACAGGTTCGGCCGGTCGACGAGCCACCACAGCGTCTTCGCCTCGGCGACGGTCGGGTCGGTCTCGTGCGCCTTGCGCGGGTCCACCTCGATGGAGACCCGGCCGTCGACGCCGTTGGAGGCGTCGTACGCCGGGCGCAGCACGTCGCACGCCGCCCGGACGTCGGCGGCGGTCATCAGGCGGACGGCCTCCTCGACCGTCACGCCCTGCGCGGCCAGGTCACGCAGCTGCGTGTCGTACGCGTCCGCGTCGGACAGCGCCTTCTGGAAGATGCTCGGGTTGGTGGTGACACCGACCATGTGCTGCTCGCGGCGCAGCTTGTCCAGCGAACCGCTGGTCAGGCGCACCCGGTTGAGGTCGTCGAGCCACACCGCGACACCCGCGGCGGAGAGCTCTGCCAGTCTGTCGGTCATTACCTTCAACTCCTGTCAGTTGCCGGTCTTGTGACCGGTGATCTCGCCGACCCGGGCCAGCGAGGCGTTGGCCTTGGCAACGACGTTGTCAGGCGTGAAACCGAACTGCTCGAAGAGGATCTTCGCGGGGGCGCTGGCGCCGTAGTGCTCGATGCTGACCGCTTCGCCGGCGTCACCGAGGATGCGGTCCCAGCTCATCCGGATGCCGGCCTCGACCGTGACCCGGGCCTTGACCCCGCTCGGCAGGACCTCCTGCTGGTACGCGGTGTCCTGCTGGAAGAACCACTCCTGGCAGGGCATCGAGACGACCCGCGTCGGGGTGCCCTCCGCCTCCAGGCGCTCCTGCGCGGTGAGCGCGATGGAGACCTCGGAACCGCTGGCGATCAGGATCACCTTCGGGTTGCTGTCGGACGCCTCGGACAGCACGTAGCCGCCCTTGAGGGTGCCCTCGGCCGACGCGTACTTGGTCCGGTCCAGGGTCGGCAGGTTCTGCCGGGACAGGGCGAGCGCGGTCGGGCGGTCGGTGTGCTCCAGCGCGCCACGCCAGGCCCACGCGGTCTCGTTGGCGTCGGCCGGGCGGACCACGTCGAGGCCGACGATCGCGCGCAGCGCGGTCACCGTCTCGATCGGCTGGTGCGTCGGGCCGTCCTCGCCGAGACCGATCGAGTCGTGCGTCCACACGAAGATGACCGGCAGCTTCATCAGCGCGGACAGCCGGACGGAGCCGCGCATGTAGTCGCTGAAGACCAGGAACGTGCCGCCGTACGGCCGGGTGCCGCCGTGCACCGCGATGCCGTTGAGGATCGAGCCCATGCCGTGCTCACGGATGCCGAAGTGCAGCGTGCGGCCGTACTCGTGACCCGGGAACTCCTTGGTGGCGTACTCCGCCGGGATGAAGGACGGCTCGCCCTTCATCGTGGTGTTGTTGCTCTCCGCCAGGTCGGCGGAGCCGCCCCAGAGCTCGGGGAGCACCGGCGCGAGCGCCTCCAGCACCTTGCCGGACGCGGCCCGGGTGGCCAGGCCCTTCTCGTCGGCCGGGAACTCGGGGAGCGCCTTGTGCCAGCCCTCCGGGAGCTTCTTGGCGGCCAGCCGGTCGAAGAGCTCCTTGCGCTCGGCGTTGCCGGCGGCCCAGGACTGGAAGCCCTTGTCCCACTCGGCGTGCGCCGCCTTGCCGCGCTCGACGGTCTGGTGCGCGTACTTGATGATGTCGTCGTCGATGGCGAACGGCTCGGGCGCGAACCCGAGGATCTCCTTCGTCGCGGCGATCTCGTCGGCGCCCAGCGCGGAACCGTGGATCTTGCCGGTGTTCTTCTTCTTCGGCGCGGGCCAGCCGATGATCGTCTTCAGCACGATGAACGACGGCTTGTCGGTCACCGCCTTGGCGGCCTGGATCGCGTCCCAGAGCGCGTCGACGTCCTCGACGTACGGGTCCGCGCCGCTCCAGTTCACCGTCTGCACGTGCCAGCCGTACGCCGCGTACCGCGCGCCGACGTCCTCGTTCTTGGCGATCCGGGTGTCGTCCTCGATGGAGATCTGGTTGTCGTCGTAGATCACCGTGAGGTTGCCGAGCTTCTGCACCGACGCGATGGCGCTCGACTCGTGGCTGACGCCCTCCTCGATGTCGCCGTCCGAGGCGATCGAGTAGATCTGGTGGTCGAACGGCGACTCGCCGGGTGCGGCGTCCGGGTCGAACAGGCCGCGCTCACGGCGGGCCGACATGGCCATGCCGATCGCGTTGCCGATGCCCTGACCCAGCGGGCCGGTGGTGATCTCGACGCCGGAGGTGTGGCCGTACTCCGGGTGACCCGGGGTCAGCGAGTCCCACTGGCGCAGCGACTTCAGGTCATCCAGCGACAGGCTGTAACCACTGAGGAAGAGCTGAATGTAGAGGGTGAGGCTGGAGTGACCGCAGGACAGTACGAACCGGTCGCGGCCCGCCCAGTGGGGGTCGGTCGGGTCGTGCCGCATCACGCGGTTGAACAGCAGGTAGGCGGCCGGGGCCAGGCTCATGGCCGTGCCGGGGTGGCCGTTGCCGGCCTTCTCGACGGCATCCATGGCCAGCACCCGAACCGCGTCGACCGCCTTGCGGTCGAGGTCGGACCAATTGAGAGCAGGAACTGTGGCACCCACGTCTGTTGTGCTCCTCGGGGCAGGGAATGTGGAACCCTTTTCGGCTTGACCCTATCCAGTAGGGCTAAACGTCTGCGCAGCGAACGCCGTAGGCACATACGCTGTGAGCGGACACACGGTTGAGGGGTGTGATGGTCTCCACCCGTGCTGGGTGCCCCGAGCAGCGGAGACGGTGGCGCGTAGGCTGTCCGGGCGGCTTGGCCGGGTCGATGGGACACCCGGCACGCGGCTGCGAGTTGGTCCAAATGCCGGAAGGTGGCTGTCCGTGAGCATGATCACCGAGCGTTCCGTCCAGCGACGGTCGCCCGGCGTGGCGGAGCCTGCGCCACGCGAGTCACGACGTGACCGGATGGCGGTGGTCCGCGGCTATGTGGCACTGACCAAACCGGCCATCGTCGAGTTGCTGCTGGTGACCACGGTGCCCACGATGTTGCTCGCGGCCGGAGGTTGGCCGGACCTGGTCACCTTCTTCGCGGTGCTGGTCGGCGGGGCACTGGCGGGTGGCGCGGCGAGCGCGCTGAACTGTTACATCGACCGCGACATCGACGTGCTGATGAAGCGGACCAAGCGGCGTCCGTTGCCGACCCACCAGATCACCCCCCGCGCGGTGCTGATCTTCGGGCTCACCCTCGCGGTGGTGTCGGTGGTGCTGATGGCGGTGCTGACCAACTGGCTGGCGACCGCGCTCACCGCGTTCTCGATCTTCTACTACGACGTGGTCTACACGCTCTGGCTGAAGCGGCGCACCCCGGCGAACACGTTCTGGGGCGGTGTCTGCGGCGCCGCGCCGGTGGTCATCGGCTGGGCCGCGGTGACCGGATCGATCGCGCCGATGGGCTGGGCCCTGTTCGCAGTCGTCTTCTTCTGGCAGATGCCGCATTTCTACGCATTGGCCATCAAGTACAAGGACGACTACGCGCGGGCCGGCATCCCGATGCTCCCGGTGGTGCGCTCCGTCGCCCGGGTGAACTTCGAGATCCTGCTTTACACCGTGCTCACCGTGGTGTCCTCGGCGGTCGTGGCGTGGCCGCTCGGCGCCGAGTTCGGGCTGGGCTGGATCTACGCCGTCTCCGCGGTCGTCACCGGCGCGCTGTTCCTGGGCGAGTCGATCCGGTTGGTCTACCAGACCCGCAACGGCGGGATGGTGAAGCCGATGCGGCTGTTCCAGCTCTCCATCACGTACCTGACGCTGCTGTTCCTGGCGGTCGCGGTGGATGCTCTCATCTGAGATCGCCCTCGGTGATCTGGTTACGGGTGAGTCGCACACAATGCCCGGATTGTGATCAGTGTCAACTACTGTCCGTCACTCATTAGACTGATTCTGGTCACCGGGCAAATCGGGCGTAATTGGTGCATAACTATCCCTCGCGCGGGGAAACCTGCTGGTAACAGCGGTCACAAAAGGCTTCCGGAGTACCCCACGATCCCTCGCGGACTGCTTAGGCTGCGAGTCATGGCAGAAGGTTCCGTAATGACGCTGACCTCAGAGATCAAGTCTTTCGCCGCCGGTCACGGCGGCGCGAAGGCGGTCATCGAGTACGTCGGTAAGCGCGGCGCCCGCATCGTCCTGGTCGGTGAGGACGGCGAGTGGTCCGACCAGTTCGCCCAGGACACCGGTGTCGCCCGGCAGGCGTGTGAGCACGCCGGCGTCCAGGTGGAGAACGAGTGGGAGCGCGAGCTCCTCGAGCAGATGCGTCCCAGCAACGACCTGTGGCGGTCGATGGCGCGGCGGAGCATGGCGCGCTGATGCCCGCCGACGCCCGGGTCGCCCTGGTCACCTGCGATCTCTTCCCCGAT
The DNA here is from genome assembly GCF_001509495.1 of Actinoplanes awajinensis subsp. mycoplanecinus. Classification (NCBI taxonomy): domain Bacteria; kingdom Bacillati; phylum Actinomycetota; class Actinomycetes; order Micromonosporales; family Micromonosporaceae; genus Actinoplanes; species Actinoplanes awajinensis. The sequence continues at coordinate 31,827 of NZ_LLZH01000318.1, read as the reverse complement.
CTGTGGGACGACGACCACCCGCTGCGCGACGCTCTCGTCGCGCGCGGGGTGGCCGTCGACGCGGTGCGCTGGGACGACACGGGCGCCGACTGGTCCCGCTACGACCTCACCGTGATCCGTTCGCCGTGGGACTACGTCGCCCGCCACGACCAGTTCGTGGCCTGGGCGCGGAGCGTGCCACGGCTGGCCAACCCGGCCGACATCATCGAGTGGAACACCGACAAGCGGTATCTCAGCGAACTCGCCGCGGCCGGCGTCCCGATCATCCCGACCACGTTCGTCGGCCCCGGCGAGTCCTGGTCCGCGCCGGCGGACGGCGAGTGGGTGGTCAAGCCCACGGTCTCGGCCGGCAGCCAGGACACCGCCCGCTACGCCCTGCCCGGTCAGCGCGCGCAGGCTGAGGCGCACGTCAGCCGGCTCACCGCCGCCGGCCGGACCGCCATGGTCCAGCCGTACCTGGCGGCCGTCGCCACCGCCGGCGAGACCGCGCTGCTGTGCCTGCCCGACCCGACCGGCGAGCTGACCTTCAGCCACGCGATCCGCAAGGGACCGATGCTGCTGCGCACCGGCGAGCACGAGATCAACCCGGGCAGCGAGGACATCACCCCGCGCACCCCGTCCGCCGCCGAGCTGGAGATCGCCCGCCAGGCCCTGGCCGCGATCCCCGGCGGCTCCAAGCGCCTGCTCTACGCCCGGGTCGACGTCATCCCCGGCCCCGACGGCCGCCCCATGATGATCGAGCTGGAGCTCACCGAGCCGTCCCTCTTCCTCCGCGAAGCCCCCACCGCCGCCACCCGCCTGGCCGACGGCATCCTGGCCCGCCTCTGACCCACCTGCTTGCTGCGGACCGCGCCTCTTGTCGCGGTCCGTTTCTTTTTCTTGTACGGGCACGGCCGCCCCCAACCGCAGCAGCCCGTCTCGTGGCGGCGCCCCGCGACATCCGCCCACCCCGGACCGCCCAGCGCCTCCCGGATGTACCGGTGGTCCCGCTCACCCCACCACCCCCAAGCACCTGGCCCGCCCACCACCCGGCTGGCCCTGACGGCCCTTATGGATGCCGGATTCGGGCCGCAACAGCCAGCCGTGCTCCCAGCTGGCTCTGACGGCCCTTATGGGTGCCGGATTCGGGCCGTGACGGCCAGCCGTGTGCTCCGGCTGGCTGTGGCGGCCCTTATGGGTGCCGGATTCGGGCCGTGACGGCCAGCTGTGTGCTCCGGGCTGGCTGTGGCGGCCCTTATGAGGGTCGGAAAGGGCCGTGAGGGCCAGCTGGGCCGTGATGCGCGTTGCGGCGCGGTGCGGAGCGGGGACGTCGCGGGCTCCACGGCGTACCCGTGCAGGTGGAACGGGATCAGCGGTCTGGACCGGATCGTCGGCCCGGAGTCGGCACCCACCTCTGCGGACGGCAGTGCCCGAACGCGAGCGGTGACCGGCTTATCGGGCCGTGACCACCAGGTCCCTCGCCTGGGGAGCAAACCCCAGCGAGCCCGCAGCCGACCCCTCCCGCCCTGGCCCGGTCCATCATGGCCGCGAGTGAGGCAGGGTGCGGCGGCGACGTCGGGCCGGCGCGGTCAAGCGGCCGGAACGGGATCCTTCGACGGGGCCGGGGCCGGCGTCTGGCCGGCGGGCGTGGACTCCGCCACCACCGGGCGTTCGCGCAGGGACCACAGGGCGCCGAGCGTCGCCCACCACACCAGGCCGGCGCCGAGCATGTGGGCGGCGACCAGGATCACCGGGAGGTGGGTGAAGTACTGGACGAAGCCGATCAGGCCCTGCGACAGCTCCACGATGACCAGCACCCCGGCGGCACGGACGGCGGCCGCGGGGGCCGGGACCGCGCGGAGGGCGAACCACAGCGCCACCGACAGGCCGATCAGCAGGAAGACCAGGTCGGCGTGGACCTGGGAGATGGCGGCCGGGTCGAGGCCGTTGCGCTTGGCGCCGCGGTCGCCGGAGTGCGGGCCGCTGCCGGTCACCACCACGCCGACCGCGACGACCGCGAGGCTGGCCAGTGTGGTGAGCACGCCGAGGGCGCGGAGCGGAGCGGGCACCAGGAGGACCGGGGCGGCGTCGCCCTCGTCGATCCGGCGCCAGAACGCGTAGGCCACCGTGATCAGCGCGATCGAGAGCAGGAAGTGCAGCCCGACGACCCACGGGTTGAGGTGGGTCAGCACGGTGATGCCGCCGATCACGCCCTGCATCGGGATGCCGAGGCCGACCGCGATCGACAGCCGGACCAGCGACCGGCGGCGGGGCCGGCCCAACGCGCCGAGGAAGCAGGCGATCGCGAGAGCCACGAGCACGAACGTGAGCATCCGGTTGCCGAACTCGATCACGCCGTGCACGCCCATCGCGGACGTCGTCGTATATGACCCGTCGGTGCACTTGGGCCACGTCGGGCAGCCCAGACCGGAGTCGGTGAGCCGGACCGCGGCACCGGTGACGATCAGCGCGACGTTGGCGACCAGGGACGCGAGGGCCAGTGGACGCAGCACGGCGGTGAACGGGCGGAACAGCGGCTCGAAGGACTTCACGCGGACGATCGTACGCTCGAATTTGATCTTGAAAATCGCGTCCCCCGGATGCCGGTGTGACGGATCACCGGAACCCGGTTTGCAGGTGCCCGAGGAAATACGTAACGTTGGCGTAGTGAAATACGAGGTGCTGGTCGGAAACGGTGCGGAGGCGTCAGCTGCCGTGTCGGACGGCCGCACCCGTGACCGGGTCGCCCAGTTGCTGCGCCGTGGCCCCGCCACCGCCGCCGAGCTCGGCGCGCAGCTCGGCCTGAGCCCCGCCGCGATCCGCAAGCACCTCGACGCCCTGCTCGCCGACTGCCTGGTCGAGACGCGCGAGGTGCGGCGCACCGGCCCGCGTGGCCGTGGCCGCCCGGCGAAGGCGTTCGTGCTCACCGCCGCCGCCCGCGAGGATCTCAACCCGCACCACTACGACAACATCGCCGCCGCCGCGCTGCGCTGGATCGCGCAGAACAACGGCCCGCAGGCGGTCACCGCGTTCGCCGCCTCGCAGATCCAGGCCCTCGAGGACCGCTGCAGTGCGGCTCTCGAAGAGGCCGGCACCGATCCGATCGCCCGGGCGGAGGCGCTCGCCGATGCGCTGACCGCGGAAGGCTACGCTGCCAGCGCGACCACGATCGCGTCCGGCGGCCAGTTGTGCCAGCACCACTGTCCGGTGGCCCACGTGGCCGCCGAGTTCCCTCAGCTGTGCGACGCCGAGACCGAAGTCATCTCTCGCCTCATCGGCACCCACGTGCAGCGTCTTGCCACCATCGCGCACGGCGACGGGGTGTGCACCACGCACATCCCTCATCGCCCTACGCACACCTCCGCAATCACGGTTAGGACAGATACATGACTGACCAGATCGTCACTCAGGAAGAGCACCTCGCCGCACTTGGCAAGTACGAGTACGGCTGGTCCGACACCGACACCGCCGGTGCCACCGCTCAGCGTGGCCTGTCCGAGGCCGTGGTTCGCAACATCTCCGCTCTGAAGAGCGAGCCGCAGTGGATGCTCGACCTGCGGCTCAAGGGCCTGCGCCTGTTCGGCCGCAAGCCGATGCCGAACTGGGGCGCCGACCTCACCGGGATCGACTTCCAGAACATCAAGTACTTCGTGCGTTCCACCGAGAAGCAGGCCGCCACCTGGGACGACCTGCCCGCGGACATCAAGAACACGTACGACAAGCTGGGCATCCCGGAGGCCGAGAAGCAGCGCCTCGTCTCCGGCGTCGCCGCGCAGTACGAGTCCGAGGTCGTCTACCACGCGATCCGTGAGGACCTGGAGCAGCAGGGTGTCCTGTTCCTGGACACCGACACCGCCCTGCGCGAGCACGAGGAGCTCTTCCGGGAGTACTTCGGCACGGTGATCCCGGTCGGCGACAACAAGTTCGCCGCGCTGAACACCGCGACCTGGTCCGGCGGCTCGTTCATCTACGTGCCGAAGGGTGTGCACGTCGACATCCCGCTGCAGGCCTACTTCCGGATCAACACCGAGAACATGGGCCAGTTCGAGCGGACCCTGATCATCGCCGACGAGGGCAGCTACATCCACTACGTCGAGGGCTGCACGGCGCCGATCTACTCGTCCGACTCGCTGCACTCCGCGGTCGTCGAGATCGTCGTGAAGAAGAACGCGCGGGTCCGGTACACGACCATCCAGAACTGGTCGAACAACGTCTACAACCTGGTCACCAAGCGCGCCACCTGCGAAGAGGGCGCGACCATGGAGTGGGTCGACGGCAACATCGGTTCCAAGGTCACCATGAAGTACCCGGCGGTCTACATGACCGGCGCGCACGCCAAGGGCGAGGTGCTCTCGATCGCCATGGCCGGCGCGGGCCAGCACCAGGACTCCGGCGCCAAGATGGTGCACGCCGCACCGCACACCTCCTCGACGATCATCTCCAAGTCGATCGCCCGGGGCGGTGGCCGCACCAGCTACCGCGGCCTGGTCCAGGTGCTCGAGGGTGCCGCGCACTCGAAGAGCACGGTCAAGTGCGACGCGCTGCTGGTCGACACGATCTCCCGCTCGGACACGTACCCGTACGTCGACATCCGCGAGGACGACGTGAACATGGGGCACGAGGCGACCGTCTCCAAGGTCAGCGAGGACCAGCTCTTCTACCTGATGAGCCGTGGTCTGACCGAGGACGAGGCGATGGCCATGATCGTGCGTGGCTTCATCGAGCCGATCGCCAAGGAGCTCCCGATGGAGTACGCCCTGGAGCTGAACCGGCTGATCGAGCTGCAGATGGAAGGGGCCGTGGGTTAAGCACCCGGGCCCAATCACAAGCGGATTAAAGGAAGAAATGACAACCGAGGTCATCGCCCCGCCGCGCACCAAGTCGCAGGTGCTGCGCTCCTTCGACGTCGCCGACTTCCCGGCCCTCAACGGCCTGGAGGAGGAGTGGCGTTTCACCCCCCTCAAGCGCCTGCGTGACCTGGTCACGGCTACGACGCTGACCGGGGCGGCCCCGTCCGTGGAGTACGCCGACCTGCCGGCCGGCGTGACGGTGTCGACAGCCGACGACGTCGAGCCGGTGCTGACCCCGTTCGACCGGGTCAGCGCGCTGGCCTACGGCTCGGCCGCGGGCGTCACCGTGATCGAGGTGGCGGCCGAGGCCGTACCGGCCGAGGCGGCCGTGATCCGTCTGGTCGGCAAGGGCGGCGACGCCGCTGCCGCGCGCACCGTGGTGAAGGTCGGCAACTTCGCCAAGGCCACCGTGGTGCTGCACCAGACCGGCTCGGTCACCCTGGCCGACAACATCGAGGTGGTGCTCGGCGACAGCGCCCAGCTCACCTTCGTCACGCTCGCCGAGTGGGACCGTGACGCGGTGCAGGCCCAGCACGTGAAGATCCGGGTCGGCAAGGACGCCCGGATCCAGCACGTGCAGGTGACCCTCGGTGGCGACCTGGTCCGCCAGTTCACCAGCGTGGAGTACACCGGACGGGGCGGCGACGCCGAGCTGTTCGGGCTGTACTTCGCGGCGGCCGGCCAGCACCACGAGCACCGCCAGCTGGTCGATCACAGCGTGCCGGACTGCCGCAGCTACGTGGGTTACCGCGGGGCGCTGCAGGGCGCGTCGGCGCACACCGTCTGGGTCGGCGACGTGGTGATCCGGGCGGCCGCGACCGGCACCGACACGTACGAGATCAACCGCAACCTGGTGCTGACGGACGGCGCCCGCGCCGACTCGGTCCCGAACCTGGAGATCGAGACCGGCGAGGTCGCCGGCGCCGGGCACGCCAGCGCGACCGGCCGGTTCGACGACGAGCAGCTGTTCTACCTGATGGCCCGCGGCATCCCCGAGGGGGAGGCGCGCAAGCTGGTGGTCCGCGGCTTCTTCGCCGAGCTGATCAACAAGATCCCGGTCGAGGAGCTGCGCGAGCGCCTGGGCGACGCCATCGAGGCTCGGCTGGTGGAGGCCGGGTCATAGTGACGTTCGAGAACGTCGGCCCGGTGGCCGACGTGGCCAAGGGCACCGCGCTCCAGGTGGAGGTCGACGGTGTCGAGATCGCGATCGTGCACGCCGACGACGACAACTTCTACGCGGTCCGCGACGAGTGCAGTCACGCCTCGGTGGCGCTCTCCGAGGGCGAGGTCGACGGGTGCACGCTGGAATGCTGGCTGCACGGTTCCCGTTTCGACCTGCGCACCGGTGAGCCCTCCGGACCGCCCGCCATCGAACCGGTGGCGGTCTACCCCGTCGAGATCCGCGACGGAGACATCTACGTTTCGACGACACCGAGCAATGGAGTAGAGCCGTGAGCACCCTGGAGATCCGCGACCTGCAGGTTTCGGTGAAGCTGCCGGATGGCGAGCTGAAGCCGATCCTCGCCGGGGTCGACCTCACCATCAAGTCTGGCGAGACGCACGCCATCATGGGCCCGAACGGCTCCGGCAAGTCGACGCTGGCCTACTCCATCGCCGGCCACCCGAAGTACGAGATCACCGGCGGTTCGGTGACCCTGGACGGCCAGGACATCCTGGCGCTGACCGTGGACGAGCGCGCCCGGGCCGGCCTCTTCCTGGCCATGCAGTACCCGGTCGAGGTCCCCGGCGTCTCGGTGGCCAACTTCCTGCGTACCGCGAAGACCGCGATCGACGGCCAGGCGCCGAAGCTGCGCACCTGGGCCGGCGAGCTGCGGGGCGCGATGGAGAAGCTGCAGATGGACCCGGCGTTCGCCCAGCGCAACGTCAACGAGGGCTTCTCCGGCGGTGAGAAGAAGCGGCACGAGATCATGCAGCTCGAGCTGCTCAAGCCGAAGATGGCGATCCTCGACGAGACCGACTCCGGCCTCGACATCGACGCGCTGCGGATCGTCAGCGAGGGTGTCAACCGGGTCCGGGAGAACGGCGACACCGGCTTCCTGCTGATCACCCACTACGTGCGGATCCTGCGCTACATCAAGCCGGACTTCGTGCACGTCTTCGTCGGCGGCAAGATCGTCGAAGAGGGCGGCTCCGAGCTGGCCGACCGCCTCGAGGCCGAGGGCTACGAGAAGTTCCTCACCAAGGCCTGAGAGGACGAGTCATGAGCTTCGACGTCGCACGGGTGCGCAAGGACTTCCCGATCTTCGAGCGGGAGGTGAACGGCCACCCGCTGGTCTACCTGGACAGCGCCAACACCTCGCAGAAGCCGGTGCAGGTGCTCGACGTCATGCGCGCGCACCAGGAGAAGCACAACGGCAACGTGTCGCGCTCGGTGCACACCCTGGGCACCGAGTCGACCGAGATGTACGAGGGCGCCCGGGCCAAGGTGGCGAGCTTCATCGGTGCGGGCAGCCCCGATGAAGTGATCTTCACGAAGAACTCCACCGAGGCGATCAACCTGGTCGCGCACTCGGCCGGTCAGTTCCTCGGCCTGAAGCCCGGTGACGAGATCGTGATCTCCGAGATGGAGCATCACTCCAACCTGGTGCCCTGGCAGCTGCTCTGCGAGCGGACCGGCGCCACGCTGCGCTGGTTCGGCATCACCGACGAGGGCCGGCTCGACGAGTCCCAGCTCGACGAGCTGGTCAACGAGCGCACCAAGCTGGTCTCGGTGGTGCACATGTCCAACGTGCTCGGCACGATCAACGACGTGACCGCGCTGGTGGCGCGGGCCCGTCAGGTCGGCGCGCTGGTCATGCTGGACTGCTCGCAGTCGGTGCCGCACTTCCCGGTCGACGTGCGCGCTCTGGGTGTCGACTTCATCGCGTTCACCGGGCACAAGATGCTCGGCCCGACCGGTATCGGCGTGCTCTGGGGCAAGTTCGAGCTGCTGGCCGCGATGCCGCCGTTCCTGGCCGGCGGGTCGATGATCGAGACGGTGTCGATGGCGAAGACCACCTTCGCCCCGCCGCCGGCCCGGTTCGAGGCCGGCACCCCGCCGATCACCGAGGCGATCGGTCTCGGCGCGGCCGTCGACTACCTGACCGCGCTGGACATGGACGAGGTCCACCGGCACGAGCAGGAGATCACCCGGTACGCGCTGGACCAGCTCGCCGCGGTCCCGGACGTCCGGATCTTCGGCCCGACGTCGTCCGAGAACCGGGGCGGCACCGTGTCGTTCGCCGTGGACGGGGTACACCCCCATGACGTCGGGCAGATCCTGGACGCGCTCGGCGTCGAGGTGCGGGTCGGCCACCACTGTGCCCGTCCGGTCTGCGTACGCTTCGCGGTGCCGGCGATGACCCGGGCCTCGTTCTACCTCTACACGACAACGGAAGAGATCGACGCCCTGGCGCGCGGTCTGGACCAGGTGCGGAAGGTGTTCGGCTGATGATGCTCGACGGGCTGTACCAGGAGATCATCCTGGATCACTACAAGCATCCGCATGGGCGTGGACTGCGCGACCCGTACGACGGGGAGGCGCACCACGTCAACCCGACCTGCGGTGACGAGATCACCGTGCGGGTCTCCGCCGATCTGTCGGAGATCTCGTACGACGGCCTGGGCTGCTCGATCAGCCAGGCCTCGGCTTCGGTCCTGCACGAGCTGCTGCAGGGCAAGGACCGGCACGACGCCGCACGGATCCACCATGCTTTTGTGGAGCTGATGCAGAGCCGCGGCCAGGTCGAGCCGGACGAAGAGGTGCTCGGTGACGGGGTCGCTTTCGCCGGGGTGGCGAAGTTCCCGGCCCGGGTGAAGTGTGCCCTGCTCCCGTGGATGGCATTCAAGGACGCGGCCGTTCGCGCGGGCGTCGACGTGGGCGCGAGCCCGGAGGTGAAGGCATGACGGACAACAAGACCGACGAGGTACCGGCCTGGCTGGCTGCCGAGCGCGACGCCGCCGAGGCCGCGGGTGACGTGGTCGAGGTGCCGGAGGCCGAGTTGTCGGCCCCGGCTGAGGTCGCGGAGGAAAAGCCGGTCGCTGACAAAGCACCGGTCAAGAAGGCGTCCACCGACGACGTCGAAGAGGCCATGAAGGACGTCGTCGACCCCGAGCTCGGGATCAACGTCGTCGACCTCGGCCTGGTCTACGGCGTGCACGTGGACGACGACAACGTCGTCACCCTGGACATGACGCTGACCTCCGCGGCCTGCCCGCTGACCGACGTGATCGAGGACCAGACCCGGCAGGCGCTGACCACCGGCCCCGGTGGCGGCCTGACGCAGGACTTCCGGATCAACTGGGTGTGGCTGCCGCCGTGGGGCCCCGACAAGATCACGGACGATGGACGCGAGCAGCTCCGGGCGCTCGGTTTCAACGTCTGATAAGTGTCTCCAAAGGGCGGTGCGCGACAAGCGTGCCGCCCTTTGTCGTATTTGGATGGTAGAAACCGGGAATGACACCGACTCCGCCCTTCCCCGAGCTGATCACGCTGGTCGAGGAGCGCTCCGCGGCACTGCGGGAGGCCGCCGCGCTGGCGCCGGCCCTCGACGCCCGGGTTCCCGGCTGCCCCGACTGGTCGCTGCGGGACCTGATCGCGCACCTCGGTGAGGTGCAGCGCTTCTGGGCTCTCGTGGTGACCGAGGCGGACCCGTCCGGCCCACCCTCCAAGGAACGGCACGGCAGCACCCTGCCGGAGAGCGACCTGCTGGAGTGGTTCTCCGAGTCGACCCGGATGCTCGACGCCGCCCTGCGCGCCGCCGGGCCGGACACCCCGTGCTGGGCCTGGTGGCCCGAGTCGGCCGGTCCGCACACCTCGGGCGCGGTGGCCCGGCACCAGGTGCAGGAGTCGGCGGTGCACGCCTACGACGCCATGGAGGCCCTCGGCAAGCCCGAGCCGCTGCCGGCCGCGGTCGCCGTCGACGGGATGAGCGAGTTCTTCACCGTGGTGATGGGTTCGCTCGGGGCCTGGCCGCACCGCCCGGCCCGGGTGCAGTTCCAGGCGATCGAGGGACCGTCCTGGACGCTCGACCTCTCACCGAGCGGCGCCACCGCGGATCCGGCGGCCAGCGGTGAGCCGGTCACCCGGGTGCACGGCACCGCCAGCGACCTGCTCCTGCACCTCTACCGCCGGATCCCGCTGGAGGACGTCCGGATCGACGGCGACCGCGCGGTCGCCGTCCAGCTCCGCGAGTGGTCCAAGCACTGATCGTCAGACCCGCCAGGCGCGGTCCAGGGCCACGGCCAGCCGCCGTAGCCACGGGTGCTCGTGCGGCTCGGTGACCAGGCCGGGGTAGTCCCGGGCGAAGTTGTCCCACTGGACGTCGGTCCAGCTCAGCACGGTCTCGGCGGTGAAGTCGTCGGCCGTCGCGCCCAGCTCCGGCCGCAGCAGCTCCCGGACCAGCGCGAGGTCGGCGGTGGCCCGCTCGGCCAGCAGCACCGCGTCGTAGAGGTCCTTGCCCTGCGGGTAGCAGTCGGTGGCCAGCCACTGGAGTTTCCAGGCCAGCGACAGTCCCGCGGTGGCGGCCAGGACCGGGCCGGTCACCCCGGGCAGGGTGATCGGCTCGGGCGCGACCGGCAGGTCCTCACCGAACACCACGTCGACCTGCACGATGCCGCCCGGCACGTTCTCGACCTCGAACGGGATGACCAGGCGGCGGCCGTCGGCCCGCTCGTACGTCCAGATCTCGGATTGTTCGATCCGGTCGGCCCGCAGCCCGGCGCCGGGCCGCTCGCCGAGTGCCCGGACGATCCGGTCGAACAGCCGGCGGCCCGCCTCGCCGTCGCTGGTCACCGACGCCGGCGTGACCACGAAGTCCAGGTCGCCGGGCTCGCGGGCGGCGGCGCCGACCCAGGCCGGCATGGTGACGCTGCCGCGCAGCACCAGGTGCCGGCTCCAGGACTCGCCGGTCAGCTGGGCCAGGACGTGGTCGAGTGCGGCCCGCCGGGCGGCCCGCCAGCGCTCGCCGGCCGCCGGGTCGCCGAACACCGGCTCACCGGCCCGGTAGGCGTTCGCGTGCTGCTTGAGCGCCGGGTCGAAGACCAGTTCCTGCCGCACGTCCGGTGACCTGCGGCGCAGCGTCCGTTTCGGCTGTGGCACCGGCCGGTAGGTGGCCGGGTAGCCGCGCGGGGTGGCCGGCGCCAGCTGGACCTTGCGGCGTGCCGGGCGGGCGACTCCGAACGTCGTACCGGGCAGCCAGCCGGCGTCGAGGCCCAGGTTGGTGTCCTGCACCACGTACTCCTGCTCGACCGAGACCACCTCGTGGCCGGCCTCGCGCAGCGCGGTGACCAGCCGGTCCAGCCGCAGCGACGCGGTGGACCGGCCGACCCGGTGGCAGCGCTGGTTGACGAAGCGGGTCTCGGCGCCGTCCGCGGACCGGGACCGGGCGTTGCGGGAGAGCCGGGCCCCGTGCGGCTCGACCAGGTCGGTGACCGTGATCAGGTCGGTCATCCCGGCCGGCAGCCGCAGCTTGAGGTGGTGTTCGAAGTACCTGTCGTCCGGCTCGTCGCGGGCGTCCCGGTCGTGCTGTGGCACGCCGTCGGCCCATGGCGCCGCCTCGATCTTGCTGCGGATCGGGTCCATCCCGGCCACCCGCAGCCAGTGGCACCAGTCCCGGGCCACCGCCTGCTGCTCGGTCAGGGTGCCGCTGCCGTGCAGCGTCAGCATCGGCTGGGACATGGCCGAGCCCCGGTCCAGTTCGATGTGCAGGAAGGTCGCGCCGTGGTCGGCGGCGAACGCGGCGAGCACCTCGGCCTGGTTCGGATAGACGGTCACGTGGGTTTCGAAGTCCCCCGTAATCTCTTTCACGACCCGGGAGAATAGCCGGAACGACGCCTTCCGGACGACCGTTTTGCTCGCCATGCATCGATGTTCACGCATAAAATCCGGGGCGTGGACTCCTTCGACGCCCCGGACGGCATCCGGCTCGCGCTGCACCGTTCCGGCTCCGGCGACCCGCTCGTCTGCCTGCCCGGCGGCCCCATGCAGGCCTCCGCGTACCTCGACGACCTGGGCGGGCTGTCCGCGCACCGGCGGCTGCTGATCCCGGATCTGCGCGGCACCGGCGCGTCCGAGGTGCCGGCCGGCCCGGACAGTTATCGCTGCGACCGGCAGGTGGGTGACGTCGAGGCGCTGCGCGAGCACGTCCGGCTGGAGCGGTTCGACCTGCTCGGCCACTCGGCCGGTGCCACGCTGGCGCTGCTCTACGCGGCCCGGCACCCGGAGCGGGTGCGCCGGCTGGTGCTGGTCAACCCCAGCCCGCGGGCGGTCCACCTGGAGATCAGCGACCTGGACCGGCGGCGGGTGGCCGAGGAGCACCGGGCCGAGCCCTGGTTCCCGGAGGCCTACGCCGCCCTGGAGCGGGTGCAGACCGGGCAGGCCACGCCGGCCGACGGCCGGGCGCTGGCGCCGCTCATCTACGGACGGTGGGACGCCGAGACGCAGGCCTATTCGGCCCGCGAGGCCGGCCAGAAGAACAACGTCGCGGCCGCGGCCTACTACGCCGACGGAGCATGTGATCCGTACGAGGTGCGCGCCCGGCTGGCCACCTTCCCCGCCCCGGTGCTCCTGATCACCGGCGAGGTCGACCTCCAGCTGCCGCCGAAGCCCGCCGCCGAGTACGCCGGCCTGTTCCCGCAGGCGGAGCTGGCCGTGGTCCCCGGCGGCGGTCACTTCGCCTGGCTCGACGACGCCGAATGGTTCGTCCAGAAGGTGACCGGGTTCTTAAACCGCGCGTAGGAAGTCGATCAGCAGCGGGTTCACCAGCTCCGGCCGCTCCAGGCTGGGCAGGTGACCGGCCCAGTCCAGTTCCACGTGCCGGGCGTCCGGCAGCACCCCGGCCAGGTGCACCGCGATCTCCCGGAAGTCCGGCAGGTCGTACGCCCCGGAGAGCAGCAGGGTCCGGGCCACGATCGTGTCCAGCTCCCACTCCACCTCGATCTGCTCCGGCTCCGGCATGTCCGGCGGCTGCAACTCGAAGACCCGGCGCTGCATCACCCGGACCGCCTCCCGCTGCTCCGGCCCGGCGGCCGGCCCGACCCACGTCCGCACGTTGAGCTCGGTGGCCGCGTCCAGGTCTCCCGCGGTCACCAGGGCGTCCTCCTCGCCGGCGAACGCCAGCCGCTGCGGGCTCTTCGGGTGCCCGGGCAGCGCGGTGCAGAGCAGCGCGAGCGCGGTCACCCGCTCCGGCCACCGGGCCGCGATCTCCAGCCCGAGCTGACCGCCACCGGACGCGCCGACCACCGCGAACGGGCGCCCGCCGAGCAACTCGACGATCTCGTCGGCGTCGTTCCAGGGCCGGTCCGGTATCGGGCTGTCGCCGAAGCCGCGGAAGTCGCAGCGGGTCACCCGGAAACCGGCCGCGACCAGGTCGGGGACCTGCGGATCCCACATCCGGCGGTCACACACGGTGGAGTGGAGCAGGAGCACGTCCGGACCGGCACCGGTCACCTCGAAGGCAAGCGTCATCCGGCCGATCTTTCCTCACTCCACCGTGGCCAGTGCCCGGGCCCCCGATTTGCGGATGACCCGATGCTCGTCCAGGGCGTGCCAGGTGGAGAACAGGAACGGTGACAGGGTCACCACGAGATAACCGATCCCGGCCAGCAGCGCGGCGGTGCGCAGGCCCAGGTCCTCGACCGCCCAGCCGCCGAGGACCCCGCCGAGCGGGATGCCGGCCCAGGAGAACGCGATCAGCACGCTCATCACCCGGCCCTGCATCCGGATCGGGACCCGCTCGTAGACGGCGGCCAGCAGGATCGGGTTGATCGTCGACATCAGCGCGCCGGCCAGCGCGGCGATCGCCAGCACCGCCCACAGCCGGTCGGTCAGGGCCAGCGCGAGCAGCTGCGCCGGGCCGCCGATCAGGAAGCAGACCGCGAAGGTGACCCGCCGGGGCACCCGCGGCCCGATGACCGTCCAGAGGATGTTGCCGGCCACCGCACCCACCCCGAAGGCGCTGCCGAGCACGCCGAGCGCCGCCGGGCCGTGCGGGCCGTCGCGCACCCACACCGGCACGAACACCGTCGCGTACGCCTGGTCGAAGAGGTTCGTGGCGAACAGCATCGACATGATCCCGACGATCAGCCGGTCCTGTCGTACGTACCGGAAACCGCACCACAGTGCCGCCGCATAACCGCTCTCCTCGTCCTCCGCGGTCTCCTGGCCGGTGGAACCGGCCGTCACGTAGATCGAGATGATCAGCGCGCACACGCCGAACGTGGCCGCGTCGACGAGCAGCACCCGGGCCGGTCCGACCGCGGCCACCAGCAACCCGGCCAGCGGCAGGCCGAGCAGGGTGGCCACCCGGCTGATCCCGTCGTAGAGCGTGGTGCCCCGCTCGGTGGACAGCCCGGCGCCGGCGATCACCCGGGGGAGCAGCGCGCGCTTGGCGGTGTCGCCGAACCCGCGCAGCGCCCCGGCCACCGCGATCAGGCCGAGCAGCGTCGAGTACGAGATCGTCTCGGTGCTGGCCAGCAGCGGGATCCCGGCCACCGCGAGCAGGCTCGCCGTGTCGGCGGCCACCGCGGTCGGCCGGGGACCGACCCGGTCCACGATCGGACCGCCGAGCAGCCCGGCCAGCACGTACGGAAGCATCTCGGCGAAGCCGGCCACCCCGGCCAGCAGCGCCGAGCCGGTGCTGGTCAGCACCAGCCAGGGCAGCGCCACGAAGGTGATCCGGCTGCCCAGCAGAGAGATCGCCTCGGCCGCGAGCAGACCGGTCAGGCTCCGTCTCACCGGTCGCCTCGCGGCTCGTTCCGGGTCTGTTGGTCAGGTGGCGGGCTGGTGGCCGACCGGGCCGGCAGGGGGAAGGCCTGCCACTGGAAGACCACCCGGGCGCTGCCGGGCACCGCGAGGTCCGGGTCGTCGTCGACCGGGTAGTCGGTGAGCACCGCACCGATCCGGGACAGCAGCTCACCGGCCTGTGCCGGGGTCAGCCGCAGCGCGACGTTGCGGATCGCGACCCCGGTCTGCCACTCCGGCGGCAGGTCCGCGGCCGCGCCGAGGAAGTCCTGCAGCCGCTGGAAGTCGGCGACCGCGACCGACCGCAGGTAGTTCTCCGCGCCCGCCGCCACCGGGGCGCTGCTCCGGCTCGCCACCCGCCACCAGCGTTCCCGCCGTACACCCCGGCCCGGCACGTCCTCGACGAAGCCGTAGGCGGCGAGCTGACGCAGGTGGTAACTGGTCGCTCCGGACGACTCGCCGAGTCGGCCGGCGAGCCGGGTCGCGGTCGAGGCGCCGTGCTCGCGCAGCAGGCCGAGGATGCGCACCCGGAGCGGGTGAGCGAGGCCCCGCAACGAGTGCGGGCCGGGGACGACGGGGGAGGCGGGCATCGGCCCAACCTATCTTTGCAAAGAAGTCTTTGGAAGACGTGCATCGATATGCTTCGGCGGGTTCAGGCCGGTGGGAGGTGATCCACGCCGTTGTAACCGTCGAGTTTCAGGGCCGCTCCGCCGTCGCTCGTGAAGCGGGTCAGCGACGCGTTCCGGACCGGGCCCGCGGACTTCTCCAGGGCGGCCAGCTCGTCCCAGTCCAGGTCCTCGAGGACCGCGCGGGTCATCAGGACCACCGCGTCGTGCGCGACCACGACCACCCGCCGGCCGGCGTGCTCGCGGTGCAGGTCGTCCAGGAAGGACGTCAGGCGCAGGCGGATGTCGGCGAAGGACTCGCCGCCCGGCGGGCGGTACTCGTACAGGCCGGCCTCGGCGCGACGGGCCGCCTCGCCCGGGAACCGGGCCGCGATCGCGGCGCGGGTGAGCATCGCCAGCTCACCGTTGAGCCGATCGACAAGACGATCATCGGTGTGTGCGTCGGGCAGGGTGATCCCGGCACTCTCGGCCGCGATCCGCCAGGTCTCCCGAGCTCTTGTGTACGGGGAGGTGACCACGACCTCGGGGCGCGCGCCGGCCGGTAGTGCCGCGAGCCAGGCCCCGAGCGCGCGCGCCTGTTCCTCGCCGTGCCCGGTGAGCGGCACCTCGGCGTCCGGCCCGCTCACCGCCGCCTCCAGCAGCTGCTGCGCGTCCGCGGCCGGGAAGGCGACGTTGGCCAGGCTCTGCCCGTGCCGGATCAGGACAAGTTCCGCGACAACCGTCATGATCGGACCCTATCTGTCACGGTACGTCGCCGGGAGGGCGCATCGAGTGACGGTAGTCTCGCCCGATGCCCCGGCTGATCGTGCTCAACGGCCCACCCGCGACCGGCAAGTCCACACTCGCCGGTCGGTATGCCGCCGCCCATCCGCTCACCCTGAACCTGGACATCGATCGGCTCCGGGACCTGATCGGCGGCTGGCGCACCGACCCGCAGGCCGGCGGGCTGCTGGCCCGGGCGGCGGCGCTGGCCGCGGCCCGGGTGCATCTGCTCGCCGGCCACGACGTGATCGTGCCGCAGTTGCTGGCCCGGCCCGCTTTCCTGGAGCAGGCCGGCGCGCTGGCGGCGGAGACCGGCGCGTCGTTCCACGAGCTCGTCCTGATGGACACCCGGGAGAACGCCCTCCGCCGCTGGGCCGTCCGGTCCGCGGCGGCGGCCGGTTCCCCGGTGGCGACCGGTTCCACGGTTCCGGCTCGTTTCGCCGCGGAGCGGGATGAGGTCGTGGGGCTTTATGACCGGTTATGTGACATGTTGGTGTCGCGCCCGGATGCCCAGATCGTGCACAGCCACGAGAACGAGATCGATCGCACCTATCGGGACGTGCTCGCCTGCCTGCCGGGTTAATCGGTGGCCACCCACCCCGGGCCGGTCGCATGATGACCCGGTGATCTCACCGATGAGGTATCCCGCCCTCCCTGTCGCCGCGGCCGAACGGGCCACCCGGCAGCAGCGGGCCCGCCGGGGACGGGTGGTGCCCGAGCAGCGATCATGAGCGCCCCGTTCCTGTCCGGCGTGATCGCCGGATACGGGATCGCGGTGCCGGTCGGTGCGATCGGCGCGCTGATCGCCGGCTTGAGCGCCCGCACCTCGTGGCGGGTGGGCGCGGCGGCCGGTCTGGGCGCGGCCACCGCCGACGGGATCTACGCCTGCGTCGCGGTGGCCGGTGGCGCCGCGGTCGCCGGCCTGATCGCGCCGCTCACCACCCCGCTGCGCTGGGCCGGCGCGGTGGTCCTGCTGCTCCTGGCCGCCCGGACCGCCTGGACCGCGGTCCGTCTCTCCGGTACGCCGGAGCGCACCGAACGCCCGACCACGGCGATCCGGGCCTACGCCGGGATCCTCGCGCTCACCCTGCTCAACCCGGCCACCGTGATCTACTTCGCGGCCCTGGTCCTCGGCGCCGGTGGGGTGGGTGGCGGCGTCTGGTTCGTGCTCGGCGCCTTTCTCGCGTCCGCCAGCTGGCAACTCCTGATCGCCGCCGCCGGCTCCCTCTCCGGCCACCTGCTCACCGGCCCCCGAGCCCGCCTCCTGACAACCCTGCTCTCCAGCGCCGTGATAACCCTCCTAGCCCTACGCCTCCTGATCCCCTAAAACCCGCGTGTGAAGTTGCGGCGCGCACCGCACCAAAAGTCCCCACGCTGCAGGTCCTCACGGCGAGCGTGTGAAGTTGGGGTGCGCACCGCACCGAAAGTCCCCACGTTGCGCCCAGCCCCACCGAGCGTGTGAAGTTGGGGTGCGGAGCGCACCGAAAGTCCCCACGTTGCAGGTCCCCAGGGCGAGCGTGTGAAGTTGGGGTGCGGAGCGCACCGAAAGTCCCCACGCTCGTTGTCACCGCCGCTGGCGTGGGGAGTTTCGGTGTGGTGTGCGCCTCAGGTGCACGTGGGTGGGGGCTTCACCGCGTACCGGACAGGTGTTTGGCGGCCTCGCGGATCGACAACGGTGACAGGATCGCGGCCTGGGCGGTGAGGTAGTCCCGGACCGCGCCGGGGTTGGTGCGCGCGTAGTGGCGCAGCGCCCAGCCGATCGCCTTGCGGATGAAGAAGTCCTGGTGGCCGGCCTGCCGAGTGCAGTAGGCGAAGAGCCGCGCGGCGTCGGTCGCCGGGCCGTAGTGGAGCTGGTGCAGGATCGCCGTGCGGATCAGCCAGCGGTCGGCGGCGGTGGACCAGTCGTCCATCCGGCTGAGCAGCGCGGGGTGCCGGCGGACCAGGCCGCCGACGACGTGGGTGGCGAGCGGGTCGACCGTGTCCCACCACGATCTGGTGGTGATCAACTCTTCCAGGACGCCGAGGAAGGCGGGGCCGGGCACGTCGAGGTGGGCGGTCAGGTAGTCGCAGGCGAACTGCTGGAACTCGCGCTCGTCGCGCGCCCAGCAGCGGCGGGCGACCTCGGCCAGCTCGGGCTCGGTCGGTGTGGGCAGGCCGGCCAGGGCGGTGCGGGCCCGGGACCGCCGGGCCGGCGCGGGCAGGCCGAGGAACGGGAACTGGTTGCGCATGTAGGCCGCCATGGCCGGGGCGCGCACCGGATCGCGGCCGGCCTCGAACCCGGCGACCAGCCGGTCCATCAGCGTCTCGGGCAGCGTGGGCACGACTCGGATCCTGCCACCGTAGTCTGACAAGAATGGGTGAACGTCCGGCCGCCGGTGGCGGGAAATGGGTGGATGTCGCGCCGGAGCGGCTGCCGCGCTGGCTGGAGAATTTCGCTGCCCGGCACGGGGCCTACGCCGAACACGGGCTGACCCTGACCGCCGCGGACGGCGCGGAGGCGACGCTGCACGAGCCGCCCGGCGCCGGGCCGGTGACCACGGTGGCCGAGCTGCTCGCCGCGGCGCTGACCCCGCGGCGGCTCGGGTTGCTGCTGGCCCGCAAGGGCGCGGTCGCGGTCGGCATCGCGGACGGCACGAAGCTGATCACGTCCAAGGTGGACACGCACTATGTGCAAGGACGGACAGCGGCCGGTGGCTGGTCGCAGCAGCGCTTCGCGCGGCGCCGGGACAACCAGGCCAAGGCGGCCGCCGCGGACGGCGCCGGGATCGTGGGCCGGATCCTGCTCCCGGACGTGCGGTCGCTGGCCGCGGTCGTGACCGGCGGCGACCGGACGGCGGTCGACGCGGTCCTGGCCGATCGGGTCCTCGCGCCGGTGGTGGCGCTGAGGTCCGAGCGGTGGCTCGACGTGCCCGAGCCGCGGCATGTGGTGTTGGTCTCAGCGGTGGCGATGGCCCGCGCGATCCCGATCCTGATCCGGGAGCCCTGACCCGGCCGGCCACGGACATGGATCCGGCCGCCGTCCCTCGCCAGGTGCGGGTCGGCGGCCGGATGTCTGCGGGGCGGCGGTCAGTCGCCCGCTTTTACCGCGCCCGATGCGAACGTGTCGCACTTCGCCGGGTCGCCCGAGTCGTACCCGGTGCGGAACCACTTCTGCCGGTCCGCGGACGTGCCGTGGGTGAACTCGGCGGGGTTGATACTGCCACCGCCACGTTGCTGGAGGGTGTCGTCGCCGATCTGGCCGGCGGTCTGGATCCCCTCCTGGATGTCGGCGTCGGTGAGGCTCTTGAAGAGCTTCTCACCCTTGCTGTCCGCGACACCGGTCGCGCCCTTGGCCCAGGCGCCGGCGTAGCAGTCGGCCTGCAGCTCCAGTTTCACCGATTGCAGGTTCGCCTGGTCCGGATTCGCCTCCTGCTCCTGGCGCATCTTCGCCTCGGTGCCGAGCAGGTCCTGCACGTGGTGACCGTACTCGTGCGCGAGCACGTACGGCTGCGCGAACTCGCCCGGCGCGCCGAGCTCCTTCGCCAGCTGCTGGTAGAAGGTCAGGTCGATGTAGACCTTGTTGTCGGCGGGGCAGTAGAACGGCCCGACGCCGGAGTCGGCGGCGCCGCACCCGGTGCTGACCTGCTGCGAGAAGATCTTGGTGGGGGCCTTCTCGTACTGCTTGTTGAACGCCTTGGGCAGCTCCGCGGCCCAGTACGCCTGGATCGAGTTGATGTAGAGCACGTTGCGGCAGTCCAGCAGCTTGGTGGCGTTCGCCGCCTGCTGGTTGCTGCCGTCCGATGCCTTGCATTCCTTGTTGATGGTGGTGTTGTCGGCGGTCGACGAGCCGCCGCTGCTGCTGCCACCCAGGTTGTTGATGCCGAAATAGCCACCGACCAGCGCCAGCAGGACCGTGACGATGATCCCGGTCAGACCTCCACCACCGATCGGCAAGCCACCGATGCCACCGCCTCCGCCGCCCGAGCCACGGGCGTCCTCGACCTGACTGGTGTCGATCTCGGCCTTGTCATTGAGTTCCATGCCGTCCTCACTTCGCCACGGACTTCGCCACGGTCGCACCGCGTGTACCCGATGATCTTGCTGCCTAATCGAGTGGGAGGTCGCAGCGCCTCCCGGGTAGTATGGCCGCGTGCTGCTCTGCGAAGGCTGACCTGCCCAGCGCCGACCGTCCATCGGGATGGCCGGCGTCTTTCTGCGCCCTGAGTCAGCCCGATCCCCGAGAGCGAGAAACTTAATGATCACCGCCACCGGACTAGAACTCCGCGCCGGTTCGCGCATCCTGATCTCCCCGACCACCCTGCGGGTGCAGCCCGGCGACCGGATCGGCCTGGTCGGCCGCAACGGCGCCGGCAAGACCACCACGCTGAAGGTGCTGGCCGGCGAGGGCTCCCCGTACGCGGGTCAGGTCGAGCGGACCAGTGAGATCGGTTACCTCCCGCAGGACCCGCGCACCGGCGACCTGAACGTGACCGGCCGGGACCGGGTGCTGTCCGCCCGCGGCCTGGACACCATCCTGGTCGAGATGCAGAAGCTCGAGGTGCAACTCGAGGAGAGCGCCGACGACAAGCTGATCCGGCGCTACGGCGTGCTGGAGGACCAGTTCTCCGCCCTGGGCGGGTACGGCGCCGAGGCCGAGGCCGCCCGCATCTGCGCGAACCTGGGACTGCCCGACCGCGCCCTGGCACAGACCATCGGCACCCTGTCCGGCGGTCAGCGCCGCCGGATCGAGCTGGCCCGCATCCTGTTCGCCAACTCCGGGCAGAACGGCAAGGGCATCCTGCTGCTCGACGAGCCCACCAACCACCTGGACCAGGACTCGATCTCCTGGCTGCGCGGCTACATGGCGCAGCACAAGGGCGGCCTGATCGTGATCAGTCACGACGTCGAGCTGCTCGACGCCGCGGTCAACAAGGTCTGGTATCTGGACGCCAACCGCTCGGTCGTCGACATGTACAACATGGGCTGGAAGACGTATCTCGAGGCCCGGGAGACCGACGAGCGCCGCCGCCGCCGGGAGCGGGCCAACGCGGAGAAGAAGGCCGGTGCCCTGATGGCGCAGGCCGACAAGATGCGCGCCAAGGCCACCAAGACGGTCGCCGCGCAGAACATGGCCCGCCGCGCCGAGAAGCTGCTCGGTGGCCTGGAGGAGACCCGTACGTCGGACAAGGTGGCGAAGGTCCGCTTCCCCAGCCCGGCGCCCTGTGGCAAGACGCCGCTGACCGGGCACGGCCTGTCGAAGTCGTACGGATCTCTGGAGATCTTCGCGGACGTCGACGTGGCGGTCGACCGCGGTTCCCGGGTCGCCATCCTGGGCCTGAACGGCGCCGGCAAGACCACCCTGCTGCGCATCCTCGGCGGCATGCTGAAGTCGGACACCGGTGAGGTGCGCGCGGGCCACGGCCTGCGCCTCGGCTACTACGCCCAGGAGCACGAGACCCTGGACGTGGACCGTTCGATCCTCGACCACATGCGCAGCGCCGGCTCGGAGCAGACCGACACCGAGCTGCGGAAGATCCTGGGCGCGTTCCTGTTCTCCGGCGACGACGTCGACAAGCCGGCCGGTGTGCTCTCCGGTGGCGAGAAGACCCGGCTGGCCCTGGCCACCCTGGTCTGTTCGGGCGCCAACGTGCTGCTGCTGGACGAGCCGACGAACAACCTCGACCCGGTCAGCCGCGAGCAGGTGCTGGACGCGATCGCCAACTACCCGGGCGCCATCGTGCTGGTCACCCACGACGCCGGCTGTGTGCAGGCGCTGAAGCCGGACCGGGCGATCCTGCTGCCGGACGGCGACGAGGACGCGTGGAGCGACGACCTGCTGGAGCTCGTCGAACTCGCCTGATCTCCGATCCGGCCCCGGACCGGGGCCGGATCGACGGCTGCTGGACGCCGGGGCCACCGCCTCGGCGGGCCCGGCTGGAGATCCAGGATCAACGGCATCGTCAGTTGTCAACAGGTGCCCACACAGACAGTGCGATGTTCGGGCGTTTGCGGGCAGGTCGGACTTGCTCCCGTACGCGCCGCGCGTCCCGTGGCGTCCCGTCACCGCCTCCGAGGGGTCTTCCGGAGCGGTCTCGTACCGGCCCGCCTCGATCGAGTGTTTCTGCAGGTGATCGATGGTCTTGATGAGCCTGCTGGTACACCGGTGACAGGCCGGAAATGTCGGCCCATGCGCGGGGTGCTAACGGTCTGACATTGATGCGCGTGGTAACCGTCAAGTTCCTGACAGTAATAAAAGGGCACGTTCCTCAGCGCTAGATGCCTGGCGCATGATCGTTGGAGGCGGTGTAATAGGTGGGACCGTATCTGACCGCACTGTCTGCGACGTGAGGATTCAAGATGGCAGCCACTGGCACAGCTACCAGTACTGAGAAGGGTCGTCGAATCGTCGGTAGCGAGCGGCAGTCGCTCGCCAAGGACCTGGTCAAGCGTTACACCTCGGGTGAGAGCATCCGGGCGCTTGCCGCTTCCACCGGCCGTTCCTACGGATTCGTGCACCGGGTGCTCACCGAGTCCGGTGTGCAGTTGCGTCAGCGTGGCGGCGCTCGCCGCCGCAAGAAGGCGTGACGGCCGCCGAAGCCGGGCCGGCTAACGCATTATCCACCGATGAGGTAGGCGTTCGCTTTGAGCAGGCCGGGCCGGTCGCAACGGTCTCGTTGTGCCGGCCCGACGTTCTCAATGCACAGACTCCGTCCATGTGGGCGGAGCTCGCCAACATTTCCCGGAAATTGACCGGCGACGTCCGCGTCGTCATTGTCCGAGCCGAAGGCCGTGCGTTTTCCGCGGGCCTGGATCTGCAAGTCGCCCGCAGCGACGGCGATTCTTCACTGGCTCGTCTGGCACAGTTGTCTGCCGCCGACTGTGCCGATCGGATTGCCGCCTTCCAGTCCGCGTTCACCTGGTTGCGCAGTCCGTCCATCGTGTCCATCGCGGCAGTGCAGGGTCACGCCATCGGCGCGGGTTTCCAGCTCGCGTTGAACTGCGACATGCGCGTGCTCGCCGACGACGCGCGGTTCTCGATGGCCGAGGTCACCCTCGGACTGGTGCCCGATCTGGGCGGGACGAAACGGCTCACCGAGCTGGTCGGCCCGTCCCGGGCGCTGGAGATCTGCGTCACCGGCCGGCGGATCCCGGCTGACGAGGCGGACCGGATAGGTCTCGCCACCGCGGTGGTGCCGCGAGCCGAACTGGACGCGGCGGTCGCCGACCTGGCCGCCGCCGTCCTGTCCGGCGACGCGGGTGCGGTGGCCGAGACAAAAGCCCTGCTGACCGGCGCACCGCGCCGGTCGTACGCGGAGCAGGACCGGGCCGAGCGGGAAGCACAGACCCGCCGGCTGGCCGAGCTGCTCGGCTCCGGGGAGTAAGGACCGCCTCGGAATAGCGGCCTCACCTCCCGGGTTGTCGTACCCACGTGGTGGACTTCCCGGGAGGTGACGGATGAGTATGTCGAGCTGGAACATGTTGCGCTCGATCCAGAGTGCCGACCGGGTCGCGGCCCACCAGGTCACGCCCGGCACGACGCGGCGGATCCTGAAGTTCGCCGAGCCGTACCGGCGGGACATCACGGTGTTCCTGCTCGCGGTGGTCTTCGACGCGGGCATCGGGGTGGCCACACCGCTGCTGGCCGGCGACGTGATCAACACGATCACCGGCGGTGGCTCCGGCGCGGCCGCCACCGTGGTGCGGATCGCGCTGCTGATCGCCGGGCTGGCCGTGGCCGACGCGTTGCTCTCGCTGGTCCAGCGGTGGTATTCGGCGCGCATCGGCGAGGGCATCATCCTCAGCCTGCGCACCCGGGTCTATGACCACGTGCAGCGCATGCCGTTGCAGTTCTTCACCCGGACACAGACCGGCGCCCTGGTCAGCCGGCTCAACAACGACGTGGTCGGCGCGCAGCGGGCGTTCACCTCGACCCTGTCCGGCGTGCTCAGCAACGTCATCCAGCTGGTGCTCACCGCGGTGGTGATGTTCAGCCTGTCCTGGCCGATCACCGTGCTGTCGCTGGCGCTGCTGCCGCTGTTCATCATCCCGGCGCGCCGGGTCGGCAAACGGCTCGCCGAGATCACCCGGGAGTCGTACGACCTGGACGCGAAGATGAACGCGACGATGACCGAGCGGTTCAACGTCTCCGGCGCGCTGCTGGTCAAGCTGTTCGGCCGGCCCGACGCGGAGGCCGCCAAGTTCGGTGAGCGTGCCGAGCGGGTCCGCGACATCGGTGTCCAGCAGGCGATGTTCTCCCGCACGTTCTTCGTCGCGATGTTGCTGGTCGCTTCGCTGGCGCAGGCGCTGACGTACGGCCTCGGCGGCTGGCTCGCGGTCCGCGGCGAGGTCTCGGCCGGCACCGTCGTCACCCTGGCCCTGCTGCTCACCCGGCTGTACGGTCCGCTCACCGCGCTCAGCAACGTCCGGGTCGACGTGATGAGCGCGCTGGTCTCGTTCGACCGGGTCTTCGAGGTGCTCGACCTGGCGCCGGGCATCGCCGAGAAACCGGACGCGGTCACCATCCCGGCCGGCGCCGGCCGGATCGAGTTCCGCGACGTGCGCTTCCGCTATCCGAGCGCCGCCGAGGTGTCGCTGGCCACCCTGGAGGACGTGGCGACCTTGGACCGCACGGAGAACGCGCCGGTCCTGCACGGCGTCGACTTCGCCGTCGAGCCGGGGCAGCTGGTCGCGCTGGTCGGCCCGTCCGGCGCCGGCAAGTCCACCACCTCGATGCTGGTCTCCCGGGTCTACGACGTCACCGGCGGCGCGGTCCTGGTCGGCGGCGTCGACGTGCGCGACGCGACACTCGACTCGCTGCGCGACACGGTCGGCGTGGTCACCCAGGACTCGCACCTGTTCCACGAGACGATCGCGGAGAACCTGCGGTATGCCCGGCCCGGCGCCACCGACGAGCAGATGTGGGCCGCTCTGGAGGGCGCCCAGGTCGGCGACCTGGTCCGGGCCCTGCCCGACGGCCTGGACACCGTGGTGGGCGAGCGGGGGTACCGTTTCTCCGGCGGCGAGAAACAGCGCATCGCGATCGCCCGGCTGCTGCTCAAACAACCGTCCATCGTGATCCTCGACGAGGCCACCGCGCACCTGGACAGCGAGTCCGAGGCGGCCGTGCAGCGGGCGCTGAGCACCGCGTTGCGCGGCCGGACGGCGCTGGTCATCGCGCACCGGCTCTCCACCATCCGGCAGGCCGACCTGATCGTGGTGCTCGACCGCGGCCGGGTCGTCGAACGCGGCACCCACGACGCGCTGGTCACCGCGGGCGGGCTCTACGCCGACCTCTACCGCACCCAGTTCGCCCAGGCCTCCCCGGCCGCGACCGGCGTCGACGACGAGGTCGAGATCCTGACCGTCCCGGCGCACGGCGTCGAGCCGTGATTCCTAACCGGACGCCGTCCGCAGGTCGCTGAACTCGCGGATCAGGTCCGGGAGCTGGTAGTGCGCGTTCAGCCCGCTCGGGTTGGGCAGCACCCAGACCGGCACGCCGCCGACGGTGTCCGTCTGCCGGCCGACCTTCGCCTTCGGCCGGGCGAACGCCGCACGATAGGCGGTCACCCCGAGCACGGCCAGGAACCGCGGCCGGTAGCGCCCGGCCAGCGCGGCCAGGATCGCACCGCCGGTGACCAGTTCGTCCGGGGTGAGTTCGTCGGCCCGTGCGGACGCCCGCGCCACGACGTTGGTGATCCCGAGACCGAGGGCGGGCAGCAGGTGCTGCTCCGACGGGTGCAGCAGCCGGTCGGTGAACCCCGCGCCGTGCAGCGTCGGCCAGAACCGGTTGCCCGGGCGGGCGAAGTGATGGCCGGTCGCCGCCGAGTACAGGCTCGGGTTGATCCCGGAGAACAGCACCCGCAGATCCGGCCCGACCAGGTCCGGGATGGTGCGATCGCCGGCCGCCGCGACCTCCGCGGCCGACGGCCGGGCCTTCTCCGTTACGACGGCGGCCACCGGGCGCCGCGTCACAGCGCGCGCATGGTGCCGCCGTCGATCGGGATCACGCACCCGGTCACGTACCCCGCCGCCGGGGACAGCAGGAACGCCGCGACCCGGCCGAACTCCGTGGGCTCGCCGATCCGGCGCACCGGGATCGCGTCGGCGGCCTCGGCGG
This sequence comes from Actinoplanes awajinensis subsp. mycoplanecinus, assembly GCF_001509495.1. Taxonomy (NCBI): domain Bacteria; kingdom Bacillati; phylum Actinomycetota; class Actinomycetes; order Micromonosporales; family Micromonosporaceae; genus Actinoplanes; species Actinoplanes awajinensis. The sequence continues at coordinate 5,772 of NZ_LLZH01000318.1, read as the reverse complement.
CGGCCGTGGCCGGGTCGCCGGTGCCGCGGAACAGCTCCCGGTTCCGGTCGGTCATGAACCGTCCGGGCAGCAGGCCCAGCACCCGGATGCCGCGCGGACCGTACTCGTCGGCCATGTCCTTGGCCACCATCGCCAGGCCGGGCCGGAACCCGTTGGACAGGCCGAGCCCGGTCAGCGGGTTCTTCACCGACGTGGAGAGCACCAGGCCGATCGCACCGCCCTCGGGCAGCGCCGCCGCGAACGTGCGGGCCGCCCGGACCGAGCCGAGGAACACCGTCTCGAACGCATACCGCCACTGGTCGTCGCTCATGCTGGCGGCGGTGCCCGGCGTGGGCCCGCCCACCGAGATCAGCGCGCCGTCCAGCCGCCCGAACCGTTCCGAGGCGACGTCCACCAGCTCACGCGGGGTGCCCGGGTCGGCGAGGTCGGCGGCCACCCCGACGGCGTGGCTCGCGCCGCCCAGCCCGGCGACCGCGTCGGCGACCTTGTCCGGGTCGCGTGACGAGATCACCACCCGGGCGCCGTCGGCGACGAGCGCCTGCGCGGTGGCGAAACCCAGCCCGCGCGAGGCGCCGGTGAGGATGAAGACACGGTCGGTCAGCCCCAGATCCATGCGGGTCATCCTCCCAGAGCGGCGGCGGTGTCCGCGTCCGCAGGCAGGAACGCCTCGATCGCGAGTTCGGCCAGGGTCACGTCGCGCGGGGTGCCGAGCACCGAGGTGATGCTGAAGAAGCTCAGACCGTCGTACCGAAGGGGAACAACGAGACCATCGGGCCTGGCGGCGATCTCGCCGCCCGGATAGCCGCCCACCTCCGAGCGCAGCTCGCGGAGCACCGGGTCGGCGGTCGCCGCGGCCTGCCGGTCCAGACGGTGCAGCACGTGCGTGCGCCACTCGGCGAGATTCTCGATCCGCCCGGCCATCCCGTCCGGGTGCAGGGCCAATCTCAGCACGTTGACCGGCGGTTCCAGCAGTTCGGGCGCGCACCCGCGGGTGAGCCGGGCCACCGCGTTGTTGCCGTCCACCATGGTCCAGTGCCGGTCCACCAGCAGCGCCGGATACGGCTCGTGACCGGCCAGAACCTGCCGCAGGCCGGCCAGCAGCACGGCCAGCGGAGGTCCGTCCAGATCGGACTCCGGGTAGGCCGGTGCGAAGCCACCGGCCAGCAGCAGCTCGTTGCGCTGCCGCAGCGGCACGTCCAGCTCCTCGGCCAGCCGCAGGATCATCTCCGGGGTCGGCCGGGACCGGCCGGTCTCCACGAAGGACAGATGGCGGGCCGAGACGCCGGTCCGCGCGGACAGGTCGAGCTGACTCAGGCGCCGCTCGTCGCGCCAGGTCCGCAACAACTGACCCACCGCGCTCATGCCGACCAGGTTAGGCGGATCCGGGCCGCGGCGGCATTACCTCCGGGGTAATCGCCGGGACTACCCCGCGGCGGCAGGCTGGGTCCCGTCAACCACGACGGAAGGACGAGACGATGAGCGACTTCGACGCGATGATCGAGCAGTACCTGGCGATCTGGAACGAGACCGACCCGGCGGCCCGCCGCGCGGCGATCTCCACGCTGTTCGCCGACGAGGTGCGCTATGTCGACCCGCTGGCCGCGGTGCACGGCCCGGACGAGCTGAACGGGCTGATCGGGGCGGTGCAGCAGCAGTTCCCGGGCTTCCTGTTCAGCTCGGGCGGTGCGGTGGACGCGCATCACGAGCAGGCCCGGTTCACCTGGCATCTGGGCCGGCCGGGGGAGGAGCCGCTGGTGATCGGCTTCGACGTGGCCGAGCGGGACGGGTCCGGCCGGATCCGTCAGGTGCTCGGCTTCATCGACAAGGCCCCGGCGGCCTGACCCTGATCTCGGCGGACCGCGTTTCTCCAGGCCGGCGGACCGGGTGCGGTCAGTGGTGGCGGACCGCGTCCTCGACCAGGTCGAGGACGCGGGCCAGGTCGCCCGGCGGGCGGCCGGTGGCCAGATGCAGGACCAGGCCGTCGTAGGCCAGCTCGAGGAACTGGGTCAGCACGTCCACCGGCACGTCCTGGCGCAGCACGCCGGCCTCGCGCTGCCGCTGCAGGCGCTCGTGGGTGGCGTCGGCGATGGCCGCGGACCGCTGCGCCCAGCGCTTGGCGAACGCCGGGTCGGTGCGCAGCCGGTGCGAGACCTCGAGCTGGGTGCCGAGCCAGCCTGCGGTGTCGCCCTCGCGGGCGCTGTCGTCGCTCTCTCCCGGGCCGCCGGTGGCCGAGACCGTGCCGCTGGTGGCCGAGACCGTGCCGCTGGTGGCCGGGGCGCCGGTGCCGCCGGCCAGGGCCAGCAGGTCCCGCATCACCTGGACCAGGCCGTCCCGGGCGACGGTCTCGACCATGGTGGCCGCGTCATCTTCCGCGACGGCGAGGAACAGCGATTCCTTGTCACGAAAATGATGGAAAATCGCACCTCGGGACATGCCCGTGGCTTCCTCGAGGCGGCGGACCGTGGCGCCCTCGTAGCCGAATCGTGCGAAACAGCCCCGCGCCGCCGTGAGGATCTCGTGGCGGCGAGCGTCGAGCTGGTCCTGGCTTACCCTGGGCACCTGCTGATCGTGTCATGTGGCCCCGGGCTCTTGCAATCCGTACGTACGGCTTCGTAAGAGACGGGGTCGCCCGAACGGATGATGCGAATTACGTCAAACGGTCAGCGCTTTGTTAACACTCCTGGACTGTTCGCTTCGGCCGCTGCTCACGTAAAGTGCCCGGGTGCCTCTAGTCTTCCTGGCGTTGGACGACACCCTGCTCGACCGCAGCGGTGCGTTCCGTCTGTGGGCTAAAGGTTTCCTCGACGAGATCGCCGCGCCCCAAGATGATCTTGACTGGCTGGTCGCCGTTGACGCCGACGGCCTGACCTCCCGGTGGGACCTCGCCGACCTGCTCCGGGACCGCTACCAGCTGCGAGTGCCGTCCATCGATCTCGTCGACGAGCTCTACGAGGGCCCGCTCGCCTACGAGCGCCTCGACCCGATGGTCGGCTGCGCGCTGGAGATCGCGGCGGACGCCGGCCTGGTCCCGGTCGTGGTCACCAACGGCGCCGCGGAGAAATCCGAGGGCCGGATCCGTCGCACAGGACTCGACCGTTATGTCGCCGACTGGGTGATCTCCGAACAGGCCGGCGTCAGCAAACCCAACCCGCGGATCTTCGCGCTCGCCGCCCAGCGTGTCCGTATGCGCCTGGCCGGCGCCTGGGTGGTCGGCGACAGCCCGGAGGCCGACATCGGCGGTGCGGCAGCTCTGGGCCTGCCCAGCGTGTGGCTGCACCGGGGCCGGGAGTGGACGGACACCCGGTTCGCACCGACCCGCGTGGTCGGCAATGTCATCCAGGGGATCTCCGCGATCATGGCGACCCGGTAGGGTCCGCTTCCGATCAGGGTCAAACCCAAGATCAAATTCATGATGTCGTGCGTCCGCCGGGGTGCAGATCGTCGCTCCCGCCGGGACCCCTGCGGGCTTTGCTGGCCGCTGCGCGTCCAGAACGCAAACCCCTCCGGGGCGACGTCCGCGTCCGCGCACGGTCACCCCACCCACCCCTCACCCGTCGCAGGAGTGTGTGGAGTTGTGGTGCGGTGCGCGCCGAAAGTCCCCACGCAGCGTGTGAAACAGCGGTGTGTGTGGAGTTGTGGTGCGGACCGCGCCGAAAGTCCCCACGCAGCGCCGTCCCCAGCCGTGCGTGGGGAGTTGTGGCGGGCTCCGGGGCGGGAAGGTTCACGCGGCGTTCCGGGCGGGCGATAAATGGGTTGCGCGGGGTGTGGGGGTGGGGGAGAGTCGGTCGCGCGGCGCAATGTGGGTGCCGTGACCGCACTGTCCGGCTCTGAGGGGTCGGCGTGGAGAGAGAAGGGGGTGGCCCGAAATGGCCGTCTTTGCGATGCCTGTTGTCCCGGCTTCCCCGAACACTTCTTTCTCTGAGGAGAACCTCCAGTGCGTGAGCACGACTCCAACGGCTCGGCGACCATGCGCCGTGGCCGTCGCAAGTTTGACGATGACGACTCTGATTTCCTGAAGCGCGGCCGGCTCGAACCGGCCCTGAAAGAGGATCCCGACCTGCCCGAGGTCGGTGACCGCTGGTCCAGCTGGGACGGTGCGCTGCACGGTCCGGAGCCGCGACCCGACTGGCTGCGTGCGGAACACGGCGCGGTCGACACCGAGCTGGGCATCCTGAAGACCGGCAAGGAAGCGGACGTCTTCCTGGTCCGGCGCTGGCTGCCGGCCACCGGGCAGAGCAGCATGATCGCCGCCAAGCGGTACCGGGACGGCGAGCACCGGATGTTCCACCGGGACGCCGGCTATCTCGAGGGTCGCCGGGTGCGCCGGTCCCGGGAGATGCGCGCGATGACCAACCGCACCGCGTTCGGCAAGGAACTCATCGCCGGGCAGTGGGCGGCGGCCGAGTTCGACGCGCTCGGCCGGCTGTGGGAGATCGGCCAGGAGAGCGGGCTGGTCTGCGTGCCGTATCCGGTGCAGCTGATCGGCACCGAGGTGATGCTGGAGTTCATCGGCGACTGGGAGACCGGTGAGGCCGCGCCGCGGCTGGCGCAGATCCGGTCCGGCGCTGCCGAACTCGAGGACCTGTGGCGGCAGATGGTCGACGCGCTGTCGGTGCTGGCCCGGGCACAGGTGGCGCACGGTGACCTGTCGCCCTACAACACGCTGGTCCATCAGGGCCGGCTGATTCTGATCGACCTGCCGCAGATCGTGGACGTGGTCGCGAACCCGCGCGGGGCTGAGTTCATCGCCCGGGACGTGACCAACGTGGCGAACTGGTTCCGGGCCCGCGGACTGCCGGTCGACTCCGACGAGTTGACCGACCGCCTGCTGTTCGAGGCGGGCCTGCGCTGAGCGCCGCGCGCCGTACCGGCCGGCGGCGGCCGCTCCTCCCCGGAGCGTCCCCGCTGACCGGGTGCCGCCGGCCCACCGGCCGCCCGCACCGCCCGTCCGTGGAGCGGCGGCGATGAGCCGGGCCCCGATCCGGCGGCCGCGGCACCGGGCCCGGGGCAGCCCGGAGTGAGCGGCCGCCGGCCGGCGGCGGCCGCTGACGGTCACTGGATGTAGTTCTCCACCTCGCTGACGCTGTGCGCCTTCTCGACCTCCGGGTCGTTGCCGACCTCGCGGGCCGCGCGGCGCCGGCGCAGCAGGTCCCAGCACTGGTCCAGGGCCTCTTCGAGGTCCTTGAGCCGCTCGTGCTCCTCGGTGGAGGAGATCTTGCCCTGGCTCAGCTGCTGCCGCAGCTCGTGCTCTTCCTCGACCAGGCCGTTGATCCGGGTCAGCACACTCTTGTCATCCATTCCCGAAGCCTATGCACCACGCCCGCGCCTCCGGGACTCCCCCTCACGTGTCCGATGTCGCACTACGGCCGCGGTCAGTCCTGACCGACTTTCCAACCCCGCTTCGGTACGACCTACCCCTCCCACAACCGCAACGGCCACGTCCCGTGGCTGAACGCGAGGCAGCCGGCCCGCCCGGACCGCGACGCCGCATCCGGGCTGGAGCGTCCCCTCCCGCCCGCGGTCCCGAGCGCACCCAAAGCTCAAGCACCCAGCCACCCACCCACAGTCCCGTGGTGCGCAGCGCACCGAAAGTCCCCACGTTGCGGTGTTTCCAGCGTTGTGTGTGGAGTTGTGGTGCGGTGCGCACCGAAAGTCCCCACGCTGCGGCGTTGCCGGCGTTGTGTGTGAAGTTGGGGTGCGGAGCGCGCCGAAAGTCCCCACACAGAGCCCGCCCTCCCTGGGGGCTCCCCCTTTGACAGTGTGGCGGGGAGG